>DASYTU010000023.1:0-17458 GCA_036001925.1 Actinoplanes sp.
AGTACAGCACGCGACCAGCTCACGCCGCGGTCGAGCACCGCCCGCGCCATGATGACGACGCACAGCGCGCCGTTGAGGAGCGACGCTGCCACGTCGCTGGGGTGGTGCATGCCCCGGTAGAGGCGCGCCACCGCCACCGAGCTCGGCACCAGGACCAGCAGCCAGCAGGCCGCCTTCACCCAGGTTCGCTGGGCGACCAGGGACAGCACCAAGGCCAGGCCGGCGTACAGCGCCACCGCCGCCGACGTGTGGCCTGACGGGAAGCTGGACGTGGGTGGCGACTCGTCCAGGTGAGCGACCGCCGGTCGGCGCCGATCGATCGCCAGCGTCGCGAAGAACAACACCACCGCCTGGGCGCTGACCGCGGCACACAGGAACAGCGGCTCGCGCCAGCGGTGCAGTGTCAGCCGCAGGACGAGCGCCACCACCGCCGTCACCGCGATGATCACCGGGGTGCTGCCCAGCGTGCTGAAGAACCAGGAAACCCCGTCCCAGAAGCCGGAGCGCTCGCCGGCCAGATCGCGATTGAGCGCGTCCTCGACGGTGAACGGCCACGACCGCTCCCATACCGTCGTGACGAGCAGCCCGAGCCCGGTCATGAACGCGAGGAGAACGGCGACGGGCAGGAATATACGTTTCAGCGACTGGACGGCGACGGCAGACACGCACGGCGCAATACCCGAAGCTCCGACGCCTATCCTTCGGTGGCAATCTCCGGCTCGACGCCCTCGCCGGTGACGTCGACCTCGCGCCGGCCGACGCGTCCACGCCAGGCCTCGAAGCCCGCGGTGGTCGCCGCCACCACCGCGACGCCCAGCAGCCAGCCGGCGACCACGTCGCTGGTCCAGTGCACCCCGAGGCCCACCCGGGACACGCCGGTGATCAACGGGACGACGATCGCGACCGCCCACAGCACCGCGCGCAGCCACCGCCGTTCCTTGACGAACGGCAGCAGGACCAGCAGAAATACACCGGCCGCCAGGGCGCTGTTGAGCGCGTGCCCGGACGGGAACGAGTAACCCGTCGCCCGGGCCACCGGCTCGAGCAGGTCGGGACGGTGCCGCCCGACGAG
The DNA here is from genome assembly GCA_036001925.1 of Actinoplanes sp. Lineage (GTDB taxonomy): Bacteria > Actinomycetota > Actinomycetes > Mycobacteriales > Micromonosporaceae > Actinoplanes. The sequence continues at coordinate 1,073 of DASYTU010000023.1, forward strand.
GAGCTTGAGGAGCCCGCCGAGCACACCACCGACCGTCATGGTGATCACCACCCACACGGCCACCCGGGACGCGCCGCGCCGCCACAGCCAGACGACCAGCACCGCGGCCGCGACGCGCAGCGAGGTCGGGGCGAACACGATGCTCCACACCGCCATCGCCCGAACCCACGCCGGATGATCCACCGCGAAGCCGTGTAGGGCGTCCGTCACGGTCAGGTCGAGGTCGTGCAGCGGCGCCCAGTTGTCGACGACGAGCACGGCGATCAGCGACGACGGCACGAGCAGCAGCGCGGCCAGAACGGCGGCCACGGTGATCCGCAAGCCCAGCGACCGGTCGACGGCGGGCATGCGCGGCAGTCACCCCGCCAGCGTGCGGAGGATGCGCCCGAGGTCGGCGCGGTCGGCCGGACTGAGCGCGCCGAAGAAGCGCTCGGCCTCGGCCTGGCGGGCCTCGGCGATGGCGCGGCCCACGTCGGCCCCGACGCCGGTGAGCGCGACCAGCGTGGCACGACGGTCGGCCGGGTCGGGACGGCGCTCGACCAGGCTGCGTTGCTGCAGGTCGTCCACCACCTCGGTGGTCGACCGGGCCGCGATGTGCAGGTGGTCGGAGAGCTCGCTGAGCCGGAGCACGCCGTGGCGCATGAGCACGTTCAGCGCCCGGGATTGCGACGGCGTCACATCCCAAGGCGACAGCGTCTGGCGGGTCTGGTGCCGAAGTCGGCGGGCGACGCCCCAGAACAGCTCGGACAGGCTCTCGTCGTCCACCGGAATACCGTACCAGCGGTTACCGTTGTAACCTCATGTTGAGGTAACCTCAGCAATGCCTCGTACGAGAAGAAGGTAGATCTTGGAAGGAAATTCCCTGGAACGTGGGCGCCGCGGCGGGCCCACATCGGTCACCGCCGCCGAGAAGGCCCAGGCCCGCGACGTGTCGTTGCGCAGGATCGGCCGGCTCTTCAGCGCCCACAGATGGCAGCTCGCCGTCGTCATCGCGATCATCGTGGCCTCCTCCGTGATCTCGATGGCGTCGCCGTTCCTGCTGCGCGAGGTCATCGACGTCGCGCTGCCGCACGCGAACGTGCGACTGCTGGTCTCCCTGGTCTTCGGCATGGTCGCCGTCGCGGCCGTGACCTCGGCACTCGGCGTCGTCCAGACCTGGATCTCGACCGGCGTCGGCCAGCGGGTCATGCATCGGCTGCGCACCGATGTGTTCGCGCACCTGCACCGGCAGTCGGTGGCGTTCTTCACCAACACCCGGACCGGCGAGGTGCAGTCGCGCATCACCAACGACATCGGCGGCATGGAATCCGTGGTCACCTCGACCGCGACGTCCATCGCTTCGAATCTGACCACCGCGGTCGCCACCGCGGTCGCCATGGCGGCGCTGTCCTGGCGGCTGTCCCTCGTCTCCCTGGTCGTGCTGCCGCCGGCCATCTACCTGACCCGCCGGGTCGCGCGGATGCGCAGGGAGATCACCGCCCAGCGCCAGCGCGAGCTCGCCGATCTCAACGTCACTATCGAGGAGGGCCTGTCGATCAGCGGCGTCCAGCTGAGCAAGACGATGGGCACCGGGACCGCACTGGTCGACCGCTTCATCGCCTCGTCCGCCCGGCTGATCGACCTGGAGCTGCGCTCGGAGCTGGCCGGTCGGTGGCGCATGGCGTCGATGAGCATCATCTTCGCCGCGATCCCGGCAATCATCTACCTGGCCGCCGGCCTCCCTGTCACGGCCGGCACCATGAGCATCGGTACGCTCGTCGCGTTCACGGCGCTGCAGGCCGGCCTGTTCCGGCCGCTGATGGGGCTGCTCAGCGTCGGCGTATCGCTGACCAGCTCGCTGGCGCTGTTCGCGCGCATCTTCGAGTACCTGGATCTGACGGTCGATGTGGACGACCCGGCGGACCCTGTCGAGCTTGGGCACGTCGAGGGGCACCTGCGCCTGGAGGACGTCACGTTCGCGTACCCGGGCAGCGAGACCGCGGCGGTCGCCGGCGTCGCCCTCGACGTCCCGGCCGGGACCTCAATCGCGCTGGTCGGCGCGACCGGCTCCGGCAAGAGCACGATCGCCGCCCTGATCGCGCGGCTCTACGACCCCAACGCCGGCCGGGTGACCATCGACGGCATCGACGTGCGCGACATGCGGCTCGGGGATCTCGCCGGCATCGTCGGCGTGGTCAGCCAGGAGACCTACCTGCTGCACACGACGGTGCGCGAGAACCTCCGGTACGCCAAGCCGGACGCGACCGATGCGCAGATCGAGGAGGCGGCCCGCGCCGCACAGATCCACGACCTGATCAGCGGCCTACCGCAGGGGTACGACACCGTCGTAGGCTCCCGCGGCCACCGGTTCTCCGGCGGTGAGAAGCAGCGCATCGCGATCGCCCGTACGTTGCTGCGGGACCCGCGCGTCCTGGTACTGGACGAGGCCACCAGCGCGCTCGACACCGCGACCGAGCGCGCCGTGCAGCGCGCCTTCGACGAGTTGGCGCGAGGCCGTACGACGATCACGATCGCGCACCGGCTGTCGACCGTCCGCGACGCCGACCAGATCGTCGTGGTCGACCACGGCCGGATCCTCGAGTCCGGCACCCACGACAGTCTCGTCGAGGTCGGCGGCCGCTACGCCGCCCTGGCCGCGTGAGGTTGGCGGCGATGTGACAGTCCTGGGACGTCGATTGCCCGGTTAGCATCCTCTCGGGGGTGCCGGCGTGCGGACCCAGCTGGGTGACCTGCTCGATCAAGCCCGCGAACAATGTTTCGTCGGGCGGCGGGACGAGCTGGCCACGTTCGACGACGCGCTGGCCGGCCGGTCCACACGCTTCCTGGTTCTCGGCGCCGGCCTCAAGGGCCTGTCGACCGCATTGCTCCTGGCCCGCGACGGTCACATCGTCACCGTCCTCGAACGCGACCCGGCTCCGCCGCACCCCGGCGACGAATGGGAGACCTGGCAGCGACGCGGGGTCAACCAGTTCCGGTTCTCGCACATCATGCTCCCGCGCTGGTACGCACAGATGCGGGCGGACCTGCCCGAGGTGCTGGACGCGCTGGCGGCCGCCGGCGGCATCCGGCTCAACATGGCCCAGCTGCAGCCGGTCACGCGCGACTGCCTGCGCGCCGACGACGACCGCTTCGACACGCTGACCGCTCGCCGGCCGGTGCTGGAGTCAGCGGTCGCGGGCGTGGCCGCCCGTACCGAACGGCTGGAGATCCGCCGCGGCGTCACGGTGACCGGTCTGGAACTCGACGGCAACCACGTCACCGGCGTACGGACCCGCGACGGCGACGTGCTGCACGCCGACCTCGTGGTGGACTGCGGCGGACGGCGCTCGCCGCTCGCGTCGTGGCTGCCGGTTACCGAGGAGCGGGAGGACGCCGGCTTCGTCTACTACGGACGGCACTTCCGGGGAGAGCTTCCCGCCGTGACCGGACCGCTGCTCCAGCACCACAACTCGGTGTCGATCATCACGCTGCCGTGCGACAACGCCACGTGGACGGTCGCGTTCATCGGCAGCAGCCGCGACCACGCGCTGGGCGCCCTGCGCGACCCAGCTCATTGGGACGCGGCCCTGGTGCGCTACCCGCTCGCCGCGGCCTGGCGCGACGGCGAACCGATCACCGGCATCGAGGTCCTCGCCGGGCTCGAGGATCGGCACCACAGTTACTCGGCCACCGGGGTCGTCGCGGTGGGCGACGCGGCGTTCTGCACCAACCCGTCGCTCGGCCGCGGCGCGTCGATCGGGCTGGTGCACGCGCGGACGTTGCGTGACCTGCTGCGGGAGACCGGAACAGATGAGCCGGACAAGCTGGTCCGCCGGTTCGCCGAACGCTCCGCGGCGACCGTGGAGCCGCTGTACCGGGCGACCCTGTAGTTCGATCGGCACCGCATCGCCGAGATCGACGCGGACGTGGCCGGGACGGCGTACCGGCCGGACGATCCGGGCTGGGCGATGGCGCGGGCGACGTTCACGGCCGCGCTGACCGATCTCCGGAGGCCGCCCGCGTGCAGCTCGCACTCGGGTCGCTACTCGGCACGGCCGACGAGCTGCTGGCCGATCGCGCGCTGGCGGGCCGGATCCTCGCGGTGGCAGGCGGCGCGCCCGCGCTACCCATTGCCGGGCGCGACCCGCGAGGAGCTGCTGGCGGCCACCGCCGGCGATTCTTCCGGTCGATCATGAGGTTAGCGCACGGCGGAACCGGTTCCGGCGAGCAATAACCTCATGATCGACGGGAAGGGCGCCGACCCCGGATGGGACACGCCGTGGCGCACGTGCTCTACCTGGCCGGCCACAAGGAGCTCATCGCGGCCCAGGCCGCCCCGGTACGCTGGCGCCGACATTAGTCACGGAGATTCGATGACGACGAACACCTTCCGGATGCGGGCCCGTGGCCCCTTCTCGTTGACCGCCGCCGCCCGCTTCACGGAGGGCTTCCCCGCCGGGCAGGGCGGCGGCGATCGGGCACGCCTCGATCTGGCGTTCCCGGCGGAGGGCAGTTGGGCCACGGTCGGCGTCCGGGTCACCGAGGATCGGGACGGCCTGCTCGGCGAGATCGTGGCCAACCCGGGGCGGCTGCCGCGCACGGACGTCCAGCGGCAGGTGGAACGGATCCTGTCGCTCGACGCCGACGGCACGACGTTCCCCGATGTGGGCCGGCGGGATCCGGTCGTCCGGGACCTGCAGGCACGCTACCCGGGGCTGCGCCCCATCCAGTTCCACAGCCCGTACGAGGCCGCCGCCTGGACGATCATCGGCCACCGCATCCGGATGACCCAGGCGGCCGTCATCAAGAACCGGCTGGCCGAGGAGCTGGGCGACAGGGTCGACTTCGGCGACCGGACGTTGCCCGCCTTTCCCGCACCCGAGCGGCTTGCCTCGCTGGTGCCGCCCCGAGGCCTGACCGCGCTCAAGGTGGACCAGCTCCGCGCGCTGGGCCGAGCCGCCGCCGGCGGCCTGCTCGACGCCGACCTGCTCCGCGGGCAGCACCGGGAGCAGGCACTCGCGCATTTGCGGACGCTGCCCGGCGTCGGCCCGTTCTCCGCCGAGCTCATCCTGCTGCGCGGCGCCGGGGACCCCGATGCCTTTCCGGCGCACGAGAAGCGGCTGCACCGCGCGATGGCTACCGCGTACGATCTCGGGCCCAACCCCGACGTCGAGACGCTCGCCGCCGTGGCCGAGCGTTGGCGGCCGTTCCGCATGTGGGTCGCGTTGCTGCTGCGTGCCGCGCAGGCGGACGCTGCGTAGGCGGGCATGCCTCCACTGTGGTGCGGTCTACGCTGCACGCGTGTTCTCGAGTGCCGTCGTCGACGTGGTCATCGCCGTCGTACTCACGTTCGCGGCGACGGCGTTGGCCGCATCCGCCATCGTCGAGTGGTTCGGCAATCTCACCCGGAAGCGCGCCAAATATCTGCTGCGCGGGCTGCGCAACATGCTGGACGTGGCCGGCGACCAAGTCCGGGAGCGCTCACCCGGCGGCGGCAAGGGAGTGGTCGCGGCCGCGAAGAGCGGGGCGAAGGACGAGCAGCAGCTGTACGAATCGGCGCTGAAGCCGACCGGACAGGACATCAGCGCGCTTCAATCCCCGGATCAGCCGGCCGGGACCAGTCTGACCGCGCTCATCTTCGATCACCCGCTGTTGCGGTCCATGATGCAGCCGAAGCCGTCGCCGGATGCCACGCGGTCACGGGTACCGCCGTACGTCCCGTCTGAGATCTTCTCCCGCGCCCTCATCGACACCCTGGTTCCCAACCATGCCGGGTCCATCGCGTTCACCGATGTGCGAGAGGCGATCGACGAGCTGAACCCACAGATGCCGGCGAGGAAGGCGTTGCTGAGCCTGGCAGACCAGAGCCAGGGCGGCCTCGAGGAGTTCATCTCCAACGTCGAGACCTGGTACGACGCGCAGATGGACCGGGTATCCGGCTGGTACAAACGATGGGCGAAACGCTGGATCATCGTCGTGGCGACGCTGCTGTGCGTGCTCGGCAACATCGACGCGTACGCCATCGCCCGCACGCTCTATCGCGACCCGGTGCTGCGCACCGCCGCCGTTGCGCAGGTCCAGCAGGGCCAGGCCTGCGAGGCACCCGGCCAGCCGCCAGAGGACCAGGTCTCCTGCGTGCGGAATCTCGTTGACGCGGTCAACGGCACGGGCCGGGTCGTGCTGTGGCCCGAGGACTGCCCATCCTCCCTGCCGGCCTGCGTGTCGCCGCCCGGCAACGCGGCGGGCACAAGTGACTGGCTGATCAAGCTCCTGGGCCTCGCCATCACGATCGCGGCGGCGGCCATGGGCGCCACGTTCTGGTTCGACGCGCTCAACCGGCTGGTCAACCTGCGCAACACCGGGAAGATCCCGGAGTCGAAGACCTAGCCCGGTGTCCGGGCTCCGTGCTGGACTTCATGGTCCGGTGCGGTCGATGATGGGGCCTTCAGCGCGTGTTGGGAAACGGTCGATGTCGAGGGAAGCGCGATGACGGACGAGGCGACACCGGAGCAGTTGCGCCAGGAGCTCAGTGATATCGACGATGAGCTTGCCGACCTACGCAAGGTCGTCGACGACATCCGGTCGCGCCTGAGCCGGGAAGCCGGCGGGGTGGAGGATTCCGAGGGCGTGGCGGCCGAGTTGACGGGTCTCGAGGAGACCCAGGCCATCATCGGCATCCTGGAGGGCCGGCGAGAGGCAGTCCTGGAACGGCGTCGCGCCCTCGGCGCGGCAGACTGAACCCTCGAGTCCAAGAGCCCGGCCGTCCGCGCGCAGTCACCACATTGGACGAGATCCGCATTGCCAACGACCATTCTCCGATAAGGACGCGCGGGCCGGACAATCTCGGTGTGAACCATGACAAGAACCTGATCAGGCTCAGTAAACGGATGTCGTTGGCGTTGCGGCACGCCCCAGGGCGCTTCGGCCTGGCACCAGATGCCGCAGGATGGGTCCCGCTGGCCCAGCTCCTCGCCGCGCTGCGGATCACCCGCGCCGACCTCGACACGGTCGTCGCGGGCAACGACAAGCAGCGTTTCGCGGTCGACCACGGCCCTGACGGGGCCGAAAGGATCCGGGCGAACCAGGGCCACTCCATCCCGGTCGACCTCGAGTTGACGCCACAGGCGCCCCCGGCCCGCCTGTACCACGGCACCAACACCGCAGCGCTCGCCTCGATCCGCGCCACCGGCCTGCACCGCGGCCGCCGTCACCACGTACACCTGTCCACCGACACCGGCACCGCCCACCGCGTCGGCGCCCGCCGAGGCGGCCCAGTCGTGATCCTCACGGTGGATGCCGCCGCGATGACCAGCGACGGTCACGTGTTCTACCGCAGCGCCAATGGGGTCTGGCTCACCGACACCGTGCCCCCGGAATACCTGCGCACCCCGGAGCAACCGACCTCGCAGGCGAAACTCAATCACCAGAGGTAACGCCCGATTCGCGCCAGATGAGGACGTTCCTGTTGCCCTCGGTCATCCGATGCGACGAGCAGTGTCAATTCCGACGAGGCCCCGTCGATCAATAGGAACTCGTGGAAACCGGTTGACCTACGACCCATCCCCAGTCTTGTTCGGCAGTCTCGCGCAGATTGGGCAGTCGTAACACTCTGCCTGCGCTGAGCCACGGCTCCACCCTTTCGACAAACAGGGACTGGACGGCCGTGTGATGTGTGTCTGCCACCAGCCACGACTCGACCCAGGCGGAGAGTTCATCTCGCGTCAAGGCAGGGTGATCGTCTCGAAGATGTCAGGGGTGATCGCCTCGAGTTTTGGCGCGGGCCGCACGGCCCCCTGCCGACCCCTTGTCCCGTAGCATGGCCAGGGCCTTCTCGATCAGCCGTATGCGCGTCTCGGCCTTCTTCGCGCTCTCGATAGCGAGCACGTGCTCCCGCTTGTGGCTGTAGGACAGGCGGTCGTAGGCGGTGCGGGCGACCGGATCGGCGTCCAGGGCGCGGGCGAAGTCCGCGGGCTCGACCACAACACGAGGCTCGGCATCGATATCCACCTCGACCTCGACCTCGTCGCCGGTCACGACACCGGCGGTGTTTCGGTTGGCGTTGCTGAGGCCGAGCAGGTAGCGGCCACGCATGATGGCCACCCTGCTCTTCCATGAATGCCCGTTGATCGTGATGGTCACAGCCGGCCGCTTGCCTCCACCGAGCGCCTCCACAACCTCTGGAGGAACTTCCAAGCCCCTCATGGGCTCCGGAGGCTCGACGTAGGTTCGAAACTTCATAATCTGCTCCTGCCAGCTTGTGTCAGCTCGCCATACCGTGCGCTGCTCAGCCCGGCTAAGGCCGGTGCGGCCGCGCACGCGAACCGGTCCTGGTCGGTGGAGGGCCCGGCATCGCTGCCCATCATGAGCCGGTGCGATCCGGTGCCGTCGGGAGAGACGCCGGCCAGGTCACAGCGTCCGTAGAGCGCCAACTCGGCGGACTCGACGGAGTTGGCGAATTCAACATGCTTGCGGCCAAAGCTCTTCGCCACGGCGAGGCCGCGGTCAACGGAGAACCGCTTGCTCGCGGCCACGTCCGCGACTCCCGGCAGGAGCACGATCTCGTCTATCTGCCGGGTGGCCGGGCCGGCATCTTCCTCGCCGAGGTCGAGACCTGCCTGATCGTCCCGTCCGGGCTTGTGCGACGCCGCCGTAGCCCGGAACGACTTCGCGGCCGGCTTCAGCGGCGTGGCGCCGGCGTCGAGAGCGCCGATGAAGCCGTTGACCGTGGCTGGCTGGGCGCGATGAGCGGCGGTGTAGAAGCGATTGTTGGCTGTGGGGTCGGCCGCGTCGAGGGTGACGGATTCGATGGAAGCCATAGCGCTCACGCTAGTTGCGGCTCCGTGACCCGTCACGGAGCCGCACGTAGCGTGACCGTCATGTGCATCACCATCAACCGCCAAAGGAGACAAGGCATGGAAGCGCACGTGAGCTCGATCCTCCTCGGCGTCCAGGACATGGACCGGTCCAAGCGGTTCTACACGGAGGGTCTCGGCTGGAAGGTCCATTGGGCGCTGTCGTCGTTCTCGCCGGCGCCTACGTCGGCTGGCGGCAGTTGCAGCACAACATCCGGGCGACACAGGCTCGGCCTCACCTCGGACAGGGTTCGGTCACTACGCTGAGAACGACGCTGCGAGGTGACGACGATGCCCGCTCGTGACAACAGGTACTCGGTGCACGTCAAAGGTCGCGGCTTGGTCGAGTACAAGGACCGCGACCGAACGGTGGAATTCGAAACCGGGATGTTGGACGGAGAGATCTACCTGGGCCGAGAGAAGGTCACCGCGGGCCGGCTGGATCCCGGGCAGCGAGAGCTCGGCTGGAGCCACAGCCAACTGCATCACCCATGTGCCAAGAACGTCCGGGTATCGCGGCAGCTGCGGGAATCAGCCGTCCATGGTCACGGTTCCGGCTGCCCCGTCGACGGTTATGACCTGGCCGTTCTTGATCTCTTGCGTGGCGTTCCGGACGCAGATGACGGCGGGGATGCCGTACTCCCGGGCAACAGTCGGGCCGTGCGCTAGGGGGGCGCCGATTTCGGTTACGAGCCCGGCCGCCGTCAAGAACAGTGGTGTCCAGCCGGGGTCGGTGGTCGGGGCCACGAGGATCTCGCCGGGTTCGATGTGTGCGTCGGCCGGATCGCGGATCACCCTGGCTGGTCCGGTAGCCGTGCCGGGTGCCGCCGCCATCCCGCTCAGCTTCCCCTTCTCGGCGGCCTCAGGCGCTTTCAGGGTTTCGACGTCGGTACCGTCGGAGAAAAGAGCGACCGGGACATATGAACGGCGCCGTTCGCGGTCATAGGCGGCTCTGCGGGATACCACCAGAGCGTGGTGATCGGCCCTCTGGTATACGGCTGAACGGGCTTCCTCGAGGCTGAGAAACATGACGTCCTCGGCGCGTGCCAGCAAGCCCACGGAAGCCAGCTCGGCGCCGATCAGCAGAAGCTGACGTCGCATTTGGCGAAGAGGGTACAGGCCAGCGAACTTGCCGACTTCGCGCAAGCCGGCCAGAGATCGTGCCCTACGCATGAAGAAACCGGCGAGGAGGCCGCGGACCGGCCGCCTGCGGCGCGCCCGCCGCACCAACTCCTGCAACATCGCTTCGGCGTTGGCGGCCGCCCGCTCGAAACGCCGATCCGGGGCCTGATCGGGGTCTGTGATTCGCAGATAGTTCGCCATCGCGGCGAATACCGGCGAAGGATCCTCGTCCCAGCGGGGGATGCCGATATCGATTTCGGCGGCAGCGCGGTGCCCATATCTGTCGAGGAACTCCGACAGTCCGATGCGGGGTAACGTCCCGGCGCGGTACATCGCGGCGAGTTCCACCGGAGGCGTGTTCCGCAGCAGTTCGCGATGTTCTCCCGCGTCTGCGGCCAGGCGCCAGATCGCCAGGTCCATCTCCACAGTGACGTTGTGCGGCATGCCACCCCACACCGTGTTGACCTCAGCCTCGCTCGCAATGCCCTTGAGCAAGCCGGCCGGTGCGGCGGCGGCGAGAATGCCGGCCATCAGCGGCCAGATCATTCTTTCGAGCTGCGCGGTCGGCAGCAGCATCCCCTCGACGAAGCTCAGCCGATCGGCCGCCGTGTTCAACTCTGCCGGGGCAGCCGTTTGACCCTTGAAACCCTCGACCGCGCGAAACGCGCGGGCGCGGGCTGCGGCGGGACTCGCCAATGAGCGTGCGACCCCGGCCAGGCCGCGAGGCACGATTCGTAGCATCGGCTTGAGCATGCCGCCGCGCCGGGTCGGGCTGCCAGGCTGGGGCGAGAACCTCGGATCGGCCAGCGTCTGCTCGACCACGGCCCGGACCCGCGGCCCGAGGTCCGCCTCCACCATCTTCGGCAACCACTTATCGGCGCCCTTCCTGCGTACGACATCGGTCAGGTCGACGTAAAGGCGTCCAGCGATGTCGACCACTCGGTCGAGTCCCTCAAGTGGATCGGCCTTGGCGCCGAAGGCACGGCTCACGGTCGCCGCAATTGCTCTCAGCGCGGAGATTCCCATGGGGGTGAACGGCTGGAACACGCCCTGGAATTGGCCGCCCATTTCCAGGTACACGCGGGGAGACGGCCGGCCGGTATGCGGCGGCATGGGGAAGAGAGTGGTGATCGGCCGAGACTGTAGCAGCCACAGCAACCCATCCCGGTCGAGGGCCCACTCGACGTCTTGCGGCGAGCCGAAGAGTTGCTGGAGCCGCTGCCCGGCTGCGTGCAAATCCCGCAACTGCTCAGGGTTGAGGCAACCGCCTTCACGTACTGCCGGGGTGTCCTGATTCAGGATGTAGTGCTCGGCGATAACGGAGCCGTCGACCACGGCGGTACCGAGTCCCGGCGCGGCGTCGACGACCATCTCGGTCCGGCAACCGGTGATCGGGTTGGCGGTGAACAGTACGCCGCCCGCGACCGAAGGATCGACCATGCGTTGCACGAGAACGGCCATATGGACTTCGTCGATCTGGCGGCTCCTGCGGTAGGCGATGACCCGCTCAGTATGGAGCGAGTCCCAGCATTTACGCACCGCATCGATCAGCTCTCCGGCACCGGCCACGCCAAGGAATGTGTCCTGCTGCCCGGCGAAGCTGGCGTCCGGCAGGTCCTCCGCTGTCGCGCTCGACCGTACGGCTACAGCGCCTCCGCCAAGCCGTTCATACGCTTGCACGAGTTCCGTCTCCGGGACGACCCCAGCTCGGTGGGCCGTGGTGGTCACGCAGAAGCCGGCCGGTACCCGTTCCCCGGCTTTGATCATCCTCGCCAGGCCAGCGGCCTTGCCGCCGACCAGATGCACCATGCCGGCATCGACCGCAGTCAGGCTGATCACGTTCACGGCCGGCGTTTTGTCAGGCGTCGGTGTCATCTCCGCTCCTTCAGCATGATCATCAGCAGCCGGAACGCCTCGTACTGCGCGGCGGACAATTCCTGTGACAGCATCTTCAGCCAATGTCCGGTTTCGGCATCGTCGACGCTGGCGACCAAAGCCGACGCCATCTCGTCGGGTAGGTGAGCGGCGAGGTCGCCAGCAAGGTCGGCGACGCGAGGATCGCCGGGGTCGGCGTCGGCCAGCTCGTCAAGTCGCGCGTAGATGGCCTGCGTCTGGGCGAGCGCCCGAGGCTCGGTGAGCGGGTGGAACAGAGCGGAGAAAGACGTCCGATCGGCCGGGCCTGCCGCGGTGTGGATCAGCGTCAACACCTCTCGGTCGAATTCGGCGAACTTCGAGCCCGCGGCGGGAAGATCGCGCAGCACCGCCGCCATGTCGGATGACACCGTCGAGTCGGGACGCAGTTCAGCGTCGGCCAGCAGCGCCGCGAGCCGCTGCCGCCTGGCAACGATCGCCTCCTGCTGCCGGGCCAGGTCGGCGTCCAATTCCAGAAGCACGTCCCGCAGCTCCCGGCCCTGATCGTCGGTCAACACGTCGCGGATTTCGTCCAACGACAGGCCCAGCTCCGCCAGCCGGCGCACTCGAGCCAGAACCACCGCATCGCGCAACCGATACTCCCGATATCCGTTGGCCAACCGGTCAGGCTCGGGGAGAAGTCCTAAATAGTGGTAGTGGCGCACGGTACGGGTGGACACCCCGACCAGCGCCGCAAGCTCGCCGATCCGCATGCCATCATTAGAAACGTTGACGCTACGACAAGGTCAAACACCATGATCGTACGAGGATTCGTTGTAGATACAGTACGGGACCGAAACGAACTCGTCCCCGATCCGCACGGTGAACGGCGCCACCCGAGCTTGACGAACGCGAGAGGCAGCAGGCCGCCTGGCCCGAGCGGGGGGATCACGCCCGCGAGTTCGCCGCATCCGGATGCTCACGCATGGGCCACCTCCCGCTCTACGGCGGCGGCAACGTCCTCGGGTAGCCGCCACGGCACCGCGAGGGAACCGCGTACGTACACGGGCCGGGCGAGCGGTCGGACGTTGGCCAGCACCAGGTGGTACGCCTGCACCCGTTCCCCGCCTCGCAGGTGCCACGTCTCACCCCAGGGCAGGCAGCAGGACGGCTGCACGTCACGGGGGCTTGCCGGGTGGCAGTCGACCAGTTCGACGACCGCGAGCACCGCACCGAGCGGTATCCCGAGGCTCGCCTCTTCGCCAAACCACCGGACGATGCGCTCGTCCCGGTCACCAGCCTTGTCAACCGTCCGGCTCGCGTGGATGGCTACCAGCCCTCGATACGAGGTGGACCGACCCCGGTTCTCCACCGTCTTGATCCCTGCGGCAATCGCCCGAGCCCAGGGCTGCCTGATTGTGATCGCGCAATCAACCACGGCGACCACCCGCCCCAGTTGCCGGCTCGCCGACGAGCACGAGCCGACCATACTCGGTGGACTCACACACGTACCAGCCCGGAACCCCCGGCGGTCCAGCCATCCGCAACGCGGCCTGGTTGGTTGCGCATTCGAACAGCCGCCCGGACAGCCGGCACGCCATGGAGTGTTGGATGGCCCACCCGTCCGTCCGGACGTCGATGATGTGGTGTGGCTGGCTTGCCTCCAGGGCGGCTTGGATCGCCTCGGCAACGTGCCGGTCGGACGCATTTCGCGCATCGAAGCCGCTCTCGAATCCGCCAGCCTCCGCCTCAATGGAGCACAGGCGCGACCAGGTGTGCGGCCGCGGATCTTGGCGCTTCGCTGCCGTCCACGATGCGGCCTGAGATGACCGCAATCGCGTCGATCGTCCATCCGTCGACCGACAACTCCTCCACCGGAGCGTACCGACGCTCTCCTGACCGCCTATGAACGTCGCGGACAACGAGCGCTCAGCGGCACGAGGGAGACCCTACTGGCTGTTAAGAACTGCTAGTGTAGCCGCAGTTTCGTGCCATATGTACCCCGGAACACCTTTCGTGCTCGACTAGCTAGGGACTTCGGCGTCAGCCGATCTCGAACATCCAGGAGGTAACCGACCGGTGAGCCGGTCTTGGCCGCTTCCCGGACGCGGTTGACTTGCCACCATGCACTGCCCACGGCAGCCAACGCGCCCACAGTCGTTGCCGCCGCCGGCGGAATCACACCTACGGCAGAAACGGCGGCGGGTGGTACGAACGAGCCGGCCACGAGGAGAGATCTGACTGGCTCCAGCCTGTGGAGCGACAGCCCTTTCTCTAGCTGCCGCAGCGGTATCTCCACGGTTTCCTCGACGTGCTGGGCGAACGCCTCAAGACGTCGGCGCTTGATGGGTACGGAGGCGAGTTCGGCCAACTCGGCGCGCTGAGATGCAACGTAGTCGCGGAACACCATCAGCTCCTCGGACAGGCTTGCCCGGCAGTGGAGGATCTTCTCGGCCGAAATGCCCGAGAGGTTCGTGGGCCGGGCGTATTGCAGCGCAAGCATCACGTACGTTTCCACACCGGCATCAGCGGTATCTTCACCGCTTGCCGGCTCGGTCGATCGGCCGATAAGCAGGCCCAGTGCAGCCCCAACGTCGCTGCTCGCCGTCGCAGCCCTCAAGTCGTCCTGATCCGTGAGCGGCTGGAATTTCGCCGCTTTGCTGACCCAGCCGGCGAGGGCCGTCATGTATGCGCCGGCAAGGGCCGGATGTACTCCGATCCAGTCAGCCGGCGCTCCGGCGTGGCCCCAAACTGGATCGGAGGAGCGTCCGACTCGAGCGAGCTCCATCTGCTGCAACTGCCGAAGTACGTCCGGGGGAAACTTCGTTACGTGGATCCATCCGAGTTGAGGTTCACGGTTCGGACCGCCTTCGAACCGAGATTCGCCGTCCCAATCGGCATAGGCTCGGGCAAGGCTGAAGTCACGCACAAGGCGGTCCGCGTTCTCGCGCAGTGCTCTTTCCAGATCCCAGCCCAGAGCCGGCATTAGTTGTCCGGGATCCTCATCGCACAAAACGTGGGCGTCAAAGAAGGTCCGTGCAGTGACGCTGTCATGCTTGACGTAGTCTTCTGGTACTAACCGGCGCACGGACGGCCAGTACAACGCTGCCATCTTGAGCCAGTCATCGTCACGTATGTGGACGAATGGGAAGTAGAGTCCCGGCTCTTGCATCGCGTCCTCAGTTCGCTAGCACCCCTTTCCAGGCCAGCATTGTACGCGGCGCTCCCCCACGGCATTGTCGATGAAACGACAGAAGGTCGCTCCACTGCTCCGCAGCCCGCGGATTTGCGAATCCTGGTGCAACCAGCCGGTCCCGGCAACCTACTCATCTCGGCCAGGTGCGTGTGCCTGGGCGCCATACCGACGATCGGCCCGATCTACTCAGGGCCGCCATGCTATGCACACAACTCCCGACCGTCGATTCAGGAGGAAAGCAGGGTAGCCGGTCGCGTCTGTTGATCCGCAGGCGCCGGAGCGGAAGTGGGCGAGCACGTCGCCGTTCAGGCGTGCCCGGCCGCCAGGGTGATTGCGTAGTCGAAGAGCAGGTGCCTGAGCTGGGGATTCGCGTGTGTTCAGGGCACTGTGGAGGCTGAGGGAACGGGTGAGATCCCGTCGGTGATCATGGAGTTGCGACGCTTCACGACACCGGAAGAGACCTCACCCGCCGATGGCATCATCCCTCATCCCCGCACTGACAGTAATAACGCCGGTCGCCGACACCTCTCCCACGCCGGTCACCGATGGTGAACAGGGTGGGCTGCTGCGCGCGCTGACCGAGATCCCGGACCCTCGTGACCCGCGGGGGGTGCGCTATCCCCTCGCCGGTCTGCTCACGGTCGCGGTGTGTGCCGTGCTGGCCGGGGCGTCGTCGTTCGCGGCGATCACCGACTGGCTGCACGACCTGGACGACAGCGCACGTGCCCGGCTCGGATTCGGTCGCGGGGTTCCGGCCACGACCACGATGTGGCGGCTGCTGATCCGCCTGGACGCCGAACTTCTCTCGACCGTTCTCGCGGGCTGGCTACGCACCCGGACCCGGCACTCGGACAGGCACCGGCGGCCGCGGTACCGGCAGGTGATCGCGGTCGACGGCAAGACCCTGCGGGGTGCCCGCCGGGCTGACGGCGGCCAGGTGCATCTGCTGTCCGCGCTGGACACCAGCACCGGCATCGTCCTGGCCCAGGTCACCGTCAGCGCGAAGTCCAACGAAATCCCCGCGTTCACGCCACTTCTAGACGCGGTCGAACAGGTCCTGGGCAGCCTGAAAGACCTGATCTTCGTCGCCGACGCACTCCATACCCAGACCGGCCACGCGAACGAGATCGCCGCGCGGGGTGCTCACCTGCTCATCCCGGTCAAGGCCAACCGGCCGAGGTTGTTCGCGCAGCTCAAGACACTGCCATGGGCACAGATCCCGATCGGGCACCAGACCCGCGACCGCGGCCACGGCCGCCGGGAGACCCGGAGCGTCAAAGCCGTCACCGTCAACACCCCCGGCGGGATCGGGTTCCCCCACGCCGAACAGGCCATCCGGATCACCCGGACCCGCACCATCACCCGCAACGGCAAAACCACCCGCGA
>DASYTU010000024.1:0-32805 GCA_036001925.1 Actinoplanes sp.
CCGGACAGTCGGCGGTCTGGCGACCGGCGAACCACGGCAATGGGCCGCCGAAGAGGCGCGGAAGAGCGCCGAGAAGCAGGCGAAGAAGCTGGCGAAGCAGGAACGGAAGGCGCTGGAGGCCGAGGCGATCGCGCGCGGCGACGAGCCGCCCCCGAAGCCGGCCAGGGATAAGACGACGAGCTGAAACAAGCGGTTTGTCCGAGTTCCGGACCCGCGACACACCCGACCCCGGGGTACGGTGACCTCGGTTTGGTGTCGATGCATGGGCGCGCGTACACTGGCTAGCTGGCGCGCAGCGTCCACTCCCGCATGTCCTCAGCGCTTCGAGGGCGGCGGGAGCCGCGGCTGGTCCGGATGTCTCTTTGTCACCCGGGTAAGACGTTGTGAGCCTGCCCCAAGAACCCGATGTCAGGTAGCGGAGGACATGCCAAAGAAAGACGGAGCCATCGAGATCGAGGGCCGAGTGATCGAACCTCTACCGAACGCCATGTTCCGTGTGGAGCTTGCGAATGGTCACAAGGTATTGGCTCACATCAGCGGCAAGATGCGGCAGCACTACATCCGCATCCTTCCCGAGGACAGGGTCGTCGTCGAGCTTTCGCCGTACGACCTCACCCGCGGGCGCATCGTCTACCGCTACAAGTAAGGGCTTGCGGGGACTACGTCCCGACTGACTAAGAGTTAAGGCACACCGTGAAGGTCAAGCCGAGCGTCAAGCGGATCTGTAACAAGTGCCGGGTCATCCGCCGGCACGGCCGGGTCATGGTCATCTGTGACGACCCGCGCCACAAGCAGCGCCAGGGCTAAGTCCGGCGCCGCTGGATCCGTACCACAGAACAAGCTCGTCCCAGCCGCGGTCTCAGGTAACGATGACACGTGGCTGTACCCCCGGTCGGAGGCCGGGGCCCGCCCGGGCAGGCGGGGTGGGGCGGGCACAGACCTCCGTGAGATATCGAGGAGTAGAGCCCGCACATGGCACGTCTCGTCGGCGTCGATCTTCCCCGCGAGAAGCGGATGGAGATCGCGCTCACCTACATCTTCGGGATCGGTCGTACGCGCTCCATCGAAGCGCTGACCGCGACCGCCATCGATTTGAACAAGCGCGCCAAGGACCTCACGGACGAGGAGCTGGTCCAGCTCCGCGACTACATCGAGGCCAACTACAAGGTTGAGGGTGACCTGCGCCGCGAGGTCGCCGCGGATATCCGCCGCAAGGTAGAGATCGGCTGCTACCAGGGCATCCGCCACCGCCGGGGTCTGCCCGTGCGCGGCCAGCGGACCCGGACCAACGCTCGTACCCGCAAGGGTCCGAAGCGCACCGTCGCCGGTAAGAAGAAGCCGGGCCGCAAGTAGATCTTTCATCGGAATTGGTGGTCGCGGTCCGTCGGACTCGCCACCACTCCAAGCACTCAGGAGCGCACTGACTTATGCCACCTAAGGCACGCGCTGGGGCCCCCGTCAAGAAGGTCCGGCGCAAGGAACGCAAGAACGTCGCCCACGGGCAGGCGCATATCAAGAGCACCTTCAACAACACCATCGTGTCGATCACCGACCCGACCGGTGCGGTCATTTCCTGGGCCTCCTCGGGCCAGGTGGGCTTCAAGGGCTCCCGCAAGTCGACTCCGTTCGCCGCGCAGCTGGCCGCCGAGGCCGCGGCGCGCCGGGCCATGGAGCACGGCATGCGCAAGGTCGACGTGTTCGTCAAGGGCCCCGGTTCCGGCCGGGAGACCGCCATCCGTTCGCTGCAGGCCGCGGGCCTCGAGGTCGGCCAGATCGCCGACGTCACGCCGCAGCCGCACAACGGTTGCCGTCCGCCGAAGCGCCGCCGGGTCTGAGGAGTAGAGAGAAATGGCTCGTTACACAGGTGCTGACTGCCGGCGCTGCCGCCGGGAAAAGATGAAGCTGTTCCTCAAGGGCAGCAAGTGCGATGGTCCGAAGTGCCCGTTCGAGTCCCGGCCGTTCCCGCCCGGGCAGCACGGCCGTGGCCGGACCAAGGAGACCGAATACCTCCTGCAGCTGCGCGAGAAGCAGAAGGCGCGTCGCGTCTACGGCATTCTCGAGAAGCAGTTCCGCGGGTACTACGAGGAGGCCGTGTCCAAGCCCGGCAAGACCGGTGAGGTGCTGCTGCAGATCCTCGAGTCGCGTCTGGACAACGTGGTCTACCGCGCCGGCTTCGCCCAGTCCCGGGACATGGCCCGGCAGCTGGTCAAGCACGGCCACTTCCTGGTCAACGGCGCCAAGGTCGACATCCCGTCGTACCGGGTGAAGGACCACGACATCATCACGCTCCGCGAGAAGTCGAAGCAGCTCACGCCGTTCGTCATCGCGCAGGCGCAGGCCGGTTCCCGGCCGGTGCCGGCGTGGCTGGAGCCCATCCCGAGCGACATGAAGATCCTGATCCACTCGCTCCCGGCCCGCAGCGTCATCGACACGCAGGTCCAGGAGCAGCTGATCGTCGAGCTCTACTCCAAGTAGCAAGACAGCCCGGCGCCCCATGGCGCCGGGCCACCGACGGGCATCAAATAGCGGGTGCCCCGACAGAAAGAAGAAGCACGTGCTCATCAGCCAGCGCCCGAGCCTCTCGGAGGAGTCGCTCAGCGAGACCCGTTCCCGGTTCACCATCGAGCCGCTGGAGCCCGGATTCGGCTACACCCTCGGCAATTCGCTGCGGCGGACCCTGCTGTCGTCCATTCCGGGCGCGGCGGTCACCAGCATCAAGATCGACGGCGTGCTGCACGAGTTCACCACGATCCCCGGTGTCAAGGAGGACGTGGTCGAGCTCGTCATGAACGTCAAGGACCTCACGGTCAGCTCCGAGCACGACGAGCCGGTCAGCATGTACCTGCGCAAGCAGGGCCCCGGCGACGTCACCGCGGGTGACATCCAGCCGCCGGCCGGTGTCTCGGTGCACAACCCGGACCTGAAGCTGGCCACGCTGAACAGCAAGGGCCGGCTCGACATGGAACTCACCGTCGAGCGTGGTCGTGGTTACGTCACCGCGGCGCAGAACAAGAACGCCGGCGCCGAGATCGGCCGCATTCCGGTCGACTCGATCTACTCGCCGGTGATGAAGGTGACCTACCGCGTCGAGGCGACCCGCGTCGAGCAGCGCACCGACTTCGACCGTCTGATCATCGACGTCGAGTCCAAGGCGTCAATCTCGCCGCGTACCGCGCTGGCCTCGGCCGGCTCGACGCTCGTCGAACTGTTCGGCCTCTGCCGCGAGCTGGACGAGACCGCCGAGGGCATCGACATCGGACCGTCCCCGCAGGACGCTCAGCTTGCGGCCGACCTGGCCCTGCCGATCGAGGAGCTGGACCTCACGGTCCGGTCGTACAACTGCCTCAAGCGCGAGGGCATCAACACCGTCGGCGAGCTGATCGGGCGGACGGAGGCCGACCTTCTGGATATAAGGAACTTCGGCCAGAAGTCGATCGACGAGGTCAAGATGAAGCTGGCCGGCATGGGCCTTGGCCTCAAGGACAGCGCGCCGTCCTACGACCCGTCGCACGTCGTGGACTCGTTCGGCGACGTTGACTACGACACCGACGATTACCGCGAGACCGAGCAGCTCTAATCCCGACCGCCGCCAGCTGCGCCACCGAGGCGGCTCCGCCGCATGCAACAAGAATTAACGAGGAGCACCAGAAAATGCCCACGCCCACCAAGGGTCCCCGCCTCGGCGGCAGCCCGGCGCACGAGAAGCGGCTGCTGGCCAACCTGGCCACCGAGCTCTTCCGGCACGGGAAGATCAAAACCACCGAGACCAAGGCCAAGCGGCTGCGCCCCCTGGCTGAGCATCTCGTCACGAAGGCCAAGCGCGGCGACCTGCACGCCCGTCGCCAGGTGCTGACCGTCGTGAAGGACAAGGACGTCGTATACACCTTGTTCGAGCAGATCGCCCCCAGGTACGGCAACCGGCAGGGCGGCTACGTCCGGATCACCAAGACCGGACCGCGCAAGGGCGACGCCGCTCCGATGGCGGTCATCGAGCTGGTCGAGGAGCTGCAGGTGGCGGCCACTACGGCGCCGGCCAAGAGGACCGCACGCAAGGCGGCCTCGCAGCGGAACAAGGTCGAGGCGCTGGCCCGTGAGGACGAGGTCCCGGCCGGGTCCGCGACCTCCGCGGCTCCGGTCGCGACGGCCGCGCCGGACGAGGCCCCGGTGGTCGAGGACCAGGACTCCGAGGGCCTGGACGACGAGGCCGAAGGCGAAGACACCAAGGCCTGAGCTCGTTGTGGGGCCCGGCACCCTTCGTGGGTGCCGGGCTCCATCTTTCTGGTACGGGCATCCAGCGAAGTGACCGGGCTCGGGAGTGAGGGCGCCGTCGTGGGCGAGGCCGCGGATTCGCCATCCGGGCTGGGCGGTTCGATCCGCGTCCGGCTGGACATCTCGTACGACGGCACCGATTTCTCGGGGTGGGCGGCGCAGCCCGGTCGCCGCACCGTTGCGGGTGTCCTGACCGAGGCGTTGGCTCGGCTCGTTGGCGCGGACACGCCGCTAGGGCTGACCGTCGCGGGCCGGACCGACGCCGGTGTGCACGCGACCGGCCAGGTGTGCCACGTCGACCTACCCGCCGCTCTCTTCGCGGAGCTCGGGCCGTCGCTGGTGCGGCGGCTTGCCGCGCTGATGCCGCCGGATGCGCGCGTCCGAGCCGTCACGCCGATGCCGGCCACGTTCGATGCCCGGTTCTCGGCCACATTCCGGCGGTACGAGTACCGGGTCGCCGACACGCCGTGGGGGCCGGAGCCGCTGCGGCGACACGACACCCTGGGCTGGCCGCGACCGCTGGACCTGGACCGGCTCCGGGCGGCCGCCGCCGGGCTGGTCGGGGAGCACGACTTCGCGGCGTACTGCAAACGGAAGGAACGTGCCACCACCGTGCGGGCCATCACCCGCCTGGACTGGCGCCGCGAGCCCGACGGGGTGGCCGTCGTCACCGTCCAGGCGGACGCGTTCTGCCAGGCCATGGTCCGCAGCCTGGTCGGGGCGATGCTTCCGGTCGGCGACGGCCGCCGCGACCCGTCCTGGCCCGCCACGCTGCTCAGGCTGAGGGAGCGCTCAAGCGAGGTGACGGTGGCGCCGGCGCACGGCCTCACGCTGGTCGCGGTGGGCTATCCGGACGAGGCCGAGTACGAACTGCGCGCCGACCTGACGCGGCGGCTCCGGGCGTAACGGCCGCGTTCGGCACCCCCGTCGCCCGCTCGTCATGGGGCGCGGGAAACTGGTCTGGTGACCGCCGATCACTACTTCAGCGCCGAGCCGGCCGCACCCGCTCGCCGCGGCGAGGTCGAGTTCTCCGTCGCGGGGCGACATTACGCACTCGAGTCCGCGTCCGGGATCTTCTCCGCCGGTCGGCTCGACCCCGGCACCGCCGTACTGTTGCGAAAGGCCGACCTGCCCACGACCGCGACCGCCGGTCCGCTGCTCGACCTGGGCTGCGGATACGGCTCGATCGCCTGTGTGCTGGCCAGCGAGGCGCCGACCGCGACCGTGTACGCGGTGGATGTCAACGCCCGTGCCCGCGAGTTGACGGCCGCGAACGCGGCGTCGCTCGGCCTGGCCGACCGGCTGCGTGTGCATGCCCCGGACGACGTTCCCGGGGACGTGACGTTTACCCAGATCTGGAGCAATCCGCCCACGCACGCCGGCAAGGCCGAGCTGCACGCGATCCTGCGGCAGTGGCTGTCGCGGCTGGCGCCGGACGGCGTCGCCTGGCTCGTGATCAACCGGCACCTGGGCGGGGACTCGCTGCACGCCTGGCTGGTCGCCCACGGCTGGGCCGTGACGCGAGTCGCCAGCCAGAAGGGCTTCCGCGTGCTGAAGGTGACGCGAAAAACCGACTGAGGTTTCGCCTCCGGCAGGGGAGGATGCGTGCGTGGGCTACGTGGATGTGGCAGGGGTCGGATGCGTGCTGCCGGACGGCCGGACGCTGTTCTCCGACGTGTCGTTCCGGGTCGGCGAGGGCGCGAAGGTAGCGCTGGTCGGACCGAACGGCGCCGGCAAGACCACGCTGCTGCGCATGGTCGCGGGCGATATCCCGACGCAGGTCGGTACTATCGCGCGGGCTGGCGGGCTGGGCGTCATGCGCCAGTTCATCGGCATGATCGGCGACGACCGTACGCTGTCGGATCTCGCGTTGTCGTTGGTGGCACCACCGCTGCGCGAGGCCGGTGCCCGTTTGGCCGCATCCGCGGCGGCGCTGTCGGATTCCGAGAAATCGCAACTGGCGTACGCGCACGCGCTCGCGCATTGGGGCGAGGTCGGCGGCTACGAAACCGAGGTGCTCTTCGACACGGTGGCCGTGGCGATCCTCGGCAAGCCATGGGAGGACGTCAAGCATCGACCGGTGCGGACGCTGTCGGGCGGGCAGCAGAAGCGGTTCGCGCTGGACCTCCTGCTCAGGGGCGCGGACGAGGTGCTGCTGCTCGACGAGCCGGACAACTTCCTCGACGTGCCGGCGAAGCGCTGGCTGGAGGGCCGCCTGCGGGAGAGTTCGAAGTCGGTCCTCTATGTATCGCACGACCGGGAGTTGCTGGCGCAGACCGCGGACCGGGTCGTCGCGGTGGAGGGCGGCAGCGCCTGGACGCATCCGGGCGGCTTCGCGTCGTGGCACGAGGCGCGGGCCTCGCGTCACGAGCGGCTTCTCGAATCGCGGCGCCGGTGGGACGAGGAACATCAGAAGCTGCGCGAGCTCATGCTGATGTACAAGCAGAAGGCGGCGTACAACGACGCGATGGCGTCGCGGTACCAGGCTGCCCAGACGCGGTTGCGCAAATTCGAGGAGGCGGGGCCGCCGCCGCTGCCGCCGAAGGAGCAGTCGGTGCGGATGCACCTGCGCGGCGGCCGGACAGGCAAGCGCGCGGTCGTCTGCTCTGCTCTGGAGTTGGAGAACCTGACATTCCCGTTCGACCTGGAGGTCTGGTACGGCGACCGGGTCGCGGTGCTGGGCGCCAACGGCACCGGCAAGTCCCATTTCCTGCGGCTGCTCGCGGCCGGCGGGACGTCGCCCGACGTCGACAACAAGCCGGTGGACGGCGCGCCGCTGGACCATGTTCCCCATTCCGGGACGGCCCGCCTCGGCGCGCGGGTACGGCCTGGGCACTTCTCGCAGACCCACGACCGGCCCGAGCTCCTGACCCGTACTCTCGTCGAGATCCTGTGGCGCGGTGACGATCACCGGTCCGGCATGGACCGGGCCGGGGCGATGAAGGCGCTGAACCGGTACGAGCTGGCGGCGCAGGGCGATCAGACGTTCGGGACCTTGTCGGGCGGGCAGCAGGCGCGCTTCCTGGTGCTGCTGCTGGAGCTGTCCGGCGCCACGGTCCTGCTTCTCGACGAACCGACGGACAACCTGGACCTCGCCTCCGCCGAGGCGTTGGAGGAGGGGTTGCAGGCCTTCGAGGGTACGGTGATCGCGGTGACCCATGATCGCTGGTTCACCCGCGGCTTCGACCGCTTCGTGCTGTTCCAGGGCGACGGCGAGGTCGTGGAGACGCCGGAACCCGTCTGGGACGTCCGCTAGCGCCGTTCCTTGATGGCCTTGGCGACATGCGTGATGACACCGTTCGGATTTCTCAGCACGTCATCCGCGGTGAAGCGCAGCACCAGCCAGTCTGCGTCCCGGAGCGCGTCCGCCCGTGCGACGTCGGGTCTGAACTGCGCCCGTTCGCGGTGGTGGTCGCCCTCATACTCGATGGCGATGCGCCACCGCGGGTAGGCCAGGTCGACGCGGCCGATCAGGCGACCATCTTTACCCCGGACCTCGTGTTGCGAGGTGGGCGGGGGTGCGCCGGCGTCGTGAAGCAGCAGCCGCAGCCGCGTCTCCATTGGCGACTCGGCGCGCGGGTCGACAAGCGGAAGCAGTTCGCGCAGCTGGCGGCAGCCCTTTTGCCCGGGACGATCTTCGAGTTCGGTAACGCGGACGAGCTTTCGGGTGGCACATCGCGTCCAGGGCGATCAGCGCGCTTATCCGGTCTGGCTGCCGTCGAAGGTCAAACGCCGTACGAGGGGCGTCGTGACCGGGATGCCGGCGAGCACGGTGACATCCTCCTGAGCGAGCGCCGTCCGGACGACGTCTCGTCTAGGTTGCGGCCATACGCGCGCCGAGCGCGGCACGCAGACCGTCACTCTTGCGTCGCGGGGCAATAAGTCGGCACCCCACAGGAACGCGGCGCTGTAGCGGTCGACCGCTTCGCCGGCCTGAGCTTGCCGAAGTCACGCCGGCCGTGCGGTCCCCTGTGGACAACTCAGCATGTGGAAGCTCAGTGCTGTCATAGCGGGCCGTTGACAGCACTCACCTTCCACATGTTGCGGTCGTGCTGCTCGTCAGTCGCTTCCCAGGCCGCTGACCCAGTCGACGTAGTCCGAGTCCTTGCTCTGCTTCGCCGTCCGGCGCTTCTCGCTCGCCCGCGGCCGAACCGGATTTGGTGCGGTTAATGGCGGCGTGACCGGCTCCGGGTTCGGGAGCGGAGGGCTGATGCTCTCCGGCTCCGGCGCGAACGGCCCGCGTACCGGCGTCCGGTCGTCCCAGACGGGCCCCTGCCCAGACGGCGACGGCGGCGCGGCGTGCGCGGGCCGTGTCGTCGGCGTCGTCGTGTTACGTCCTTCGGGCTGGGGTGCAGCGTCCGGCTCCGTACCGGCGGACATTGCGGGCGAGGCCGCCGGCTCCGTCTCGGGATTGGCGTCATGGGACCGGCCCTTGCGACCCCAGCGGCGGCCCTTCGGCCTGGCCGCTTCGCCGCTAGCGCCGCGCTCCCGGTCGTCGCGCACGAGGTGATCGTCATCGTGCCCGGTCGAGTCTTCGCCGTGCCGCCCGTCTCGGCTCTCGGCGCCGCTCTTGCTCCGAGCACCTCGAGTCAACGGTCGGCCGCTTGCCGTCTCGGCGTGACCGCCGCCCGGGGAGCGATCCCGGCTCGTGGTGCGGCTGCCGCTTGCTGCCTCGGCGTGGCCGCTGGCCTGGGAGCGGTCACGGTTGGCGGTGTGGCTGCCGCTTGTCGTCTCGGCGTGACCACTGCTCGAGTAGCGGTCAGTGGTGTGGCTGCCGCTTGCTGCCTCTGCATGGCCGCTGGCCTGGGAGCGGTTGGGGTTCATGGTGCGGCCGCCGCCTGCCGTATCGGCGTGGCCGGTGTCCTGAGATGCGCCGTTCGCGTTCCGGTCGCGGCCGAATGGGCGCAGGGCACGACCGAGCCGGCCGCCCACGCCGCGCGCCGCGGATTCGCCCTGCGGCTGAAGCACCTCGGGCGGCAAGGGGAGGGGCGCGGGTGCGGGCACGTAGGGCGCGGGTCCGGCGGCGTGCAGCGCGTGGCGATCCGATGGCTCGGCGGCATCGGGTGCGGCCGCGTACCCGCGGCTCTCCGTCGTCCGCGCGCTGACCGACGACGGCGCCGCGTACCTCGAGCCGTTCTCCCCGCGGGCTAAACCGTCGAAGGGTGGCGGCTTCTGGGCGGCATAGTCGCCGAGCGCGTCGCGGCCGGAGTGGCTCTGCGGCGCGGTCTTGGGGCCGGCCGACCGCGTGTCGAGCCACCCGCCAGCCTCGGGGCGACTGTCGGCCACGGAGTCTTGCAGGCTGGCCGGTCGTCCACCGAGCGGATCGGGACGGCGGCCGGCGGCGGCTGTTGGGCCGCCCGACGCAGAGCCAAAGGTCGCGCCGGACGGCGGCGGGCCGCTTGTCGCGCCGTAGTCCTTCGGCCCGGGCACGTCGGCGGAGTCCGGGGCGCCGCCTTGGCGGGGTGTGCCGCGGCCGGCCGCGGTCGACGAGCCCTTGCCCGGGCGCCTCTTGAGGGCGTCGAAGACGGACGTGCGGGCGCGCTTACCGGACCCGGAAGCGGAGCCGAGACCGGAATTGGAGCCGAGACCGGAATTGGAGCCGAGACCGGGATCGCCGCCGGAGCTGGCGCTGGAGCTGGTGCCGCCGAGGCCGGCGCTTAGGCCAGCGCCGGCCGGTCCCGGTGTGCGGTCAGGCGGAGGTGTGCGGTCGGGCGGAGCGGTTGCCGTCGTGACCTCGGAGTCGGGCTGTCCCGGGCGGCGCTCAAACGGTGGGCGGTCTGCCTCCGGAGCATCGTCGCCGTCGTCCTCGGTGTCGTCGCCGCGACGAACCACGGCGGCCAGCACCGAGCCCAGTACGCCCGCGCCGGTCGCGGTCATCGCGGCCCAGTAGGGCACCACCTGGTAGCGCTCGGTGCCGGAGCCGGGGCCCGCGATCAGGTATGCCAGGGTGAGCAGCGCCGGACCCGGCAGGCCGGCCAGCGCGATGGTGAGCGTCGAGCAACCCCGTCGCCGGGCTGTCCAGCCGACCAGGGCGCCAGTCAGCAAGGCTAGCGCCGGCATCGTGAACAGTGCCGTCCGCTGCGTCGCCGTGGGAGAGAGGTAGCCGGCGTCGAAAACGCCGAGGCGCACCGCGGGCAAGGGATCGTTGGGCCCGAGCGACGGTGCTACGGAGACGACCGCGATGATCCAGGTGGCGATGCTCACCGTGGTGAGGCTCCAGCGGGACACGGGCTGCATCAGCGCCGCGATCGCGGCGAACACACCGACCAGGGCCCCCAGGCCAGTGCAGATGCCGATCACGAGAACCGGATGCACGCCGGCGATCTGGGCGGTCCGGGCGGGCTGCATGGTCAGCGGCACGACGATGGCGGCACCGATACCGGCCGCGAGCGCGAGCGCGACGACGGTGCCGACGCCCGGCACGGTCCCGGACGGCCGGGCCGGCGTCGAGACGCCAGCCCGGGAGCCCCATCCCGAGGCGGCAGATCCGGCCGAGGCGACGGATCCGGTGGTCCGGTCGAATCCGCCCGGGGCGGACCCGGCCGCAGAGGATCCGGTAGCGAAGATGCCGGCGCGGGCGGATCCGGCGGCGGAGGACCCGGACAAAAGGTCGCTATCGAACGAAGACGCCGGCCCAGAAACCGGAGAATCCGACGAAGGGCCACCGGCAGAGGCTGAGGACGAACCGGCCGGAAACCCCGAAGAACCCGCGGGACCGGCGGAAGAAGTGAACGGAGAGACCGAGGAACCGGCGGAGGGAGGCGATGAGACGGCCGGCGTCGGGGACCAGGCCCGGGATTGCGAGCGCCAGCGCGGCAGCAGGCTCGCGCCCACCAGCGCGCCGATGACCGCCGCGATCATCGCGAACCAGGCCACCCAGGCGAGCTGCGCGGTCCACTGATCACGCGTACTCAGGTCCAGGACACGGGTCAGCCGGACGATGCCGAGGCCGTACGCCACACCGAGCTGGCTGGCTCCCGCCAGCGCGCCGACACCGATCGTCGCCAGCAGTAACCTGACCCAGGTCCGAAATGCCATGCGGGGCACGTTACGGATAGTCAACGGCCGTCGCCACCCTGGCGAGCCGTTCTTAAGGCAAGGCTTAGACCGGATCAGCACCGGCCTTCAACTCAACGATCCGGCCGATATACACGGTGTCACCGGCATTGGTCAGCATGTGGGTCTGGCCCGGTTCGCGGAACACGACACTGCCGGCTTCCTCGACGACGGCGATGCGATCGCCGCTCGCGCTACTGATGACGTTGCTGGCCCCCTGCACGGCGACCACGACGTACGGCAGCTCGTGGTGGTGCAGCGGCTGCGTCTCGCCGGGTTGCAGCGTGACGTGCCAGACGCGTACCCGGTCGTTGTCGAGCAGGATCTCCTGGCCCACCGGACCCAGCGTCGCCGTCACGAGGTCACCTGCGGCAGGACCTCGGCGGCGATGAGGTCGACGTGGTCCAGGTCCGCCATGTCGATGACGCGCAGGTGTACCCGGGTCGCGCCGGCCTCGGCGAACTCGCCGATCCGCTGCACCAGCCGGTCCGGCGAACCCACCACCGGATCCTCCGGCGGTAGAGCGCTCGGCACGTGCAACGGCGCCGCGCGGCGTTGCGCCTCGGCGTCGGTCCGCCCCACGGCGACGACGATGCCCGCCGACAACATCAATGGCCGGTGCGCCGGACGCTCGTACCTCTCGCACGCGGCCTTGACCCGCGAAAACGCCGATGCCGTCTCCGCGACCGTCTTGAACGGCATGTTGAATTCGTCCGCGAAGCGGGCGGCGATCTCGGGGGTGCGGCGTGGGCCGCGGCCGCCCACGATGATCGGCGGCCCGGGCTTCTGCACCGGCTTCGGCAGCGCGGGCGCGTCCAGCAGCTGGTAATGCTTGCCGTCGTAGGAGAAGCGTGCGCCATCCGGGGTGGTCCATAGGCCGGTGATCACCTCGAGCTGCTCGGTCAGGCGATCGAAGCGGTCGGCCACCGGCGGGAAGGGGATGCCGTACGAGGTGTGTTCGCGCTCGAACCAGCCGGCACCCATGCCCAACTCGATCCGGCCGCCGCTCATCGCGTCCACCTGGGCGACCATCACGGCGAGCGGACCGGGCAGGCGGAACGTCGCCGAGTTCATCAGCGTGCCGAGCCGGATCTTCGACGTCTCCCGGGCCAGGCCGGCCAGCGTGATCCATGAGTCGGTCGGGCCGGGCAGGCCCGGGTCGGCACCCATCGACTGGTAATGATCGGCGCGCAGGAAGCCTTCGAAGCCGGCGTCCTCGGCGCGCCGGGCCAGCCGCAGCTGGTCGTCGTAGGTCGCGCCGCGATGCGGCTCGATGAACAGGCTGACGCGCATCCGCGTCCCTTCAGGAGAGGAGTAGTTCGTGCAGCTCGGCGCTGCACCTGGCGACCTCTTCGAGGTGTGTCGTGCGGCCCAGCGTGCGCGGCCGGGGAATCTTGATGTCGAGCACCTCGCGGATCTGGCCCGGACGCGAGCTGAGTACCACCACCCGGTCGGCGAGCAACACCGCCTCGTCGATCGAATGGGTGACGAAGATGATCGTGGTGCTGAGTTCCATGTGGACGCGCTGCAGCTCGCCGGAGAGCTCTTCCCGGGTCAGAGCGTCGAGTGCGGAGAACGGCTCGTCCATCAGCATCACGCGCGGGTTGGCGATCAGCGACCGGCACAGCGCGACGCGCTGCTGCATGCCGCCGGAGAGCTCGTGCGGTAATCGCTTCTCGAACCCGCTGAGGCCAGTGAGCTCAAGCAGCTCGTGGGCCCGTTGCCGGTGGGCGGCCTTGCGCCAGCCGAAGATCTGTACCGGTAGGAGCACGTTGTCGAGCACCGAGCGCCAGGGCAGCAGCGCCGGTTTCTGGAACATCATGGCGATGTCCCGGCGCGGCTTGGTCACGCGTTCGCCGGACACCGTGACCTCGCCCGCGCTCGCGGGCAACAGGCCGGAGACCAGCCGCAACAGAGTGGACTTTCCGCACCCGGAGCGGCCCACGACGGCGACGAACTCACCGTCCGCCACCTCGAGGTAAATGTCGCGTAGAGCCTCCACGGTGCCGGAACGGCCGGTGAACGTACGGGAAACGCCACTGATATTGATCATCTGCGCGGACTCCCGATCGGGACGGATCAATGCTTGGTGAGCGTAGCCTGCCGGTGTTGCGCTGTGATGACCAGGCTGTCCACAAGGGCCGTTGAGATGAACCTGTCATCGATAGATCGACCTGCGTCCCCTACGCTAGCCCGCGAGATTTACGCACACCACCTCGCGGCGCCGGTGCAATCCTCCGCTCGGCGCCGTCCAGCTCAACGACCCCTCTGTTGGGAAGGAACACGGTGCACAGAAGAAAGTTCACCCGTACCCTCGTGGCCGCGGCGCTGGCCACGACGCTCGTCGCTGCTGCCGGTTGCAGCGACGACTCGAAATCGGCAAATGCCAGCGGGTCGCAGTCGCTGGAGAAGATCACGTACCTGACGTCGTTCGGCACGTTCGGACGCGACGCGTACGCCTACGTGGCCTTGGAGAAGGGCTACTTCAAGGACGCCGGCTTCGATGTGGAGATCAAGCCCGGCGGCGGCACGCTCGAAAACCTGAAGGCGATCGTCGGCGGGACGGCCCAGTTCACCCCGCTCGACCTGACCGGAACGCTGCTGGCGGCCGGTGCCAAGACGCCGACCACCGGCTTCGCCGCGGTGGCCGGCATCCAGCAGCGCACGATGGCCGCGATCATCACGCTGCAGGGCAACGGCATCACCACGCCCAAGGATCTTGAGGGGAAGACGCTGGCGGACTCGCCCAGCTCGGTTGTCCGCAACCTCTTCCCGACGTACGCCAAGCTGGCGAACATCGACTCCAACAAGGTGACCTGGCAGAACGGTACGCCGCAGACGCTGATGGGCACGCTCGCCGCGGGCAAGGCGGCCGGCATCGGCCAGTTCGTGGTCGGCAAGCCGACGGTTGAGGCGATCGCGAAGAAGCCGGCGATCGTCCTGCCGTACAGCGACTACCTGCAGGACCTGTACGGCAACGTGCTCGTTACGTCGTCGTCGTACGCCAAGTCGAACCCGGACAAGGTCAAGAAGTTCACGGGGGCGCTGCTCAAGGGCCTCGAGGATGCCATCAACAACCCGACCGAGGCCGGCACGATCCTCAAGAAGTACGTGCCGACCGCAATCCCACCGGCCGCGGCCGCCGAGCTACAGCTCATGGGGCCGTTCGTCAAATCCGAAGCTTCCGGTGTGCCGGTCGGCGCCCTGGACAGCCAGCGGGTCGCCCGCAGCATCGCGATCCTGCAGGGCTCCGGCCAGATCGAGCCCGGCCTGACGCCCGAGAAGGTCATCGACTTCGACCTGGTGCCGAAAGCCTGATCCGTTCAGGTCGCGGGCGCGCCGATCCAGCCGCCATTGGATCGGCGCGCCCGGCGGTCTGGGTAGGGGAGTGAGAAACCATGACCGACCTGGCCACGGCGCCACCGCCACCGCCGCTTTCCGCTCCGGCGCCGTCGCGCCGGCGTACCGCATCCGCGGTGGCCTGGCCGATCCTCGGCCTGGCCGTCGCCGTCGGGGTCTGGTGGGCCGCGGTCGCGGTCTTCAAGATCCAGTCCATCATCCTGCCGTCGCCGCCGCAGGTGGTGACCGCCTTCCACGCGTTGCAGGGCGAGTTGCTCAAGCAGACGTGGAGCACTGCCATGGCGACGGTCCTCGGATTCGGCCTGTCCGTGATCGTGGCCGTGCTGATCGGCGTGGCGATCGCCGCGTGGCGGCCGTTCGAGCGGATGTTCCAGCCGCTGCTGGTCGCGTTCAACGCGGTGCCGAAGGTGGCGCTCGCGCCGTTGATGCTGATCTGGTTCGGCTACGGCCGCACGCCGGTGCTCGCCATGGCGTTCATGGTGTGCTTCTTCCCGATCGTGTTGTCGACCGCGACCGGCCTGACCACGACGCCGGCCGACCTGGCCGAACTCACCCGCTCGATGGACGCGTCACGGCTGCAGACGTTCCGGACCGTACGGCTTCCCGCCGCACTGCCGCAGATCTTCGTCGGGCTCAAGGTCGCGATGCCGCTTGCGGTGATCGGCGTGGTGGTCGGCGAGATGCAGTACGGCGAGTCCGGCCTCGGCATGATCATCGTGCAGACCAGCGGCCAGGCGGACACCGCGTCGGCGTTCGCGGCGATCGTCCTGCTGGCGCTGGTCAGCATCGTCCTGTACTACGCGCTGGTGCTGATCGAGCGCCTCCTGCTGCCGTGGGTGCGCGCGACGACGTCACAGCGTTAGGTCGTCCCTAGCCCAGCTGCGAGCTCGACAGGCGCCACCGTCCGCTACGCGCGACGAGCAGGGTCAGCGCCTGCGGCATGAGGCCCGAGTGGTTGTCCGGCGTCAGCCTGATCGACCCGGACAACCCGTCGGTCTGCGACGTCTCCAGCACGTTCCGGATGCCGCCGCGGTCGGTCCCGACCCGAGCCACGCCGTCGCTGATCAAGGCGGCGGCGTCCGCGGCGAACGCGGCGACGCCCGAGTAGCTGCCGTAGCGCGATGTGTAGTCCCGGAACCACTGCCTGCGCGACGCCTTGGCCGGCGTGGTCGCGACCACGTCGTCGATCGCCAGGGTCTGGGTGAAGACCATGGTGGCGTTGTTCATCGCGGCGGCCGCCTCCTGCGGGATGAACAGGTCACCCGCGGCGCCGGCGTCGAGGTAGAGCCGGCCCTTGTACTTCGCCGTCTTGGCGCTGGTCGCGGCGAGGACCGCCTGGTCGGGTCCGGTCAGCACCAGCAGCGCGTCGGGGCCGGCGTCGGCCAGGGCGCCGACCGCCTGGGTCACGTCGCTGGCGTTCGGCTTGATCTTCTGCGTCGCGGTCACCTTGATGGTGGCCTTCGCCAGGCTGTTGGTCACCGCGGCGAACGCATCACGCCCATAGAGATCGTCGGAGTAGAGGACGGCGACCGTCTTCGTCGCGGTGCGCTGCAGCTCGGCGACCAGCGCCGAGGCGTCGTCGTTCGCGTTCGGGCCGAGCTTGAAGACCCACCGCTGGCTGGCCGCCGGGATGTGCGCGGTCAGGCTGGCCGCCATCAGCGCGATGGTGGGCACCTTCTTCTCGGTGACGGTCTTCGCCGCCCCGACCACGCACTCGCCGCACGAGCCCGTGACGATCGCGGCCACCGTGGGGTCGTCGGCGAACGTACTGATGTTGCGCAATGACGCGGTTGGGTCGAAGCGGTTGTCCTGGATGCGTAGCACGAGGCGCTTGCCGCCGAGCTCGCCGGAGGCATTGATCTGCTCGATCATGAGCTGCAGGGCGCGCGCGTACGCCGTGTCGGTCGCTGAACTGGACGCCAGGTCGGCGCCGATGACCACATCCGTGGTTTCGCCGGACCCGTCGTCGGAGGAACAGCCGGCCAGCCCGGCCACGAGAAGCGTCGATGCGACGACGGACGCCGACAGACGGCGGGAGAGCCTCACTGGGGGTGCCTCCTCGAGGGGCAATGGCGGATCCGGGCGCTACATTGTCTGCAGTGGACGGCGCGAACACGGACACGGGGGGTCCGTCCAATCGCGCCAAACCTTGCCAACGTAAACGTCCCTGGTCAAGCCGCGCTGGACCGTCGACGCGGGATGACTTTCTCACATAGTGGTTGGAATCTTGATGGACCTGCGTCACTGTGTAGACACGCACGGTCGCCGCCAATACATTCGTGCACGTCAACGCCCCGTCAGTGTCGATTGTCGAACCGAAAGGGCCATTGCGGCCGGAAACCAACAGACGTTTCCGGGACGTCTCAGACTTCCCAAAGGCGCTCAGGTTCTGATGAAATCGCGGCCGTGCCGCGTGTGGCACGAGCCTTGCCGCGTGAACCCTGGTGGGCCCGGGCCGCAGGCATCGGGCGGGCGGAGAGATGCGGGGATGACCACCGAGGAGATGTCGTGAGCACCGGTTCTTCGACCCAGCCTGCGACCTACCCGCCAACCGGCCCGCAGTCGAGCGGGCCCGCGGCCGGGGCGGGTGCGTCCAAGCGCAGCTTCTGGCGGCTGCGCGACGCACGGATCCGGTCCAAGCTGGCCCTGATCCTGTTTGTCCCGCTGGTCGCCGTGCTGGCGCTGGCGACGGTCCGGCTCATCGACGTGGGCACCCGGGCGTATGACGCCAGCCAGGTCGAGGAGCTGACCAGGCTGTCGGCAAACGTTTCCGAGCTGACCCAGTACATGCACAACGAGCGGATGGCCGCCGGCACCTATCTGGCGTCCCCCGCCTCCGATCCCAAGCCGTACAACCTCGCGATCCAGCAGACCGACGCCCGGATCCAGGCCTACGCCGCCAGCCGGCGGGCGATCGGCGATCCGCCGGCGGCCGTGCAGGACCGGCTGAACCGCATCGACGACCACCTGCGGACCATGGACGCCACCCGGCAAAAGGTCTTGGACCGCGACGGGATCGCGGTGTCGGAGGCGGTGCTGCGCTACAGCGTGGTGATCACCGACCTCGTCGGGTACGGGGACGTGCTCAGCCAGTTCGCCGGCGACGGCTCGGTGGCGGACGGCCTGCGCGCGCTCTCCGCGTTCACGCGGGCCAAGGCCGGCACCTCGGAACAGGAGGCCACCGCGTACGCGGCCGAGGTTTCCGGCGACGTCAGCGACGAGCAGCGCTCCGCGCTCATCGCCACCCAGACCAGCCAGCAGGAGGCGCTGCTCGCGTTCTCGCTGGTCGCGTCGCCCGCGCAGCGCTCCCTCGTGGACAGCACGGTCACCGGCGACGCGGTCAACCTCGCGGACGATGTCTCCACCCGGTTGGGCCGGGGCGAGCGGGTCGATCCTCTCG
Organism: Actinoplanes sp.; assembly: GCA_036001925.1. GTDB lineage: Bacteria > Actinomycetota > Actinomycetes > Mycobacteriales > Micromonosporaceae > Actinoplanes. The sequence goes on from DASYTU010000024.1 coordinate 18,086, forward strand.
ATGTCGTCCGGGCGTTCGGCGCGGTCGTCGACCTGATGCGGTGGGCCGAGCAGCGGCTCGAACAGCAGAGCATCGACGCGGCCAGCGCGGAGAGCGACTCGGTCACCCGGCAGGCCACCGTGGAGGCCATCCTCGTACTGCTGGTGCTGATCATCGCCATCGCGCTGGCTGTCGTCCTGGCCCGCTCGCTCAACCTCTCGCTGCGCCGGTTGCGCGAGGGCGCGCTCGCGGTGGCCAACCGCGAGCTACCCGATGCGGTCGCCCGGCTGCGGGACGTACGCAACCTCGGCGACGGCGGTGCGGACGACATCGTCCGCCAGGTGCGCGACCCGATCCAGCTCGCCAACCGCGACGAGGTCGGGCAGGTTGCCCAGGCGTTCAACGTGGTCCACCGCGAGGCGGTCCGGATCGCGGCCGAGCAGGCCGCGCTGCGCACCAGCGTCTCCGCGATGTTCCTGAACCTGGCCCGGCGCAGTCAGAGCCTGGTCGACCGGATGATCGGCGAGCTGGACCAGATCGAACGCGGTGAGGAGGACCCGAAGCGGCTGGCGCAGCTCTTCGAGCTCGACCACCTCGCCACCCGGATGCGCCGCAACGACGAGAACCTGCTGGTCCTGGCGGGCGCCGACTCCAGCGCCCCGCGCCGCGAGGACGCGCTGCTCGTCGACGCGCTGCGCGCCGCGCAGTCCGAGGTGGAGCTCTACAACCGCATCGAGTTCGGCACGGTCGACACCGACATCTCGATCGCCGCGCTGGCGGTCAACGACGTGGTCCGGCTGATCGCCGAGCTGCTCGACAACGCCACCCGGTTCTCGCCGCCGAACACCATCGTGGTCGCCGACGGCCGGCGCATCCGCGACTACGTCGTCATCCAGGTCGAGGACCGCGGTCTCGGCATGTCCGAAGATCAGATGGACGTTCTCAACCAGCGGCTGGCCGAGCCGCCGAGCGTGGACGTGGCCGCGTTCCGGCTCATGGGCCTCGCCGTCGTGGGCCGCCTGGCCAGCCGGTACGGCATCCGGGTCGAGCTGCGCGCCAACATGGAGGGCGGCACGGTGGCCCAGGTGGTGCTGCCGAGCAGCATCGTTGTCCTGCCAAGCCGGCCGATCGATCCGCCGAACCGGGGCGGTCGTGTGCCGCAGCTCGACAGTGGACCGTCGGGCGGCTGGAACGACCCGATGGCGAGCCGTCCGGGCGCTGCCACGGCGACGCTGCCGGCCATCGCCCCGGAGCCGTGGCAGCTACCGGCCCCGCAACACCCGTCGCTGCCCCTGATGCCCTCGCAGCGCCCGACCTCGCCGACCTCGCCGGTATCGTCGCCGCCGCCATCGTCGCCCAGGTGGGGCGACTTCCCCGGCACGACCACCGGGCGTCCGCCGCTGCCGACCCGGGTGGCGCAGCCGGTCGAGACGGCGCCGGTGGCCGAGTCGGGCGGCGCCCTCGGCTCGCCTACCGTGGCCTACCCCACGCTGCAGCCCGCCTCGCCCGATCTGCAGGTCGCGGTCGGCTTCGTCACGCCGGACGGCACCAAGATCCCGCCACCGCCCCAGCCGGTCAGCCCTCACCCGTCCGGCTGGGGCGCGGCGCTGGCTGCGATGCCGCCTCCGCCGCCACCTCCGCCCGCGCCCACGCCGGCCGAGGAGCGTGCCGAAGCACCCATCTTCCTGCAGATGCAGGCGAGCTGGTTCAAGGGTCGTGACGCCGCCAGACCCGAGGACTGGGGCATGCCGACCGCCGGTTACGCGCCACCGCCGAGCCCCCAACCGCAGTCCAATGGCGCGGCGGCCACGGTCACAGCGCCGGCTACGGTACCGGCCGCAGCACCGGCATCGGCTCCGCCGGCCGCTTCGTTGCGGGGCTCGTCGGTGCCCACCGTGGGCGGGTCGAGCGGTTTCGGTGCGGACGAACGGGCAGCAAACAGTGCCGTCGCGAGCGGTACCGGGCAGAATGGTGCGCGGCCGGCGTATGCCGGTTCGGACACCGGCGGGTCCCAGTCGGTCCCACGGCCGCGCAGCTCGGCCGAGGATCGCTGGCGGACCGCCGCAGACGAAGGATGGCAGCGGGCGATGGCTGCGGCGGAACCCACCGACGCGGGCACCACCCGTTCCGGACTGCCCAAGCGGGTGCCCCAGGCACAACTAGTGCCGGGCGGTGTGCAGACCGACCCGAACCACCAGAACCGTCGCAGCCCGGATGAGGTACGCGGCCTCCTCTCCGCGTACCACCGCGGCGTGCAACGAGGGCGTACGGCCGGTAGCGCGGAAGCTGCCGCGGGCGCCCCTGCTCCGAAGGAGAACGAACAGTGACCAGGCCTCCCACCATGCAGGACATGGGCTGGCTGCTCAGCAACTTCGCCGACAGCGTGGCCGGGATCGCCCACGTTGTCGCGGTCTCCGCCGACGGCCTGCTTCTCGCGTCGTCGCGTGACCTCCCGCCGGACCGTGCCGATCAGCTGGCCGCGATCACCTCCGGCGTCGTCAGCCTGACCGACGGTGCGTCGCGCATGTTCAGCGCCGGTCAGGTCCAGCAGACGATCATCGAGATGGACAGCGGCTACCTGTTCCTGATGTCCATCAGCGACGGCTCCTCGATGGCGGTGCTGGCCGCCCGTAGCTGCGATGTCGGCCAGGTCGGCTACGAGATGGCGCTGCTCGTCGAGCGGGTCGGCGCCGCACTCGTTCCGGTGCCCCGTGAGACCGTCGGTCACCAGGTCTGACACCCCTCTCTCGTGCCGCGGAACGCACCCGGGAAGGAGGTGACCGCAGATGGGGCAACCCCAGCAGCCGAACGATCCACGCGGCGCGCTGGTCCGCCCGTACGCGGTCACCCGCGGGCGTACCGAGCCGCAGCGCGACATTCCTATCGAAGCGGTCCTGGTCGCCAGCCAGAGTGCTGTTCAAGAAGCCCGCTTCGCGGGGCATGACAAATACCGCATCGCCGTGCTGTGCGAGCCGCGGGCGCAGTCGCTGGCCGAGATAGCGGCCTACTGCCGGATGCCGCTCGGGGTCGCCCGTGTGCTCGTCGCCGACCTGGTCGCCGACGGGCTGCTGTCGCTGCACAGCGCCGCTCCCATAGAAGGATTCTCGGAGCGGATGGATCTGCTGGAAAGGGTACTAAGTGGACTTCGCAAGCTCTGAGCGGGCGGGGGCGCAACCCAAGGAGATCACCTCCGCGAAGATCGTCGTGGCCGGAGGCTTCGGCGTCGGCAAGACGACGCTGGTCGGCGCGGTCTCCGAGATCGAGCCCCTGACCACCGAGGCCGTGATGACCTCGGCAGGTCACGGCATCGACGACGCCTCCAAGGTGCCGGGCAAGGAGACGACCACGGTCGCCATGGACTTCGGTCGCATCACCATGGCCGAGGACCTGATCCTGTATCTGTTCGGCACCCCCGGGCAGACCCGTTTCTGGTTCATGTGGGACGAGCTCATCCGCGGCGCCGTGGGCGCCGCGGTGCTGGTCGACACGCGCCGGATCTCGGATGCCTTCGCGCCGCTCGACTACTTCGAGAACCGGCACCTGCCTTACCTGGTGGCGCTGAACTGCTTCGACGGCGCTCCCCGGTATGAGCCGGAAGAGGTCCGTGAGGCCCTGGCGGTCGCGCCCCACGTACCCCTGATCATGTGCGACGCCCGCCACCGCGACTCGGTCAAGCAGGTGCTGGTCGGCGTAGTCGAGCACGCGATGGCAACGCTGGTGGCCGAGCAAGGCCGCGGCTATCCGACCCCGGTGGGCTGATCTCTTCATCGGCATGCTCGGCGTCTTCGGCTGCTTAGAGTCGAAGATCAAGTTCTTTCTTGCGCGACGCCCGTCGTGGTCCGAGCCGTCGCTCCCGCCGTGACCGGGCCCGGGCATCCACTCGCCTTCGGCTCGTGACCGGATGCCCGCACCCTGCCGACTCCGCTTGCAGTCGCGCGGTCCGCGCTTCGCGCGAACACCCTCCGGTGTGCATGCCTGTTCGGCGCCGGGTTGTGGGCGGCCGTCTCTCAGCTAGCCGGGGAGGCGGTAGCCGCGCTTGACCACCGTCTGGACCACGCCGGCGGCACCCAGGCCGGCGCGGAGTCGCGCGACGGCCATCTCGACAGCATGCTCATCGGCGCCGCGGGGGAGTGTGCGCAGCAGGGCCGCGCGGGAGAGGACGCGGCCCGGGGCCGCCGCCAGCGCTCGCAGCACCGCCATCGGGGCCGGGGCCAGGGGGCGGAGTTCGCCGTCGACGATCGCCGCGTGGCCGCGGAGGGTCAGCGAGTGGCCGGCTACCTTGAGGGAGACGGCGCGTTTGGGCAGCTCGTCGACGATCGTGCGGACCAGTGCGCTCAGTCGGGCCCGCGCCGGTGTGACGACCGGGACGTCGTACCGGCGCAAGGGTGCGGCCGTGACCGGGCCGACGCAGGCCGCCAGGACGTCGGTCTTCAGGCCGTCGAGCAGCGCGTCGCACTGCGGCCCCGCGGCGCGCAGCAGCGCGCCGACCGCCGGTGCCGAGGTGAAGGTGACCGCGTCGACGAGCCGGCCCGCGATGAGGTCGACGAGCCGGTGCAGCGGTGCGGGATCGGTGGGGGGCGCCCAGCGGTACACCGGCACCTCGATGACATGGGCCCCGCCGGCCTCGAGCGCGTCGGTGTATTCGGGCTGGCTCTCGCCATGCAGCTGCATTGCCACCGTGAGCCCGGCGATGCCGCGGGCGGTGAGATGGTCGACGACCTCCTCGTAGCTCTCGCCCTCGGGCGACCACTGATCATGGAGGCCGGCCGAGCGGATCGCGGCGCGTGCCTTCGGGCCGCGGCCGATCAGGTAGGCCTGGGACAGTACGGCGCGCAGCGGCTCACCCAGGCCCCAGCCGTCGGCGGCCTCGAGCCAGCCGCGCATGCCGATGCCGGTGTTGACCAGCACGACGTCGGGAGGCGTCTCGAGGCACGCGCGGGTGGCGGCGCGCAGTTCCGCGTCGTCGGCGATGGGGACGATGCGCAGCGCGGGTGCGATGACGACCCGCGCGCCGCGGTTCTCCAGCAGGTTGGCGAGCTCGTCCCGGCGGCGGTCGGCGGTCACGCCGATCGTGTAGCCCGACAAGGTGGCAGCCGGCTCCGTGAGCGCCGATGCCGTGATCACGGTTCGCCGTGTGCCCCCCGTACGGTCGATCATCCGACCTTTTTCTGATCGAGAAGCCGCGGCATGGCTGGCCGGTCCACCGAAGGGCACGCCCGGAGATCGCCGTCCTCAGCGTCGACCCGCTCCCATGTCACGCCTGCGCTCTCCGCCGTGCCTCCGACCAGCGCACGCCGCGGCTTCCCTTGGCCGAACCGGCGAACCGGCTCGGCGATCACCGTCAGGCCCGTCCTCAACCCTGACGGTGGCTCGTAGCCGGTGCTCCCGGGTGCGCGGTCGGGCCGGAGCCCGGGCCGCGTCGTCGGGGTGACCGCACCACTCGCCATGTCGGAAGCGTGCCGGGGGGTAATTTCGGCGTCGCGTCCCGTATGTTTCGAGCCTGCTAAGAGCCATCGATCCTGGCTGGAGGTAACCGACTGGTTACCAGCTTAGCCCGGCGTGGGCCTGCCGTGGACGACGGCCTATGCTTGGAGCCGCGCCCGTTTTGACCGCGCGACGCGCAGCCGGGTATTGTTGCCTGCTGTTGTGCGACAGCTGCAAGCGTTCCCTATCGGGTACGCTTGACGTTCGTGCTCGCTGCGACCAGCGCGCGCCCCCAGACCGACGACGAGACAAGGTAATTCTGTGCGTACGTACAGCCCGAAGCCGGGTGAGATCGAGCGTCAGTGGCACATCATCGACGCTTCTGACGTCGTGCTGGGCCGCCTGGCTACGCAGACCGCGAACCTGCTTCGCGGCAAGCACAAGCCGACGTTCGCCCCGCACGTGGATACCGGCGACTTCGTGGTCATCATCAACGCCGGCAAGGTGGCGCTGACCGGCAACAAGCGGCAGACCAAGGTCGCGTACCGGCACTCCGGCTACCCGGGCGGTCTCAAGCAGGTCGGGTATGAGGAGCTGCTGAGCAAGCGGCCGGAGCGCGCGGTCGAGCTGGCCGTCAAGGGCATGCTGCCGCACAACAAGCTTGCCCGGCAGATCCTCAAGAAGCTGAAGGTCTACCCGGGTGCCGAGCACCCGCACGCCGCGCAGAAGCCGGTGCCGTTCGAAATCACCCAGATCGCGCAGTGAGCGCGGGCGAAGGAAGCAACAGCATGTCCGACATCATCGAGCCCGAGGTCGTCGAGACCGTCGAGGAGCCCGCTGAGACCGTCGTCGTGGTCGAGGCGCCCGCGCCGGCCCCGGTCCGCGCCCCGCGTCCCGGTGACCGTCCGATCCAGACCGTTGGTCGCCGCAAGGAGGCCATCGTCCGCGTGCGCCTCGTGCCCGGTACCGGCAAGATCGTGTGCAACGGCCGTGATCTGGAGGCCTACTTCCCGAGCAAGGTGCACCAGCAGCTCATCCGCGAGCCGCTGACCACCGCCGAGAAGGCCGAGGCCTTCGACGTCATCGCGAACCTGCGCGGCGGCGGTATCACCGGCCAGGCCGGCGCGCTGCGCCTCGGCATCGCCCGGGCGCTCATCGCGAGCGACCCGGACGACCGCCCGGCCCTGAAGAAGGCGGGCTTCCTCACCCGCGACGCTCGGGTCAAGGAGAGCAAGAAGTACGGCCTCAAGAAGGCCCGCAAGGCTCCGCAGTACTCGAAGCGCTGATCTTGCACTACGTGTGACCTGACGGCCGGGTGCGTCCCCACGGATCGGGGCGTGCCCGGCCGTTTCGCGTCTGCTTCGATACTTCCCACTACCCCACCGGTCCTTGCGACATCCCGTATGTTTCCCGACGGGGGAAGGCACCGGCGAAAGGACATGCCGCCATGGGGCGACTCTTCGGCACCGACGGCGTACGCGGGCTCGCGAACGACGACCTCACTCCCGAACTCGCCCTCTCGGTCGCGGTCGCGGCCGCTCGGGTGCTCGCCGAGACCGACAGCAGCCACCAGCCGCTGGCGATCGTCGGCCGTGACCCCAGGGCGAGTGGCGAGATGCTGGAGGCGGCCGTCGTGGCCGGCCTGACCAGCGCGGGCGCCAACGTGGTCCGGGTCGGCGTGCTGCCCACGCCGGCAGTCGCCTACCTGGTGGGACAGGCGAACGCCGACCTCGGCGTGATGCTCTCCGCGTCGCACAACCCGATGCCCGATAACGGCATCAAGCTGTTCGCCGCCGGCGGCCAGAAGCTTCCGGACGAGCTCGAGGAGCGCATCGAGGCCGCCATCGAGGATGGCCACGGCCTGGTCGGCCGCCCGACCGGCGCCGGGATCGGACGCGTCCATGACCTGCTGGACGGCGCCGAACACTACGTCAAGCACCTCGTCGCGTCGACGCCGCACCGGCTCGACGGCATCAAGGTCGTGGTCGACTGCGCCAACGGCGCGGCCAGCGAGGTCGGGCCGGCGGCGTACGAGGAGGCGGGCGCCGAGGTCATCGCAATCCATGCCGAGCCCGACGGGTTGAACATCAACGCCAACTGCGGGTCGACCCACATCGACGGGGTCCGCGACGCTGTGCTCGCCGAGGGCGCCGATCTGGGCATCGCCCACGATGGCGACGCCGACCGCTGCCTGGCCGTCACCGCCGCCGGCGAGGTCGTGGACGGCGACCAGATCATGGCGATCCTCGCGCTGGCCATGCGTGACGCCGGCGTGCTGACCGACGACACGCTGGTCGCCACGGTGATGAGCAATCTCGGCCTGCGACTGGCCATGAAGCAGGCCAGCATCCGCCTCATCGAGGCCAAGGTCGGCGACCGCTACGTGCTCGAGGAACTGCAGGCGGGCAAGCTGGCGCTCGGCGGCGAGCAGAGCGGCCACATCGTCATGCCGGCGTACGCGACGACCGGCGACGGGATCCTCACCGGTCTGCACCTGATGGCCCAGTTGGCGTCGACCGGCAAGTCCCTGGCCGACCTTGCCGCGGTGATCCACAAGCTGCCGCAGGTCTTGATCAACGTGCGGGTGGCGGATCGGGACGCCGGCGCGTCCGCACCGACGGTCCAGGAGGCGGTGGCGCTGGCGGCGGCCGAGTTGGGCGAGACCGGCCGGGTGCTGCTCCGCCCGTCGGGCACGGAGCCCCTGGTCCGGGTGATGGTCGAGGCTGCAACCGAGGACCAGGCCCACGCGGTGGCCGAACGCATCGCGGCCGAGGTGCGAGCCGCCAGCCCGGCCTAGCCTGCTTTCCCGCTACGACTACAAATCCAAGATCAGTGGATGGTCCGGAGGCGGCGGGCGGCCTCGTCGATGACCTCGGGGCGCTTGCAGAACGCGAAGCGGACGAGGTGCCGTCCCGCGTCCTGGTGGTCGTAGAACACCTGGGTCGGCACCGCGACTACCCCGCAGCGTTCCGGCAGGGTGCGGCAGAACTCGAGGCCGTCGTGGCCGCCGAGCGGCGTGATGTCGGCGGTCACGAAGTACGTCCCGTCCGAGGCCAGCACGCCGAACCCGGCATCGGCCAGCCCGGCGACGAGCCGGTCGCGGCGCTCCTGGAGGCCGGCCCTGAAGCCGGCGAAGTACTCATCGGGCAGGCCTAGCGCCACGGCGACCGCAGGCTGCAGCGGAGCCCCGTTCACGAACGTCAGGAACTGCTTGACCCGCCGCACCGCGGAGACCAGTGGCGCGGGTCCGGTCGCCCAGCCGATCTTCCAGCCCGTACAGGAGAAGGTTTTGCCTGCCGACGAGATCCGGATCGTCCGTTCCCGCATGCCGGGCAAGGTCGCCAGCGGGATGTGCGGTGCGGAGGCGTCGGTGAAGGCCAGGTGCTCGTACACCTCGTCGGTCACGGCGTACACGTCGTGTTCCTGGCAGAGGCCCGAGATCAGCGCGAGTTCCGCGGCGGTGAAGACCTTGCCGGTGGGGTTGTGCGGGGAGTTGAGCAGGACCAGGCGGGTGCGTGGGCCGAACGCCGCGCGCAGTTCGCTCTCGTCAAAGGAATACCGGCCGTCCGCGCCCGGCCGCAGCGTGACCGGCCGCCGGCCCGCGCCGGCAAGGACTATCGAGGCCGCGTACGAGTCGTAGTACGGCTCGAAGCACACCACCTCGTCCCCGGGGTCGCAGAGCGCGAGGACGCTCGCCGCGACCGCCTCGGTGGCGCCGGCCGTGACCACCACCTCGGTGCCCGGATCCCACGAAAGGTTCCAGAAGCGCTGGTCGTGGGTTGCGATCGCCTGCCGCAGCGCTGGGATACCGGCCAGCGGTGGGTACTGGTTGGCGCCGGAGCGGAGGGCTTCGGCGGCGGCGTCCAGCATCTCGGGTGGCCCGTCGGTGTCCGGGAACCCCTGGCCGAGGTTGATGGATCCGGTGCTCGCGGCCAGCGCGGACATCTCGGTGAAGATCGTGGTGCCGAACGGGCGCATGCGCGCCACCAGCGGATCGGCCGAGGTCGACATCGTCACGGCCCCACCCTACGGCGGGGGTCGGCCTGCCGGCGTACGCCCGCGCGGTCAGCGGCCGCGGTCGGTGCGGTGGTGGCGGGCGTTGACTAGTCGGAAGTGGCGGCGTGTGCGCTGGCGCGGCGTGTGCGCTGGCGCGGCGCGGCGGCGTGTGCGTTGGCCGGCGGGGCCGTTGTCGCCGCACGCGCAGAACTTCGTTGCGGGCTAGTCGATGATGAGCTGACTGCACGAGACGGTCGCGTAGCTGCCCTCGTGGGTGCGCCGCGCGACCTCCTTGCCGTCGATGAGCGCGCGGCAGCTGATCGAACCGGCATCCGTACCCAGGCGTACGGCCGTCACCGAGACGAATGCCGTGCCCTCCATCTTGGTCGTGATCTTCCAGGGCAGCTTGGCGTTGTCGACCCGCTCCGGCGTTTCGCCCAGCTTCTTCGTGTAGAGGATCTCGGCGGGCCCGTCGCCGGTGACCTCGTACCGAACGGTGACCTTCTTCCCGGTTCCGCCCGGCAGGTTCGGCAGGTCCGTCGGGAGCGAGGGCAGGTCGGTCGGCAGCGTGGGCAGGCCGGTCGGCAGACCCGGCAGGTCAGGTGCCTCGGTGGGGACGGCCGGCAGCGTTGGGTTCGTGATCGGCTTGACCGCTTCCTTGGCGCGATTGGCGATGTTGTTGACCACGAGGGCGCCGGCGGTGACCGCGCCCCCGCAGAGCAGGACGCCGACCGCGATGATGACGGCGACAAACGGCACGTTGCTGCGGCGCGGCGCGGGGTCGTAACCTGACTGCCCCCCGTATCCCGGCGGCGGCCCCGGCGGAGGATGTCCGTAGGCGGCAGGTTGGCCCGAGGCGACCGTCGCTCCGTACCCGGGCTGTCCGTAGGCGGGTAGCTCGTGCCCTTCGGGCGCGTAGCCCGCGGATGCATAGCCCGGTTGCTGGGGGAACTGCGAGGTCGCCGAGTAAGCGTGGGGCGCTGATGGCGGCGGCAATGAGGCGTAGCCGGGCCTGAACGTGGGCGGCGCCGGGGGCGCCGGCGGCTGGTAGGGCTCGACGAAGAGTGGATCGCGGGATGGCGTCGACCACGGCTGCCCGGAAACCTGGCCTGCCGACCCCATGGATCCCAAGGGCTCCGGCGTCGCGGGCGTCGAGCCCAGGGGCGGTCCGTCGGCCGGTGGGTCCGAGGCCGCCGAGTCCTCGGCAGGTGATCCATCGGCCCGCGGCTCCGGGGACGACGAGCCGTGTGGCTCTGGCGGGTGGGATGGCTGCATCGGGTCCGAGGGCGGTGGATTGCTCAAGGGTCCCTCCCCAGGCGAGCGTCCGTCGCGGCGCGGTAGCCGACGGTACGCCATCGGTGCCAGTCTGCTGTCGGCAAGCCGTCCTGGCCGGAGCGGTTCCACCGCGGATACAGACAGGGCTGGCCGAACGGTTGCTGCGATCAGATACGATGCGCGAAAGCATGGCTCCCGCGCATGACGCATGAGCGAATGTCGGCTACGCTGCCCCACATGTGTGGGATCGTGGGTTACGTGGGGAATCGTCCGGCGCTCAGTATCGTCCTCGACGGCCTGCGCGGCCTCGAGTACCGCGGGTATGACTCCGCTGGGGTCGCCGTGATCGTCGGCGACGCCGTGCTTACCGAGAAACGCGCCGGCAAGCTGGCCAATCTCGAAAAGGCATTGGTCGAGCACTCCGCAGACGGCATCGGCGCGGGCACGACCGGGATCGGGCACACCCGGTGGGCCACCCACGGCGGTCCCACCGACCGCAACGCGCACCCGCACCTCTCCACCGACCGGCAGGTCGCCGTGATCCACAACGGCATCATCGAGAATTTCGCCCGCCTGCGGGCTGAGCTCGAGGCGACCGGCGTTGAGTTCGTCAGCGACACCGACACCGAATGCGTTGCGCACCTGCTGGCCGCCGAGATGCGCGCATTGCTCGAAACGGCAGAGGGCGCCGAACTGGGAGACGGACCGCAACTGCTCGCCGAGGGCATGCGGCGCACCGTACGCCGGCTCGAGGGCGCATTCACCGTGCTCGCCGTCGACGCGCAGCGACCCGACGCGGTCGTCGGCGCACGCCGCAACTCGCCTCTCGTGGTCGGCCGAGGCTCCGGCGAGAATTTCCTGGCCAGTGACGTGTCCGCGTTCATCGAGCACACTCGCGAAGCGGTCGAGCTGGGCCAGAACCAGGTCGTCCTGATCACCCCGGCAAGCATCGAGATCACCGACTTCTTCGGCGAACCCGCCGACGGCAGGGACTTCCACATCGACTGGGATGCGTCGGCCGCCGAGAAGGGTGGCTACGACTACTTCATGCTCAAGGAGATCGCCGAGCAGCCGCAGGCCATCTCGGACACCCTGCTTGGCCGGCTGTCCGAGCGCGGCGACATCGTGCTCGACGAGGTGCGGCTCACCGACCAGGATCTGCGCGACATCGACAAGGTGTTCATCATCGCCTGCGGCACGGCTTACCACGCCGGCCTGGTGGCCAAGTACGCCATCGAGCACTGGTGCCGCATCCCGTGCGAGGTGGAGCTGGCCAGCGAGTTCCGCTACCGCGACCCGGTCCTGGACCGCTCGACGCTCGTCATCGCGATCAGCCAGTCCGGTGAGACCATGGACACGCTGATGGCGCTTCGGCATGCCAAGGAGCAGAAGGCGCGCGTACTGGCGATCTGCAACACCAACGGCTCCACCATCCCGCGCGAGTCGGACGCCGTGCTCTACACGCACGGCGGTCCGGAGATCGCCGTCGCGTCCACGAAAGCGTTTCTCACCCAGCTCGTCGCGTGCTACCTCATCGGCCTGCACCTGGCGCAGATCCGCGGCGTCATGTACGCGGACGAAGTCGCGGCCGTGGTCACCCGGCTGCGGCGGACCCCCGACGATCTTCAGGACCTGCTTTCCAGGATGGAGGAGGTACGGGCGCTGGCGCGCGACCTGAAGACCGCGTCGACCGTGCTGTTCATCGGCCGGCATGTCGGCTATCCCGTGGCCCTCGAGGGCGCGCTCAAGCTCAAGGAACTCGCCTACATGCACGCCGAGGGCTTTGCCGCGGGCGAGCTGAAGCATGGCCCGATCGCCCTGATCGACGAGGGCACCCCGGTCGTCTGCGTAGTGCCATCGCCGGCCGGCCGCGGCGTGATGCGGGACAAGGTCGTCTCGAACATCCAGGAGGTACGCGCGCGCGGCGCCCGTACCATCGTCATCGCCGAGGAGGGCGACCAGGGCGTGAGCGACTACGCCGATCACCTCATCGAGGTGCCGCGTACGCCGACGCTGCTCGCGCCGCTCATGACGACGGTCCCCTTGCAGATCCTGGCATGCGAGATCGCCGCCGCTCGCGGTCACGACGTCGACCAACCGCGCAACCTCGCGAAGTCCGTCACCGTGGAATGACGTGGCCCCGCCCACGCGGGCGCGGGCCACGGCAAGTCGAGCCCGGACGGCGGCCGCCAACGTCGCCGGCCGCCGTCCAGGGCCTTGCTCCCGCCGTCTCATCGGGCCGTGCCCAGCGTGATGGAGGTGATCGCGTCCAATGCGGGTCGGCCTGGGTCCCAGTAACCGAGGTGGCCGGCGTCCGGCTGGCTTCCGAACACGCGGGCTCCGAATGCCGGGTCGCTTGGGTTGCGTCCGAACCACAGTTCGTCCTCGGGGGTGGCGAAGGCTACCGCCGGCCCGATGACCGGCATCGTGACGGCCGTGAGAACGTCCTCGATCACGCTGCGCGGGGCGACCGCCGCGTACTGGATGATGTCGCTGCGCGACGTCGTCGACCAGATCTGGTCGGGCGGTACGTGTAATTGCGCGGCCGAGCCGACGCCGACCCCCGGCGAACCGACGAACACCACGCTGTCGGCATCAAGGCCGGGTCCGGCCGCGGCCTTCCCCACGACCAGCGAGCCGTAGCTGTGGCCCAGCACGGTCTGATGCGCCGGACCGCCATCGTGGGTGGCGCGTAGTCCCTCCTGGAACCGGCGCAGCCCGTCCGCGCCTGCCTCCGCCCGGCTCGCGCCCGCGGCCTCGTCGATGAAGTCCGGAGCGTCGTAGTCGAGCCACATCACCGCGCTCGTAGCGGCAGACGGGTCCATCTGCGCCGCCCGGACCGCCACCCGCTCGGCTCGGGCCAGCTCGCCGCCGTAGGAAGCCAGGTCGGCGGTCATCCCGGGCACCTGTGTGAGGATATTGTCGGCGCGATCGGGGTCGCCGAGCGCCACCACGGCTCGGCCATCGCCGGCCAGGTCGAGACGCAACAGGTAGCCCCGCGGACCGGCATCGCTGGCCAACCGGTCTGCCAGCGCGCCGAGCCCGTGCCGCAGCCCGTCGGCGCGTCGCGGCCCGCTGCCGAGTGCCTCCGATGCCGCACGGTCCAACTCGGCGCGGCGCTCGTCGAGCAGGAGGCGGTTCGCCAGATCCCGGAACGCCGCCGGCACGCCGTCGAGCGAGCCTAACCAACCGGGCTCGGTAGCGGTCAGCCATCGTCGCTGCTGCGTAGTCAGTGTGTCCCACCAACTGCGCACTTCGCCGGGCCTCGCGGCGCACGGCGGCAGCGGCATGGACGGTACCGGCGGAGCCTCTCCGGCCGCCTCCGCTGCGGCGACCTCGGTGAGGCGACAGACGGCCGCCGCGTCGGCCTCCGCCGCCAGCCTGAGCGCTGCGGACACGTCCGCGGTGGCGTCTTCGGCGGCGCGAACCGTCCCATGACCGGCACCGCCGGCTTGGCCCGCTCCGCCGGCCTGGCTTGCGCCGCGGGACGGTGCCGGCCCGCGGGTCAGGCGGGCGCTGCTGGCCTGGCTTGCGCCGCCGTACGGTGCCGGCCCGCCGGTCAAGCGGGCGCTGCCGGCCTGGCTTGCGCCGCCGGTCCCGTGAGGGCTGCCGGTCCGGCGCGCGCCGCCAGCCGGTCCGAGGCTGCTGGCCGGGCTCGCGTCACGGGCTCGGCATGCGGCTCCGCCTCCGGACCTCGCCGCGCCGGTCGCGGTGGTCACCACGCCGTCGTCGTCGATGACCAGCCCGGCGTGTGCTGCCGTCGTGGCCGCGCGGGTCAGCAACGTCTTGGCCCTCTCCAGCGCCGCCGCGAACTCGCTCAGCGTCTGGTCGGCTTCCCAGCACAGCAGTCGAAACAGGTCCAGCGCCCGGCGCAACCGCTCGAGCCGTGCGAACGCGGCCGTCGCGGCCGCACCCGACCAGGCGCTACGCAGTCGTGCGACGACAGGGCCGAGCTCCACCGACCACCGCCCTGCCAGCGCCGCCCATGTGCGCCAGGCTACGGCCGCCGCCCGCCACCTGCCCGGATCGGTGGCCCGCAGCCGTGC
>DASYTU010000025.1:0-78658 GCA_036001925.1 Actinoplanes sp.
GCCTTTTTGCGCGCTATGCCGTCCTTGCCGTCGTAACCGACGAAGCGCGGCAGCGCCACCGCCAGCGCAAGAGTGCCGAAAAGCAGAGCACGCCGCCCACCCAGATCGAGCCACCGACGCCCAGTCTTGTTCGCGCCATGAAGCCGGAACGGAGCTGGCCTAAGAGCGGGCCGGTCGTGTACGACAGCATCTCGATGCCCGCGAGCCGCCCGCGCAGGTGATCGGGGATGGTCTGGCTCCAGATGATGCTCCGGAAGATGCCGGAGACCATGTCGGCGGCGCCCGCGAACGCCAGGCACGACAGCGTCAGCCACAGCACGTTGGACAGCCCGGCTCCGACGATCCCGACGCCCCACAGCGCGGCCGAAATGATCACCATGAGGCCGTGCCGGTGTACGTGCCCGGTCCAGCCTGAGCCGATCGTGGCCAGCAGCGAGCCGACCGCGGGCGCAGCAGGCCGAGCGCCTTCGGACCGCCCAGCCCGGTGGCCAGGAACGGATACAGCGCCTGCGGCATGCCGAAGAACATCGCGTTGATGTCGACCAGGTAGGTGCCGAGCAGTTCCGGGCTTGAGCGGGCGTACTTGAGGCCGGTGATCACCGACTGTATCGATGGGCGGTCGGCGGCCGGTGGCGGCGGAACCGCATTGACCAGCGTCAGGCAGGTCACCGAGACCGCGAACGTGGCCAGGTCGAACGCGTACACCCAGGCCAGGTCGATCGTCGCGATGAGGATGCCGGCCAGAGCGGGGCCGGCGAGCTGGGCGACCTGCATGCCGAGCGACTGCAGCGCGCTGGTCGCCGGAATTTCCTCCGGCGTGACGAGTCTGGGGACCATCGCCTCCAGTGCCGGCCGCTGCACGCCGTCGACGGCCGCGGTGAGCGCCGCGACCGCGTAAAGAAGCCAGAGGTGGGGTCGGTCGGAGAGCGCGTTGATCAGCAAGACCGCGCACAGCGCGGCCAGGGCGAACTCGCCGCCGCGCACCAGCAGGCGGCGGTCCAGGAAGTCGGCCAGCGCGCCACCGACGAATCCCATGACCAGGATCGGTACGAGCTGGCAGACGCCGAGCAGGCCGACCATGAGCGGGTCGTGGGTGATCGCGGCGACCTGGAACGGGATGGTCACGTAGGTGATGAAGGAGCCGAATCCGGACACCGCGCCGCCGGCGAAGACCAGGCGGTAGTCCCGCGAGGTCCGTAGCGGGGTGAGGTCCAGCCCCAGCCGCCGCCGGGGTCGGTCGGTCACGGTCGGCATCCTGCCGCACAGATGCGCCTGGTCGCGACGCTATTTGAGGACAAGCCGTCCGGTGCGCTCGAACTCGGCCAGGTCGGCCAGCGTCTCGTCGAGGATGAACGACTTCGGGCCGGGCAGCGCGTCCAGCGGGAAGAACCCCGCGTCGATCGACTCCTCGGTCTGCCGGACCAGCTCGCCTTCCCATGAGTAGATCCGGAAGGACATGAGGATCTGCTGGTACGTGTGCCCGTACTCGTTCGTGTACGTGTACTTGGTGTAGAACGCGAACGGCGCCAGCGACGTGGCTCGCAGCCCGGTCTCCTCGAACGTCTCCCGGATCGCGCACTCCTCGATGCTCTCGCCGAGCTCCATCGCGCCGGCCGGGATGGCCCAGCGGTGATTGTCGGAGCGCTGGATGAGCAGGAGGCGATTCTGGTCGTCGATGACGACGCCACGCGCGCCGACGAACAGCAGTATGTCGCTGTCGCCCACGCTCCTGCGGACCCGACCCAGATACGACTCAGCCCACCCCAATGCCACGGGGCAACTCTAGTCAGGCCGACTTCTTGGCCGACTTCTTCGCGGGCGTGGCCTTCTTCGCGCCGTCCGTGGACTTGGTGGCCTTGGCGGGCGTGGCCTTCTTCGCGGCGGTCTTCTTCGCCGGGGCGGCCTTCTTCGCGCCGGTGGACTTCGTGGCCTTGGTGGGCGCGGCAGAAGCCGACTTGGCCGCGCTGATCGGCGTGGCCTCGATGGCACGGGCCCGCTCTTCGGGGGACTCGCCGCGCGCCTTCTTGGCCCTTTCGACGGAGGCCTTGAGCGCCGCCATCAGGTCGACCGCGGCAGCCGGCGCCTCCTCGGCCTCCTCGGGCTGGACGATCTCGCGGCCCTCGACCTTGGCGTCGATGACTTCCTGGAGCGCTTCGCGATAGTTGTCGGTGAACTCATCGGCCTTGAAGCTGCCGGCCATCGAGTCGATGAGCGAGCTGGCCATGGCGAGCTCCGCCGGGCGCGTCTCGATGTCCTCGTCGAGGAAGCCGAAGTCGGGATTACGGACCTCGTCAGGCCACAGCATGGTGTTGAGGACGAGGACGTCGTCGCGGACGCGCAGCGTCGCGAGCTGTTCGCGCTGGCGCAGCGCGATCTTGACGATCGCGACCCGGTCCGCGTCCCGCAGGGCGTCGCGGAGCAGGACGTACGGCTTCGCGGCCTGCCCCTCGGGCTCGAGGTAGTACGCCTTCGCGAACAGGATCGGGTCGATCTGATCGGCGGGCACGAACTCCAGCACGTCGATCGCGCGCGACGTGGTCAGCGGCAGATCGGCGAAGTCCTCGTCGGTGAGGATGACCATCTCGCCGCCGCCGATGTCGTAGCCCTTGGCGATGTCGTCGTAGCCCACCTCTTCGCCGTCGATCGAGCACGTGCGCTTGTACTTGATCCGGCCGCCGTCGGTGCGGTGCACCTGGTGGAATCGGATGTCCTTTTCCTCCGTGGCCGAGTAGAGCTTGACGGCGATCGACACCAGGCCGAATGAGACCGCGCCTTTCCAGATCGCTCGCATCATCGCCTCCTACCCAGCGTGAGCGTCCCCGATCAAGGATTGCATCACTGAGACGCCTACGTAAGGTGTTCGAACCTGCCTATGGTTGATCTCGTGCCTGGTGCGCCGCTGTCTCCGATGCTCGCGACCGCGGGCACGCTGCCGGTTGGGCCGGGCTGGGCCTATGAATTCAAGTGGGACGGGGTCAGGGTTCTTTCGCAATTCTCCGGCGGGCCACCGCGGTTGTGGGCGCGGTCCGGGGCGGTGGTGACCCCGGCATACCCGGAGATCTCGGGTCTTTCCCTGCCGGACGATTCGCTGATCGACGGCGAGATGGTGGTACTCGACGCGGCCGGGCGGCCGTCGTTCACCGCCCTCGCCGAGCGGATGCACGTACGGGACCCGGGCCGGGCGGCAAAGTTGGCCGCGTCGCTGCCGGTGACCTACATGATTTTCGACCTTCTCCGGTACGCGGGCGTCTCGCTGCTCGACCTGCCGTACTCGTCGCGTCGCGAGCACCTGGAACAACTCGACCTCGCGGGGCCGCACTGGATGGTGCCTCCGGTCTTCCTCGACGGGGCGGCGACGGAGGCCGCAGCGCGGGAGAACCACCTCGAGGGGGTAGTGGCCAAGCGGCTGAGCGCGGCGTACGTGCCCGGCGCCCGGTCGCCGGACTGGATCAAGGTGAAGTTCGACCGGACCGGCGACTACGTGGTCGGCGGCTGGCGTTCCGGGGCCCGCAAGCTCGGCGGCCTGCTCGTCGGCGTGCCGGGGCCGGACGGCCAGCTGCGCTTCCGGGGCCGGGTCGGTGGCGGGATCGGCGCGGCCGCCGAGGCGCAGCTGCTGTCGCGGCTCTCGCCCCTGGCCGTACCGTCGTCTCCGTTCGCGGAGGGCCAGGTGCCGCGCGAAGATGCACGCGGGGCCCATTGGGTCCAGCCCGAGCTGGTGGTGGAGATCCGGTACGGCAACCGTACGCCCGACGGGAGGCTGCGCTTCCCGCGGTTCGTACGGCTGCGCACGGACAAGACGGCCCAGGAATGCGCGGAGGAGGACGATGGCTGATCGGTTCGCCGTCCAGATCGAGGGGCGCGACCTCGAACTATCCAATCTGGACAAGCTGATGTATCCCGAGGCCGGCTTCACCAAGGGTGAGGTCATCGACTACTACACGCGGCTCGCGCCGGTGCTGCTGCCGCATCTGAAGGATCGGGCGCTGACCCGGATCCGGTATCCGAACGGCGTCGACGGGGCGCATTTCTTCGAGAAGAACGCACCGGGCGGGACGCCGGATTGGGTACGCCTCGCCCGCCTCCCCGTGCCGGGCTCCACGAAATCGCGGGAAACCATCGACTTCGTGGTGGTGGACGAGTTGGCGACGCTCGTCTGGGTCGCGAATCTCGCCGCGCTGGAACTGCACACTCCACAATGGCGGATCGGGTCCGATCCGGATCTGATGGTCGTCGACCTGGATCCGGGGGCGCCGGCCAGCCTCAAGGAGTGCTGCGGCGTGGCGGTCCTCATGCGGGATCGGCTCGCCGAGGACGGCATTTCGTCGTACCCGAAAACGTCCGGCAAGAAGGGCATGCAGTTGTGCTGCCCGATATCGGCCACCCAGGACTCGGAGGTCGTTTCCGCGTACGCGAAGAAGGTCGCGGAGGAACTGGCCGCCATGGTGCCGAAGTCGATCACGGCCAAGATGGCGAAGTCGATCCGGCCGGGAAAGGTCTTCATCGACTGGAGTCAGAACGCCGCGGCGAAGACGACCGTGGCGCCGTACTCGCTGCGTGCCCAGGCGACGCCCACCGCGTCGACGCCGTTGACCTGGGAAGAAGTCGAGGCGGTCGCGACCGGGGAGGAGCCGGCGCGGCAGTATCCGGCCGGCGAGGTACTGGACCGGGTGGACCGGTACGGCGACCTGCTGGAGGATCTGCTGACCCCCGGCCCGCCGGTGCCCTGAGTGCGACGACTTCAGTCGATCTGGGGAAGCGGCGGACCGAGCACGTCGTCGGCGTCGACGATCGTGTACGCGTACCCCTGCTCGGCCAGGAAGCGCTGCCGGTGGGACGCGTACTCGGTGTCGATCGTGTCCCGGGAAACCACCGTGTAGAAGTGCGCCTGCCGTCCGTCCGCCTTCGGGCGCAGCACCCGCCCAAGACGCTGCGCCTCCTCCTGCCGCGAGCCGAACGTGCCGGACACCTGGATCGCCACCGCGGCCTCGGGCAGGTCGATCGAGAAGTTGCCCACCTTCGAGATCACCAGCGTACGCAGCGAGCCGGCACGGAACTCGTCGAACAGCCGCTCGCGCTCCTTGTTCGTGGTCGAGCCCTGCACGATCGGGGCGTCGAGGTATCCGCCAAGTTCGTGCAGCTGGTCGATGTACCCGCCAATGACCAGCGTCTGCTCGCCGGCGTGCTTCTCCAGCAACGCGCGTACCACGGGCAGCTTGGTACGGGCGGTCGCCGCGACCCGGTAGCGCTCGTCGGAGTCGGTGACCGCGTACGCCATTCGCTCAGCGTCCGTCAGGGTCACCCGGACCTCGGTGCACTCGGCCGGCGCGATCCAGCCCTGCGCCTCGATGTCCTTCCACGGCGCGTCGTAACGCTTGGGGCCGATCAGCGAGAAGACGTCGCCCTCGCGGCCGTCCTCACGGACCAGCGTCGCGGTCAGGCCCAGCCGGCGGCGGGCCTGGAGGTCGGCCGAGAAGCGGAAGATCGGCGCGGGCAGCAGGTGCACCTCGTCGTAGATCACCAGACCCCAGTCGCGCGCGCCGAACACGTCGAGATGGGTGAACGCGCCGCCGCGCCGCGTTGTGAGGACCTGGTACGTGGCGATGGTGACCGGGCGGATCTCCTTGCGCTCGCCCGAGTACTCGCCGATCTCGTCCGGTGTAAGCGACGTGCGGGCGACGAGCTCGCGCTTCCACTGTCGACCGGCCACCGTGGTCGTCACCAGGATCAGCGTCGTCGCCTTGGCCGTGGCCATGGCCGCCGCGCCGACCAGCGTCTTGCCGGCGCCGCAGGGCAGCACCACGACCCCCGACCCGCCGGCCCAGAACCCGTCGACGGCTTCCCGCTGGTAGGCGCGAAGGTGCCAACCGTTCTCGGCCAGAGCGATCTCGTGCGCCTCGCCGTCCACGTACCCGGCCAGGTCTTCGGCCGGCCAGCCGAGCTTGAGCAGCGCCTGCTTCAGCCGGCCGCGCTCCGAGGCATGTACCGCGATCGTCTCGTCGTCGATGCGCCCGCCGAGCATGCCGGCCAGCTTCTTGCTCTTCGCCACCTCGACCAGCACGATGCGGTCGAGGCCGCGCAGGACGAGGCCGTGATTCGGGTCGTTGATGAGCTGCAGGCGGCCGTACCGGTCCATGGTCTCGGCCACGTCGACGAGCAACGCGTGCGGCACCGGGTAGCGGGAGAACTTGATCAGCGAGTCGACCACGCCTTCCGCGTCGTGGCCCGCGGCCCGCGCGTTCCACAACCCGAGCGGCGTCAGCCGGTACGTGTGCACGTGCTCCGGCGAGCGCTCGAGCTCGGCGAACGGCGCGATCGCCATCCGGCACGCCTGGGCGTCGGGGTGCTCCACTTCCAGCAGAAGCGTCTTGTCCGACTGCACGATCAGTGGTCCGCCGCTCACCATCAAAGCCTCTCGAAAGGCGACATCCGACCCTCCAGTCTGACACGACCCGTGATGCGCCTACTGCTCCTCGGGCACGGCCGCGGTGATGCGGTGCAACGCGAAGGTGTGCAGCGTCTCGGTCCGCTCGTCCTCCGCCCGCAGGTATCCCGCGCTCAGCGACACCGGGCGGACCAGCCGGGACAGATTCGAGCCGTGCGCGTCGACGTACCCCACCCAGACCCGGGCCTTGTCACGGATCGCCTGCTGGAGCACGGCCATGGCCTGGCTGTGCGCCTGCACGGGGGTGAGTCCGGGCGCACCCTCGCCGCTCGCGGCGCGGACGGTGACGGGCGCCCGCCGGGCCGCCCGCGTCAGCCGGTCGCCCCGGCGGATCTGCTCGACCACCCCGGCCAGCCGCGGTCCGGAGAGTGCCGGGGGTCCGGCCTGGTCGGCGAGCCGGGAGGACGCGGGGGTACGGGTCGGAGCACGCCGGACCTTCGGGCGGGACAGGACCGCGCCACCGCCGGCATCCTCGGCGACCGGTGCGAAGCCCGCATCGCGCAGCGCCCCCAGCAGTCTCGCCACCGGGGAGGGGCTGACCAGCACGGTCGGCGCGATCCGGCGCAGGCTCAGTGCCGCGAGGCGCTTGTCGGCCAGCGCCTCGGCGATCAGCGCCTCGTCGTCACTGCGCAGGTAGGAGGCCGCCGAGCCGGCTCGCAGCCCACCGTGCTTGCGGGCCACGTCGTCGATCAGGTACGTCAGCGCCTGCGGCACCGGTGTCCGCGAGCGCCGCTGGAACAGTGCATGCAGATCGGCGGCGCGGTAGCCGACATCGAGCGCTCGCCGGACGCTGGTGGCGGTCACCCGATGCATGCTCGCGGATTCCTGCTCGGCGATCATGTCCAGCTCGTCGGCCAGCTCCGGCTCGGGCGGCCCGGGCACGACAACCGACAGGTCCGCCTGCACGAGCACATGATCGACGGGAACGGGCAGCAAGGCGTCGAGCGCGCGGACGGTGTCGCTGGCCGCGGACGGCACACCCGGGCGGACGCCCAGCGGGTCGGCGTCGTCCGGACTCGCGTCGGCCAGCAGCATCCGCGCGTACGAGGTGATCGCTCCCAAGCCGGTCCAACCCAGCGCGGCGGCGCCGACGTACGTGTCCCGGTGCGCTGCCGCACGGCTGCGAGCCCGCCGCGGCGACTGCCAGGCGAGCAGCCCCAGCAGGTCATCGACGGCCGGGGCGGTGCCGGGCGGCAGCTCCGCGAGCGCGGTCAACGCCTCCCGCCGGGCTTGCGGCGCGCCCGCCCGCTCAGCCTCTGGCGAGAGCGCGTTGATCGGCCGGTCGCGGTCGTCGCGCTGCCCGACCAGCCCCGGCTGCCGGGTCATCGCCAGC
Organism: Actinoplanes sp.; assembly: GCA_036001925.1. GTDB lineage: Bacteria > Actinomycetota > Actinomycetes > Mycobacteriales > Micromonosporaceae > Actinoplanes. The sequence continues at coordinate 7,776 of DASYTU010000025.1, forward strand.
CAGGACCGCACCAGCGACTCCCAGCGGTGCGCGATGCTCTGCGCCCGCCACAGGTCGTACGCGCCGGTGGGCAGGAAGATCTCATCCGCGACGCCGGAGGCGCGGCTCGCCGTCACGCCGCGGGAGACGCCGGTCGCGTCCGCCTCACTGAGCAGGCTGGCCGCGTACGCGACCTCCAGGAGCAGCGCGGCGGCCGGCTCGTCGACGTTCGCGGCCCGGGCCAGCCGCTTGAGGTCGCGTACGCCAAGCCCGCCGGTGCGCAACACCGGCGCGGGCTCGACCGCGAGCGCCTCGAGCAGCAGCTCCGTGGTCCGTACCGCCTCCATGGCCTGGCCCGCGCCGGCCGAATCGATCGACTTCGGGTCCCGCACGGGCGAGACCGGGATCGGCGGGTACGGCCGCAACAGGCCCAGCGGCCCGGTGTCCCGGCGCAGCACCAGCCCGACCTCGCGCGGCAGCTCGACCAGCTCGCCGTCCGGTCGCGGCGCGCGGCCGGCTTCGGGGACCGGCACGAGCACGTGGTTGTCCACCAGCCAGCGCACCGGCTCGGCCATCCCGGCGGTGCCGTTCAGGGCGCCGATCGGCGGTCCCGCGGCGAGGCGGTCCAGTACCGCACGGGCGGCCGGCGGGGCGGCCAGCACGGTGCGGCGCAGCTTCGCCTTGTCCGCGCACAGGATCGCGGTCTGGGCGTCCAGGTAATCGGCGGGGCGGCCCAACCCGGCCGGGTACGGCGACGTGACCTCGTCCACGGCGCCCACCACCTGCAGCGCGTCCTCGGGTCCGTGCAGCAGGATGCGAGCGCGCAGCCGGTCGATGGCCGCCCGGACATCGTCGCGCGACGTGTCCGCGGCCAGCGCGAGGATCGCATCGACCGAGGTGAGGGCGGTTTGGGGGGAGCGGCTCAGCCGTGCGGCGTCGAGGATGTGCAGCGTGAACTCGTCCAGGGCGTCCAGGCACCGAGCGACCGAGCCGCGCGACTGGGCGCGTACGGCCAGCGCGGAGATGTCCGACGGCACGGGTACGACGAGGTCGGGGCGCAGCTGGATCAGCGCGCCCAGCGCCTCGTCGGGCAGCGACCGGAGTTGGTCGACGAAGTTGGTGGCCATTGTCATCAACGCTAGCGGCCGTGGGACGATGATGGCGGGTCCGGGGCTGGCCCGGACCGGTGGAGGAGGGGGACAGTCGTGGCGCCAGACGCCGAGATGCCAGGCACCACGGTGCCCGAGGGCCCGGCCGCTGGGACCGGCCGGTCGCGTCCGGCCAAGGAGGGTCGCCTGCCGGTGTCCGAGATGGCCACGGACCGCTCGGGTGCCCTTTCGCCGTTCGGTGACGATCAGACCTTCCCGCTGCCGGTCGAGGACTTGACGTACACGCCCACCACCAATCCGTGACGCCGGCGGTCGGGTTCGACCTGGACATGACCCTAATCGACTCCCGGCCCGGCATCGCCGCGGCGTACCGCGCACTCTCGGCGCGGACCGGCGTGTTCGTCGACGCCGACCTCGCGGTGACCCGGCTGGGGCCTCCACTGCGCCAGGAGCTGCGGGAGTGGTTCCCGACCGAGGACGTCGAGCACGCGGTGACGGCGTACCGCGCGCTCTATCCCGAGTACGCCATCCCGCCGACGGTCCCGATGCCTGGTGCGGTGGAGGCGCTGGGGGCGGTCCGCGCGCGGGGATGGCGCGTCGTGGTGGTGACGTCGAAGATCGGCCGGCTCGCCAAGCTGCACCTCGCCCACCTGGGCATGACCGTCGACGCGGTGGCGGGGGATCTGTTCGCCGAGGGCAAGGCCGCCGCGCTGGTGGAGCACGGAGCCCGCTGGTACGTGGGCGACCACGTCGCCGACATGATCGCCGCGCAGAAGGCGCAGATCCCCGGCATCGGCGTCGCCGCCGGCCCGTGCACGGCTGACCAGCTACGCGACGCCGGCGCCTCGTACGTGCTCGGCGACCTCACCGGTTTCCCGGCGTTGCTAGGCCGGATTGCGGTTGGGTCTGCCGGGGCGGATGGATAGCCTTAAAGACCTAGTTCCAGCGAATGAGTTGAGGTCAGCGGTGCCCACGGGTCGAGTGAAGTGGTACGACGCGACGAAAGGATTCGGATTCGTCACCAGTGACGAAGGTGGGGACGTGTTCCTGCCTAAGGGCGCCCTGCCGGCCGGAGTGGCCGATCTCAAGGCGGGCCAGCGAATCGAGTTCGGCGTGGTGGACAGCCGCAAGGGCGCACAGGCGCTCGGCGTCAAGGTCCTCGACACACCGCCATCGGTCGCCGAGCTGCGCCGCCGGCCGGCCGACGAGCTGCACGGACTGATCGAAGACATGATCAAGCTGCTCGAGGCGAAGGTTCAGCCCGACCTGCGCCGGGGCCGGTACCCGGACAAGCGGACCGCGCAGAACATCGCGAAGCTGGTCCACGCGGTGGCCCGCGAGCTCGAGGTCTAACGGGTCAGGCTCTTCGTTTCCGGCGTGATCCCCGCGGCCGCCGAGCGTCCCAGCAGGGCCTCGGCGGCGGCGTATCCGTCCTTGCCGAGGTCCAGCGTGAACTCGTTGACGTACAGCTCAATGTGCTGTTTCACCACATCGAGTTCCATCTCCTGGGCGTTGGCGAGCACGAAGGCGCGGCTCGCGTCGGGGTTGGCCCAGGCCATGCTCACCGACGTACGGATCCACTCGGCCGCCCGGTCGGCATCGACGACGCCCTTCTTGGCGAGGATCGCGCCGAGCGGGATCGGCAGGCCGGTGTCGCCCTCCCACCACTCGCCCAGGTCGGCCAGCGCGGTCAGGCCGTACCGCGGGTAGGTGAAACGGGCCTCGTGGATCACCAGGCCGGCATCATATGTGCCGTCCGCCACGCCCGGCATGATCCGGTGGAACGGGACGACCTCGATCTTGGCCGGCGGCCGCTCGGCGGACCAGAGGCGGAAGAGCAGGTAGGCGGTGGTCCGTTCGCCCGGGACGGCGACGGTGGCACCGGCGAGGTCGGCGCGGTCGCCGGCGGTCAGCACGAGCGGGCCACAGCCTCGGCCGACCGCGCCGCCGCAGGGCAGCAGCTCATAGTGGTCGAGCAGCCACGGCAGCGCCGCGTAGCTCACCTTGACGAGGTCGAACTCGCCTCGCTCGGCGGCAGTGTTGGTCACATCCACGTCCGCGAACGTCAAATCAACCTGCGGCGCGCCTGGAATCAGGCCGTGCACGAGCGCGTGGAAGACGAACGTGTCGTTGGGGCAGGGCGAAGCTGCCAGGGAAATTGCCACGTGCCCACGCTAATTCGCCGCCTGGCGCGTCCGCTGTCGCGTTCCCCACACCGCTGGGGGCGGTTCGGTCTCCTACGCACGGGCACCCACCATCGATCGGCGCACCGACCAGGCGTTCAGAGGTGGATCAGCGCGGCGGCGTTGGTGAGTGCGGCCAGCGCCTCCGCGACGTGCCAGGTGGCGCGGTCCCGCGGTCCGATCGGGTTGGAGATCGTCCGAAGCTCGGCGAACGGGTAGCCGGCACCGGTCGCGGCGGTGCCGACGCCGTACCCCTCCATCGCCTCCGCGGCCGCGGCCGGATAGCGATCCGCCAGGCGCGAGGCGGTCTCGGCAGTCCCGGTCACAGTGCTGACCGTGAGGATGTCGCCGACGACGCATCCGGGCAGTGCGGACGCCAGCGCCCGCAGCAGGACCGGATCGGCCTCGAGGATGCTCGTGCCGAAGCCGAGCGCCTCGACCGGGAGGAAGCCGTCGAGCGTCTCCGCGCCGAGGTCGGCCGCGATGCTGCGGGTGCCGACCACGGTCGCGCCCCTCTCGGCGTGTCCGGGAAAGCCGCCCGCGATGCCGGCGCTGATGACGGCACGGTAGGGCGCGCCGTCGGCTTCGGCGCGCATGAGCAGGCGGGCCGTCGCGGCCGCCGCGGCCGCCGATCCCACCCCGACCGGTTCGACCGTGACGCGAGCGAGGTCCGCGCCGGCGCGCACGGCATCGGCCTCCGCGGCGACGGCGGTCACGATAAGGAGCTCGGTCACTGGTCGCCGGGGTTAGGGCGCGAGCCGGTCCCGTTCGCGCGTCCGTCGGCGTTTCCGTTGCGGCTTCCCTTGGTGGCCGACGACGGGCGGTAGATGTGGTAGCCGGGCGGGGCCAGGGCATGATCCGGCTCGGCCCGGTGCGGAGGTGGTGAGACCTCGGCGGGCTCGGGTCCGGCGGCCGGGCCTCCCGCGGGCGCCGCCGGCATCCCCGCGGCCTTCGGCCTCCGTCGCCAGGGCAGGCGCCGTCTGGCTGCGGCCGGCTCGACGATGGTCGGATCGAGCGAGACGGGCTGGGCCGGCCGATCGGGGCCGCGCGGTACGGGTGCGTCCGCCGGCTGCGGCCGGGCGGCTGGTGACGCGGCGGGGCGGCGGGGCGGCACCGACGGTGCATCCGGCCACGGATCGGCGGGCTCCGCCGGTCGGGCCGGCGTCGGCGCCGCCGGCTCGGGCGTCGCGGCGGCCGCGTCCTCCGGGGCCTCCTTCGGCCGACCCAGCAGCCGCTCGTTGTGTAGCCGCGCCGCGACGATCGCGGCCCGGATCGCCGCCGCCACCGCGAACGCGGCTGCCACCGCAACCCCGACGCGGCCGGTGAGCGGGATGATGCCCGCCGCGCCGCCGAGCACCCACGCGATCATCAGAATCGTCTCGGAGTGGCCGAAAGCGCTGGCCCGCAGGCGCTCGGGCACGCGCTCCTGAATGCTGGCGTCGATGGCGAGCTTGGAAATGCCGCTGAAGACGGCAGTCACGAACGCCAGCAGCGCCACCATCGGCAGCGTGAAGAAGATGGTGGCCAGCACGCTCACGCCGGCCGTGATCGTCAAGCCGCTGGACTGCAGTGCCAGCGGACGCCGGATCCGTAGCCGGGTGCCGATGGCGGTCGCCAGAAACGTGCCGACAGCCAGCGCGCCGCCGATCACCCCGACCGCGACCTGGCTGCCGATGTCGCGCCCGAAGACCGTGGTGTCGAGCTGGCCAGCCTTGATGGCGAACGCGAAGAAGAGCAGCAGGAAGCCGTACAGGAAGCGGAGGCTGGCGCTGCCGATCAGCGTGGCGACCACCAGCTGGCCGGACAACGGTCGGTCGGTACCCCGGCCCAACCGCAGCATGGCACGGAACGGGCGAGGCACCGCCTCGGGCGGCTCGGAGTCGGCGCGCGGCGGCAGCCGCAATGCGACCACCATGCCGATCAGGAAGATCACCGACGAGACGCGCAACGGCCACTGCGCACCGAACCAGAACGCGGCCAGGCCGATCGGCGCTACCACCGCGCCGGCGAACGTGCCGTAAACGCTCGCCCGCGCGCCCACCTGGGACAGCGGGACCCCCTCGGGCAGCAGGCGGGGTACGGCGGCCGAACGGGCGACGCCGTACGCGCGGGACAGCACCAGCACGCCGAACACGGCCGGGTAGAGCCCGAAGCCGTGCAGGTGGTCGGAGATCAGCCAGACCAGGAACGCGCGGCCGAGCATGGTGACCGCGAGCGCGTACCGGCGGCCGTGCCGGAAGTGGTCGAGCAGCGGGCCGATCACGGGTGCCAGCAGCGCGAACGGCACCATCGTGACGAGCAGGTACAGCGCGACCTTGCTGCGGGCCTCGTCCAGCGGCACATTGAAGAAGATCGTGCCGGCCAGCCCGATCGCGATGAGTGTGTCGCCGGCGCAGGACAGCGCGTGCAGGTCGAACAGCCGCACCATGCCGATCTCGTTCGCCGCCCCCCGGGCGCGGGCGCTCCCGACCGTCCGGGTCGCCCAGGCGCCGCTGCGTACGGAACCCCGCACCAGCAGGCGGATCGCCTTGATGCCGGTGCCGACTGTGCGCCCGATCGTGGGAAGCAGCGGCATACCACCATCCTGACTGATCGGGGCGACCCGCGTCCTCCCGGATCTACCCAGATATCCGGGGGAGTCGTTGCTCGCGCTTCCGGAGACTGAGGAACAATGGATACGTGACGACCAGGACCGCCACCTCGCGTACCGCTCGCCTCGACCAGATCTGCGCCGATGCCGTCGGGTTGGCTCGCGGCGCCATCACGGATGTGGACCCGAGCGACATCGGCGAGCACCTCGAGGCCGTAGCCGAGGGCGACCGGCTCGTTACGCACTTCTTCGAGAGTCACCTGGCCGGCTACCGCGGCTGGCGCTGGGCCGTCACCGTGACCCGGGTGCCCCGCAGCCGGCACGTCACGGTCTGCGAGACCGTCCTGCTGCCCGGCCCGGACGCGCTGCTCGCGCCCGGCTGGGTGCCCTGGAACGAACGGCTGCAGCCCGGTGACCTCGGCGTCGGCGACCTCATGCCGACCGCGCCCGACGACGACCGGCTCGCGCCCGGCTACGTGCTCAGCGACGACCCGGCGGTCGAGGAGATCTCCTGGGACCTGGGACTCGGCCGCCCGCGGGTCATGTCGCGCGAGGGTCGGATGGAGACCGCGCAGCGCTGGTACGACGGCGAGTCCGGCCCTGAGGCGCCTATCGCCATCGCCGCGCCGCGTAATGCCCGCTGCGGCACCTGCGGTTTCTACCTGCCGCTGGCCGGCTCGTTACGGCAGATGTTCGGCGTCTGCGGCAACATCTACGCCCCGGACGACGGCCGCGCCGTCAGCGCCGACCACGGCTGCGGCGCGCACTCCGAGGCGCTGCTCGGCAGCGCCGAGGTGCCGGTCGAGGAGCTGCCGACCGTGTACGACGACAGCGAGGTCGAGGCCGTCGCGGTCAGCCGGGCACACGGCTCGGTCGAGGAGAGCGAGCCGGCCGAGGACTACGGCCACTCGTAAGAACCGTCAGTTATTCGTTGACCCGGAACTCCGGATGCGACAGCGCCCGGCGGCGGCGCCGGTTCGCGTCGTGCCGCAGCATCGTGAGCAGGCCAGGAATTCCGAGCAGGAACCCGGCCACGCAGGTCCAGAGCCAGTCCGTGTGTCCGTGGTCGGACAACCAGCCGTGGAACGGCAGCAGGATCAGGCCGGCCACTCCGAACGCCGCCATCCCGGCGAGCGCGAACGGCACCATCGGGGGATCGAGCGGCTCGACCCTGGGCTTGCTGGTGGTCACCCTCCATTTGTAACACGGCTGATCTTCCCTAGATCGACGGCCGTCTGACACGATGCGCGGGTCGACTCAGGTCTTGCTCTTTGGGGGAGGACGGCCATGTCCACTGCACCCGCCGATGCGAGTGCCGACTCGTCGCCGCGTACGCCGAGAAGCGGTTTTGATCGGTACTTCGAGATTTCCGCCCGAGGCTCCACCGTCGGCCGGGAGATCCGGGGTGGCCTGACCACGTTCTTCACGATGGCGTACATCGTGGTGCTCAACCCGCTGATCCTCAGTGCCGGCGTGGACGGCGTCGGCGGCAAGCTGCCGATCGCCCCGCTGGCCGCGGGTACGGCGCTGGTCGCTGGCGTGATGACCATCACGATGGGCGTCGTCGCGCGGTTCCCGCTCGCCCTGGCCGCCGGCTTGGGCGTGAACGCGCTGGTCGCCTACGAGATCGCGCCGGAGATGACCTGGGCCGACGCGATGGGCCTGGTGGTCATCGAGGGCGTACTCATCGCGATCCTGGTGCTCACCGGTCTCCGTACACTCGTGTTCCGCTCGGTCCCGACGCAGCTCAAGACCGCGATCGGCGTCGGCATCGGCCTGTTCCTGATGATCATCGGGCTGGTCGACGCCGGTTTCGTACGCCGCATCCCGGACGCGGCGGGCACGACCGTCCCCGTCCAGCTGGGCATCAGCGGCAAGCTGGACAGCTGGCCCTCGCTGGTGTTCGTGGTCGGCCTGCTCTTCACCTTGATCCTGTTCGTGCGGCGGGTGAAGGGCGCGATCCTGATCGGTATCCTCGCGACGACCGCGCTGGCGATCATCGTGGAGGCGATCGCCCACGTCGGACCGTCGTTCGTGAACGGAAAGCCGAACCCGTACGGCTGGTCGCTGAACGTGCCGGCGCTGCCGGACAAGGTCGTGGACACGCCCGACCTATCGCTGCTGGGCAAGTTCAACGTCCTGGACTCCTGGAGTCGGGCCGGCTGGCTCGTCGTCATCATGTTCATCTTCACGCTGCTCATCACGGACTTCTTCGACACGATGGGCACGATGGTCGCGGTCGGCCAGGAAGGCGGCTTGCTGGACGACCAGGGCATGCCGCCGCGGACCCGGGAGATCCTGTTCGTCGACTCGATCGCGGCGGCCGCGGGTGGGGCCGCCAGCGTCTCGAGTAACACGTCGTACATCGAGAGCGCCGCGGGTGTCGCCGAGGGCGCCCGGACCGGGGTGGCCAACCTGGTCACCGGCGGGTTGTTACTGCTCGCGATGTTCCTGGCGCCGCTGGTCGTGATCGTGCCGTTCGAGGCCGCATCCACCGCGCTGGTGGTGGTCGGCTTCCTGATGATGATGGCGGTACGGCAGATCGACTGGCTGGACTACGAGATCGCCATCCCGGCGTTCCTCACGATCACGCTGATGCCGTTCACGTACTCGATCTCGAACGGGATCGGTGCGGGCGTCATCTCGTACGTCGTCATCAAGCTGGCGGTGGGCAAGGCCCGGGAGGTCCACCCGCTCCTGTACGGCGTCGCCGTGCTGTTCATCCTGTACTTCCTGCGCGGGCCGCTGGAGTCGGTGATCCTGTGAGGCCGCTGAGCTGGCTGGCCTCGCTTCGCTCGGCGGCTCGCGCCTGATAACCGATGAGATGCCGCACCAAGCGGAGGGAGCGCAGCGACCGCAGCGACTGCGGCATCTCACCGGCGGCGCTCGCTTGCGTTACCGTGCCGGTGACAATGGTCATACGCGTGAGAGATGTCGTTAGCCAAGCTCATTAGCTAGGCTAAATATTGTGATGGAGCGGTCGGTGACGGCGGAGCGAGCGACAGCGGACGAGCTGGCCAAGACGCTGCGCGACGCGATCACCAGGCTCAACCGGAGGGTCCGCCAGACCCGCCCGGTCGGCGATCTCACGTTCAGCCAGCTCTCGGCGCTGACCAGCCTGCAGTTGGCCGGTGCACTCACGCCGCGCGAACTCGCCGACCTCGAGCGGGTGCAGCCGCCGACGATGACCAAGATCGTCGGAAAGCTGGAGGATCGCGGGCTCGTGGCGCGTACGCCGCACCCCACGGATCGTCGCCAGGTCATCCTGGCCGCGACCGAGGAGGGGCGGGCCGTGTACGCGCAGTTCGAACGGGCGCGTAACCAATGGCTGGCCCAGCAACTGGCCCTGCTCAGCCAGGAGGAGCGCGACACGCTCGAGCGTGCCGCGTCGATCCTGCAGACAGTCGCCCGCGCCTGACGACGTCCCGAACGGGACCCGCCTCGCTCGTCCGCTCGTCACACGACGATGACGCGTACGACCGCTGAGGAGGCGCACCCGAGTGCGGGCAGTGCTGAGCACCACATTCCGGTCCCTGAAGATCCGCAACTATCGGCTGTTCGCCACCGGGCAACTGGTCAAGCTCGTCGGTGTCTGGATGATGTTCACCGCCCAGGACTGGTTGGTGCTCGATCTTTCGCACAACTCTCCCGGGGCGCTGGGTAGCGTCGCGGCGCTGCAGTTCGTACCCGTGCTCGCGTTCACGCTATGGAGCGGCAAGCTGGCCGACCGGTACGACAAGCGCACGCTCCTGATCGCCGCGAACGCGGCGTTCGCTCTCACTGCGATCGTCTTCGCGGTCCTGGTCGCGAGCGGCGTCGTCGCGCTCTGGCATGTGTTCCTCTTCGCCGGGCTGCTCGGCATCGCGAGCGCGATCGAAACCCCCGTACGGCAGGCGTTCGTCTCCGAGCTGGTCGAGAAACCACTGCTGCCGAACGCGCTTTCGCTCTCGGCGGCCACGTTCAACTCGGCGCGGGTCGGCGGCCCGGCGCTGGCCGGGGTCGCGCTCGCCCTGTTCCACACCGGGCCGGTCTTCCTGATCGCCACCGCCCTGGCGATCGCGCCGGTCTTCAGCTACAGCCGGATGCGCCCCGCCGAGCTGCACCGCGCGACCGGCAAGGCTCCGGTGGAGAGCAAGGACGCGCGCATCGTCGACGGTCTCCGGTATGTCTGGCAGCGGTCCGATCTGCTGCTCCCCATCATGATGATGGCCGTGATCGGCATGATCGGCTTCAACTTCCCGGTGACGCTCGCCGCACTCGCGAAGATCGATTTTCACGCCGGACCGTCGTCGTTCGGCCTGCTCACCACGTCGCTCGCGGTCGGCGCGTTGGGCGGTGCCCTGGCCGGGAGCGGCCGTCGCAGGCGCCCGGGCGCGTACATGATGATCGGCGCAGCCGCGGCGTTCGGGTTGCTCGAGTTCGTCGTCGGCTTCGCGCCGTCGTTCGTGGTCGCGATGATCCTGCTGGTGCCGACCGGGTTCTTCTCGGTGTACCTGGCGCAGTCCGCGAACCAGCGGGTCCAGATGGGCGTGCACGGCCGGTACCGTGGCCGGGTCATGGCGCTGTATGTGCTGGTCTTTCTCGGCAGCACGCCGGTCGGTGCGTCACTGGCCGGCTGGTGGGCCGAGCGGTTCGGAGTGCCGTCGAGCATCTGGGGGGCCGGCCTGATCTCCTTCCTGACGGCGATGGTGGCCCTGGTCTGGCAGCTGCGAACCAGTGGCGAACGGCTCAATCTCCAGGTGCGGCCGCGGCCGAGCCTGTCGCTGGTCCGTTCCGCGCCGGACGCTGACACGGTGGTCGCCGACGCCGTGACCGCCTCGGTCCCGGAGCCGGCCCGGTCCGCCGCCTGACGCGTTTCTGACGCTAAACCGATCCTCGGTGGAGGTTGGCAGATTTGACGGCCGAAAGGCTGTGGACCTCGTCTGAACGTTGGCTTAGCGTCGGATCGTGGCCATCTCGCACGTGGTGGTACTGACGGGGGCGTTACTGACGCTGCTGTCCGTGCCATGTGCGCTAGCCGTCATCGTCAATTCCGGCGAGGCCACCATGAAGCGGGCCTGGGTCCGCAAGAGCCGCAACGATCGCCGGGCCCTGCGCATACTGGATCGCAAGCTGTCCGGCGACGGTCTTGGGCCGGCTCGTCCGCGTTCGCCCGGTCGATCCGCGCGCGAGGAGCGGCAGCCGGCGATCGAACAGATCGCGGCCGAGCTGCGCAGACTCGACCGCCAGCGGCGCTGCGGACCCACCGCCGAGTCCGAGGCGTGGTCGGCGGCGGTGGCCTGCGCGTACGACGAATGGCTGCGAGCCGCCTGCCGCCGGCTGAATGTCGCCGAGCACCTGAGCATGCTGGAGGGCGTCGACCGCGACATCGAGCGGCTCCGGATCGAGGGGGAGCTCCAGACGGCCGGGGTGGTCCTGCGATCGGTGGCCGACCGCCCGCCGGGCTAGGACCGGCCACCGCCTAGGGTCTAGGCGTGCGATTGTTCGTCGCGGTCTTTCCGTCCGACGAGGCGCGGGCCGATCTCAAGCGCCGCCTGGCCAGCGCGACGCGCTCCGGGGATCGTCGTTCTCGAGACAGGGTGCGGCTGACGCCGGCCGATCGGTGGCATGTCACGCTGCGCTTTCTCGGTGAGGTCGCCGACGAGCGGCAGGCCGACGTCGAACGCGCGTTGGACGGTGCCGCCGCACGGGGGACGTTCGCCCTTCGGCTGGCCGGCGGCGGACGCTTCGGCAAGGGGCCTTCGACCGCGTTGTGGGCGGGCGTCCACGGTGACCTCGCGGCTCTCGCCGACCTGCACGCCGACGTCCGTGACGCCCTCGATGCCGCCGGCCTGACCGGTGACGACCGGCCGCTGACCCCGCACCTCACCGTCGCTTACGCACGCGACAACGGGGTGCTTCGTGCGCTCGATGATTATGTCGGTCCGCAATGGACGGTGGACGAATTCGTGCTGGTGCGGAGCCGGTACGCCGATGGCGGCGGATACCAGAATCTGCGGTCCTGGCCGCTCCGGTAGCCGACCTAAGAGGACTCGCGGGCCGCCGGGCCGCCCCCGAACAGGACGTCGTCCCAGCTCGGCAGCCGCTTGCGCGGCTTCGTCTCGTCGCCCTCCGCGGCGGCGCCTTGCTGCCCGCTCTGACCCACCGTGCGCCGCGGTCGCAGCACGGCGAGCGACGGCACGGCCGGAATCTCCTTGGGCTGGTCGGTGTCGTCATCGAACGCCGAGCCCGAACCGCCGCCGAGCAGCGCGGCCGCGCCACCGGACACGGGCCGCCGGGTCTCCTGCGCAGCCGGCTCCAGGCTCCGGCCCGAGCCCTGACCCAGCGGCCGGTCGAGCGACGCCAGCAGGGCGTCCCGGCCGGCCCGGATCGGGTCGCGGGTGGGACGCGGCGTCTCAGTGCTCGGCGCGGGCAAGCCGTGGCCCCGGGCGGGCTCGGCCGTACGGGCCGGGCCGGGCAGGCCGTGGCCACCCCGCTCGTGCATCATCGGGCGCTCGGGCACCGGCTCCTGACCCAGGATCTGGGTGGGCCGCTCGGCGCACAGGTACTGCGCCATGTCGTCATGCGGCGAAACGACCTGGCGTCCCTTGTCGAGATCCCAGACCGCCTGTGCGGTGGCCTTGCCGGACGGCCAGGTGGCAACGATGCGCCAGGTGCCGTCGTCACGCCGGAACGCGTCCCAGGAGATCTTCTCGGTGTCGATGCCGTGCTGGGCGAGACGGCTGTCCACGACCTCGGCCAGCGGCGCGCCGGTGTCGGACGTCTTGAGCCGGGTGCGGCGGGCGTGCTGCGCCAGCATGGCGCGTTCCTGGAGCACCGGCCCGGCATACCGGAGAACGCGGTCGACCGGGACACCCGCGACGCGCGCGACGTCCTCGGCGGACTCGCCGGCACGGATACGGGCCTGGATGTCCCGCGGCGACAGCGTCGCCATCACCTCGGCGTTGGCCACCGCCACGGCCGTGGCCGCCGCATGCGGGCCGGTGTCGGTGTGCAGAGCCCCGCTGATCCGGTCGTCTAGAGGAAGGGCCAGGAGCCGGCCGACCTCGTCGGCGAGCACCAGGGCCTGACCATCCTCGGAGAGGGCGACGAAGCGTACCGGCCGCATGCGTTGCCTCCGTCCCGTCGCTGGCCTGTGGCGCGTTTCGAGACACGGTACGCGCCTCGGTCACCCGATGGGGGTAAGCCACGCCGTCGAAACTGCGGAGCCGCGGAGCTAACGAGCTGATCAGAGGCGCTCGACCACGTAGTCGATGCACGCCGTCAAGGCCTCGACGTCGCCCGGATCGATGGTGGGGTAGAGCGCCACCCGCAGCTGGTTGCGGCCCAGCTTCCGGTACGGCTCGGTGTCCACGATGCCGCTCGCGCGTAGCGCCTTGGCGATCGCGGCCGCGTCCACACCATCGGCGAAGTCGATCGTGGCGACCACGTTTGAGCGCAACGCCGGGTCGGTCACGAACGGGGTGGCGACGGTCGAGCGGTCCGCCCAGCCGTAGATCGCCGCCGCGCTCTCCGCGGTGCGTTTGGTGGCCCAGGCCAGGCCGCCCTGGGCGTTCATCCAGTCGGTCTGCTCGGCCGCCAAAAAGACCGTGGCCAGGGCCGGAGTGTTGTACGTCTGCTCCAGCCGGGACTGCTCGATGGCCGTGACCAGGTCGAGGAACTGCGGGATGTACCGGCCGGACGCCTTGATCTCCGCGGCCCGGTCGATGGCGGCGGGCGACAGCAGCGCGATCCACAGCCCGCCGTCGGAGCCGAACGCCTTCTGCGGCGCGAAGTAGTACGCGTCCGTCTCAGTGAGGTCGACGTCGAGGCCGCCGGCCCCGGAGGTGGCGTCGGTCAACAGCAGCGCGCCCGGGTCCGCGCCGGGCACCCGCCGGACCGGTACGGCGACGCCGGTCGACGTCTCGTTCTGCACGCTCGCGTACGCGTCCACACCCGGCTCGGCGGTCAGGAAGGCCGCGGAGCCGCCGGGCACCTTGTGAACGGTCGGCTCGCCCAGGAACGGGGCGACCTTCACCGCCTTGGCGAACTTCGACCCGAACTCGCCGAAGTCGGCGAGCTGGGCCCGGTCGCGGATCAGCCCGAACGCCGCCGACTCCCAGAACGCGCTGGTACCGCCGTTGGACAGCACGACCTCGTAGCCCGCGGGCAGCGAGAAGAACTCGGCGATGCCGCGGCGGAGCCGCGCGACCTGGTCCTTGACCGTCTTCTGGCGGTGCGACGTGCCCATGAACGTCCTGGACACGCGGTTCAGGGCCGCGACACCCTCGGGACGGACCTTGCTCGGCCCGGAGCCGAACCGGCCGTCGGCCGGCTTGATGTCGTCGGGGATCCGGATGGCGTCGGCCACGGGGGTCCTTCCAAGTGCTCGGCGATTCAACGGGGTCAGCGGTCACACATTATGCGGGACCTGGTCCCAGCCCTCGACGTCCTGTGGCTTGCGGGGCTCGGGGCCCACGTACTTGGCGCCCGGGCGGACGAGCCGGCCCAGTCTCTTCTGCTCCAGGATGTGCGCGCTCCAGCCGGCCACGCGGGCGCAGGTGAACATCGAGGTGAACATGTGCGCCGGGACCTCGGCGAAGTCCAGCACGACGGCGGACCAGAACTCGACGTTGGTGGCCAGCACGCGGTCGGGCTTGCGGGCGTGCAGCTCGGCCAGCGCCGCCCGCTCCAGCGCCTCGGCCACCTCGAAGCGCGGCGCGCCCAGCTCCTTCGCGGTCCGGCGGAGCACCCGGGCGCGTGGGTCCTCGGCGCGGTAGACCCGGTGACCGAAGCCCATCAGGCGCTCGCCCCGGTCGAGGACGCCCTGCACGTATCCCTCCGCGTCGCCGCTGCGTTCCACCGCCTCGATCATGTGCAGCACCCGGGACGGGGCGCCGCCGTGCAGCGGACCGGAGAGCGCGCCGATGCCGGAGGAGATGCAGGCCGCGACGTCCGCGCCGGTGGAGGCCACGATGCGGGCGGTGAACGTGGATGCGTTCATGCCGTGCTCGGCCGCCGAGATGAAGTAGGCGTCGACCGCCTTGACGTGCCGCGGGTCCGGGTCGCCACGCCAGCGCTTCATGAACCGTTCGACGACGGTCTTCGCCTTGTCGATGTCCTTCTGCGGGACCGCCGGCAGGCCCAGGCCGCGCGCCGCCTGCGCGACGAACGACAGCGCCGTCACCGACACCCGCGCCAGATCCGAGCGGCCCTGCTCGTCGTCGATGTCCAACAGCTGGGACAGCCCCCAGTACGGCGCCAGCATGGCCACGGCGGACTGCACGTCGACGCGGATGTCGCCGGAGTGCACCGGCACCGGGAATGGCTCGGCCGGCGGCAGCCCCGGCCCGAACCGGCCGTCGACCAGCAGCGCCCATACGTTGCCGAACGACACGTGGCCGATCAGATCCTCGATGTCGACGCCGCGGTAACGCAGCGCGCCGCCGGCCTTGTCGGGCTCGGCGATCTCGGTCTCGAAGGCGATCACGCCCTCCAGACCCGGCTTGAAGTCGGACACGACGCCTCCTGCGATGCCGAGCGGACGAAAGAACGAGCGTACGAAAGAAACGGTGAGTGTTTCATCTTGCCCGCTCGGTAACCGGCTGGTCGACCCAGCGGAATGTGCTCTGGACGACACCCATCCTTACCGGCCTGACGGATCGCCGGTGGCGACTTACGGTCGTGGGGTCAAGGAAATGAGAACAGGAGAGCGAGTGACCCCCGAGACCCCCTCACCCGCGACGATGCGGCGGGACTACACCGAACGGGGCGCATTGCTCGAGAGCGATCTGGCCGCCGACTGGATCACACAGTTCACCGCGTGGTTCGCCGACGCCGCGGCCTTCGGCCTGCCGGAACCCAATGCCATGATCGTCGCGACGGCCGCCGCGCCGGACGCCGGTGGAATCGCCCGGCCGAGTGCACGCACGGTCTTGCTCAAGGGGTACGACGCCCGAGGTTTCGTCTTCTACACCAACTACCGCTCCCGCAAGGGGGCCGAACTGGTGGAGAACCCGGCCGCGAGCCTGGTGTTCCCGTGGTTCCCGATGCAGCGCCAGGTCATCGTGTCGGGCGGCGTGGAGAAGGTGCCGCGGGCCGAGACCGAGGCGTACTTCGCGACCCGCCCTCGCGGCTCCCAGCTCGGTGCCTGGGCCAGCCCACAGTCGCAGGTGCTGCCCGACCGGGCCGCGGTCGACGCCGGGTTGGCCGCGGCGCTCGAGCGGTTCGGTGCGGACGGGCCGGTGCCGGCGCCCCCGCACTGGGGTGGACTGCGGGTCGTCCCGGACACCGTCGAGTTCTGGCAGGGCCGCAGCAACCGGCTGCATGACCGGCTCCGTTACCGCCGCCTACCGGACGGAGCCTGGGTCGTGGAGAGGCTCGCCCCGTGACCGAGGAACCGGTCGCGGGCGTCGGGGAGGCGGCCGAACGGGTCGCGGTTGCGGAGAAGGAACGCAAGAGCTGGGTGATCGATACCCGGCCGCTGAGCGTCGTCGCGTACCGGCGCATGTGGATCGGCAACGGCGCCTCGTTCTTCGGGTTCCAGTTCACCAGTGTGGCCGTGCCGGTGCAGATGTACGCGATCACGCACTCGTCGGCCTGGGTGGGCCTGCTCGGCGTCGCCGGCCTGGTACCGCTGCTGATCTTCGGATTGTGGGGTGGCGCCGCGGCCGACGTGGTCGACCGGCGGCGCCTGCTGCTCGCCAGCTCCACGTTGACCTGGCTGTCCACCCTCGGGTTCCTGGTGCAGGCGCTAGTCGGGGTGAACAGTGGCGTGCTGCTGCTCTTGCTGACCGCCGTACAGTCGGCGGGTTTTGCGGTCAGCTCGCCGGCGCGGCAGGCGATCGTCCCCCGGATCGTGCCGGGGAGCCTGGTGCCGGCGGCGAACACGCTGGGCTACACGACCACGACCGCGGGCGGCGTGCTCGGCCCGCTGGCCGCCGGCCTGATCTTCGGCGCCTACTCGACCGGTACGGGCGTGATCGTCGCGTACGCGGTCGACGCCCTGCTCTTCACGGTGACGTTCTGGGCGACCTACCGGCTGCCGCCGATCCCGCCGATCCTGCACGAAGCGGGCGTCGAGCGGCCCACCGCGGGCCTGCGTGGCATCATCGACGGGCTGCGGTTCCTGATCACCAAGCCGGTACTCGTGCTGTCCTTCGGGGTGGACATCATCGCGATGGTCTTCGCGATGCCGCGCGCTCTGTTCCCCGAGGTGGCCCAGGACCGCTTCGGCGGTGGCTCCGCGGTGGGCTGGCTGTTCGCCGCGATCGCGATCGGCTCGGTGGTCGGCGGCCTCACGTCGGGCTGGATCGGCCGGGTCCGGCGGCAGGGTGTCGCCCTGGTCATCGCGGTGGTCTGCTGGGGCCTGGCCATCGGATTCTCCGGCTTCGCGAAGTCGCTCGTGCTGATGGTGTTGCTGCTCGCCGTCGGCGGCGCGGCCGACCTGGTGAGCGCGGTCTACCGGCAGTCGATCCTGCAGACGTTCGCTCCCGACCGGCTGCGCGGACGGCTGCAGGGTGTGTTCATCGTCGTGGTGGCCGGCGGGCCTCGCCTGGGCGACCTGCGGGCAGGCGCCACCGCCGGCCTCACCGGGGCCACCGCGTCGTGGGCGGGCGGAGGTTTCGTGGCGGCCGGCCTGGCCGTGGTGCTGGCGTCGACGTTCCCGGCGTTGCTGCGCTACCGGCCGCCGCGGAACGAAGCCACCGGCCGATAGGGAACGAAGCCACCGGCCGCCAGGGAACGAATCGGTGACCCGCTAATGTCGCGGGCATGACTAGCGTCGCTTCCGCGAAATCCGGAACGCAGTGGGCCATCGAGGCCGAGGGCCATCGGGCCGTGGTGGTGGAGGTCGGCGGCGTGCTGCGCACCTACGCCGCGGGCGACCGGGAAATTCTCGACGGGTTCGCGGCCGACGAGCTGTCGCCGGCGTCCGCCGGGCAGATCCTCGCGCCGTGGCCGAACCGGATCCGTGACGGGCACTACACGTTCGAGGGGACGGCGCATCAGCTGCCGCTCACCGAACCGGCTCGGCACAACGCCATCCACGGCTTGGTCAACTGGGCGCGGTGGCGGGTCGCGGACCAGTCGCCGGACGCGGTGACGCTGGAGTTCGACCTGCCGGCGCAGGTGGGCTACCCGTGGTCGCTGGCGCTGCGGACCCGGTGGAGCGTCTCCGCGGATGGACTGCGCTGCGATCAGAGCGTCACCAACACCAGCGACGCGAACGCGCCCTGGGGATACTCGGTGCACCCATACGTGCAGCTCGCCGGCGTGGCGGTCGACGACATCCTGCTGAGGGTGCCGGGACGCAGCCGGGTGCTGGCGGACACCCGACTGCTGCCGATCGGCGCGGTCAAGGTGGCCGGCAGCGAGTACGACTTCACCGAGCCGCGGCGGATCGGGGACGCGGTGCTGGACACGACGTTCGGCGATATCGACTACGACGCGGACGGCGGCTCGGCGGTCACGATCGCTTCTCCGGACGGCGCGCAAAGCGTGACCGTGTGGGGCGACGCCACCTTCAAGTGGTGGCAGATCTTCACAGGTGACACGCTGCCCGGCGCCCGGCACCGCCGATCCGTGGCGATCGAGCCGATGACGTGCCCGCCGGACGCGTTCCGCTCGGGCCGTGACGTGATCGTCCTCAAGCCCGGGCAGACCTGGTCCGCATCCTGGGGGATCAGGCCCTAGCCATGGAGTTCGACGAGGTCGTCCGGCTGCGCCGGATGGTGCGCAGCTATGACCCCGATCGGCCGGTGCCGCCCGAGATCGTGGACAAGATCATCAAGCACGCCTTGCGGGCGCCGTCGGCCGGCTTTTCCCAGGGCTGGGGTTTCCTCGTGCTCACCAAGCCCGAGGACCGGGACCTGTACTGGACCTCGACGACGGAAGGCGATCTCGGCGACGCGCCGACCGACGAGGCCTGGAAGGGAACGTGGCTGGACCGGATGCGGACCGCCCCGCTGATCATCGTGGCGCTGTCCAACAAGTCGGTTTACCTGGACCGGTACGCCCAGGCCGACAAGGGCTGGACCGACCGGGACGAATCGCATTGGCCGGTACCGTACTGGGACATCGACGCCGGGTTCGCCTCGCTGCTC
The DNA here is from genome assembly GCA_036001925.1 of Actinoplanes sp. Lineage (GTDB taxonomy): Bacteria > Actinomycetota > Actinomycetes > Mycobacteriales > Micromonosporaceae > Actinoplanes. The sequence continues at coordinate 26,719 of DASYTU010000025.1, forward strand.
ATGCACCTGACCGCGGTGAACGAGGGTCTCGGCTCCTGCTTCATCGGACTCCCGGTGGCGACGATCCGCACATTCAAGAACGCCTTCGGCGTGCCCGACGAGTTCACCCCGATAGGCGCGCTTACGGTGGGCTACCGTGCTCCAGACAAGAAGTCACCTTCACTGCGTCGAGGGCATCGCCCGGTGGACGATGTGGTGCATCATGGCCGGTGGGCTGGTTAAGTACGGCTCGGGAACGGAAGGGGGCGTGCCGTCGTGATCTTCAAAGCGGTACGGGACGGAGCTCCGTACCCCGATCACCACACGACACTCAAGAAATGGGCGGAGATTCCGCCTCGCCCCATCCGGCTCGCCGACCTGATCACCACCAAGCGGGAGCTGGCTTTGGACAAGCTGCTCGCCGAGGACTCCACGTTCTACGGCGACCTGTTCCCGCATGTCGTCGAGTATCAAGGCTCCCTCTACCTCGAGGACGGCCTGCATCGCGCGCTGCGAGCCGCCCTGCAGCAACGCAACCAGATCCACGCCCGAGTGCTGGTGGTGGACGGGTGACAGAGCCCCTCGACATCCTGGATCTCGACACGCTGCTCACCGACGAGGAACGCGACGTCCGGGACCTCACTCGCCGGGTCGTCGACGACCGTGTCCGGCCGTACGTGGCCGACTGGTACGAGCGCGGGGAGGCGCCGGTCCGCGAGCTGGCCCTCGAGTTCGGCAAGCTCGGCCTGCTCGGCATGCACCTCACCGGATACGGCTGCGCCGGGGCGTCCGCCGTCTCGTACGGGCTGGCCTGCATGGAGCTCGAGGCCGCCGACTCCGGCGTACGCTCGCTCGTCTCGGTCCAGGGCTCGCTCGCCATGTACGCGATCTGGAAGTACGGCTCGCCGGAGCAGAAGCAGCGCTGGCTGCCCGGCATGGCGGCCGGCGAGCTGATCGGCTGCTTCGGGTTGACCGAGCCCGATCACGGCTCCGACCCGGCACGCATGGCCACCCGCGCTCGCCGCGACGGCGACGACTGGGTGCTCGACGGCGGCAAGATGTGGATCACCAACGCGCCGGTCGCCGACGTCGCGGTGATCTGGGCGCGTGCCAAGGACGGCGTGCTCGGCTTCGCGGTGCCGACGACCACGGAGGGCTTCGCTGCACGCGAGATCAAGCGGAAGATGTCGCTGCGCGCGTCCACCACCGGCGAGATCACGCTCGACAGCGTCCGGCTGCCCGATTCGGCCCGACTGCCCGAAGCCCAAGGGCTGCGGGCGCCGCTGTCCTGCCTGACCGAGGCACGGTTCGGCATCGTCTGGGGCGCGCTCGGTGCGGCCCGCGACTGCCTGTCCGTGGCGCTGGACTACTCGCGGACGCGGGAGCAGTTCGGCCGGCCGATCGCCGGGTTCCAGCTCACCCAAGCCAAGCTTGCCGACATGACGCTCGAGCTGCAGAAAGGGTTCCTGCTGGCGCTACATCTCGGACGCCGCCGGGACGCGGTCGGGCTGCGCCCGGAACAGGTCAGCGCAGGCAAGCTGAACAACGTCCGCGAGGCCATCAAGATCGCTCGTGAGTGCCGGACGATCCTCGGCGGCAACGGGATCAGCGGCGAGTACCCGATCATGCGGCACGCCAACAACCTCGAGAGCGTGCTCACCTACGAGGGAACTTCCGAGATCCACCAGTTGGTGCTGGGTGAGAAATTGACTGGTCTCAACGCTTTTGGCGGCTGAGCGGTCGCGACTGTCGCACCCCTTCCGTACCGTGGGGGTATGGCCAAGTCACCGGACGTTGACGAGCCGACCAAGGAATACCCGGCCTACGAGGGCGGCCGGGCGGAGCCGGTCGCGCCGGCGCCACCGCCGTCTGCGGAGCCGGCCGACGATCGGGTCGGGGGCGGCGCGCCGCCGTCGCGGATCGGCGGGTTCGCGCGTGTCCTCATCTTCATCGGCGCTGTCTTCGCGCTGATGGTGGCGCTCTGCCTCGGGCTGCGGGCGATCGATGTGCTGCCCAGCTTCGACAACCCGTTCTCCGACAAGACCACCGACCGCAGCCAGCCCGTGCTCCTGCAGTCGATGCGCGATCTGAGCCGTTACGTGGCCGCGGACGGCACCTTCCAGGTAATCGTCGACCTGCAGGAACACAAGGAGAACGTGCCGGACTTCCTGATCAACAAGCGCACGCTGTTCGTCGGCTCCGGAACCGTCGAGGAATATGTGGACTTCGGCTCCCTCGCCGAGGGCGCCATCAAGGTCAACAACGACGACAACACGGTGCAGATCACCCTCCCGGCTCCGCAGCAGTCGCCCGCGGCCCTCGACATGCAGCGCAGTTACGTGGTCGCCGAGGAGCGCGGCCTGTTCAACCGCATCGGCGACGCGTTCCGCAGCGATCCCAACCAGCAACAGCGCGTCTACCAGGAGGCCCAGCGCCGGATCACCGAGGCGGCCCAGCAGAGCGGGCTCGACCAGCGGGCCAAGGACAACACGGAGAAGATGCTGCAGAGCCTGTTCGCGCGGCTCGGCTACACGTCGGTGACGGTCACGTTCGACAAGCCGTGAGGGAGAGGCCCACCTGAGCCGGCGCCATGGCACGGCGCCGGCTCACCGGTGGCTCACTCGCTGGGCATCAGGGCCCAGAGCACGATGTAGATCAGGAACTGGGGTCCGGGCAGCAGACAGGAAATGACGAAGATCAGGCGCATCGTGCCGGACGACACCCCGAAACGGCGCGCCAGGCCGGCGCACACACCGGCGATCCATCGGTCGTCGCGGGGCCGGTACAGGCGGCTGTTCACGTTACTCACTCCTTCGACGGGTGGTCCCGGCCCGATTGCCGCAACCACGTTCGACAGTACGGCCGCAGGTCACGCCCGCCCTCGGCCGCCAGGCGGATCTCCGGGCGGGGCTCCCGTAAGGGGGACCCGTACCCATTGGTCAGGCGCTGTTAACCTGGGGTCCGATTCCGGGCCCCATCTGGCGCCTGGTTGCGGGCAGTGACGAGGAGGCCAAGCGGTGATGGTCCGGTGACGCTGGCAGTCCTCTGCGCCAGCACCGGCAACGCCCTCGATCCGACCGACGCCGCCCGGCTCGCCGACGGCCTGACTGCCGCGCTCGCCGCAGCGGGCGCTTCGGTGGTCGAACGGCCCTCGGGCGACGGAACCGTGACGGGGCAATTGCGCGACATCGCCCGGATCGCCCGCGCGTCGGCCGAGCCGCTGCTGATCTGTGCGGACAACCTCGTCGCCAACCCCAGTCTGCTGTGGACGCTCGCCACCGAGCCGGCCGGGCGGAGCACCGCGCTGGTGATCTCCGGTGCCGGTGGCGGACTTCGCGAGGATCGGGGCCGGCTGGTCGCCGCGGCGGACGGTACGGTCCGTTTCCTCGGTGCCATGTGCATCGCGCCGGCCGATCTACCGCTGCTCGCCGCGGCCGCCGACCACGCCGCCGCCACCGGCCCGGCGGCCGATGGGGCACCCGCCGCCGTCGTGGCCACCGACGTCCGCAACGCAGTCGACGCGTTGCTGCCCGCGCTGCTCGATGCCGGCCTAGTGCCGGTGGTCACGCCGGTACGGCTGCTGCACGCCGAGCGCGTCGAGACGGCCGCCGAGCTGGCCGCGGCAACGGCCGCGACCGCCGCCGTGGACGAGGATGCGGCGCGGCTCCGCCTCGCCGTCAAGGACAAGGACGACTTCTTCACCACGTACGCGGTGAGCAGCTGGTCGCCGGTGATCACCAAGTGGTGCGCGCGGCTGGGACTGACACCGACCGGCGTGACCGGGTTGTCGCTGCTGTTCGCGGTCGCCGCCGCGCTCGCGTTCTGGCAGGCTTCGCGGCCCGCGATGATCGCCGGGGCCGTGCTGCTGTACCTGGGCTTCGTGCTCGACTGCGTGGACGGCCAGCTGGCACGGTACACGCGGCGGTTCGGCGTGTTCGGCGGCTGGCTCGACACGATGGCCGACCGGGCCAAGGAGTACGCGGTCTACGCCGGGCTCGCGGCCGGCGCCGAGCGGGTCGGGCTGCCGTACGCGTGGCCGCTGGCCATCACCGCGATCCTGCTGCAGACCGTGCGGCACATGACGGACGCCTGGTACGGCGCGCTGCACGACCGGGCGGCTGCTCTTCCGCACGCCACTCCGGCCACGGGCGTCGGCGCCCGGCTGAGCGCGGCGTCGAACCGGGTCCAGGCCGACACCGGTTCGGCCGCGTACTGGCTCAAGCGGATCGTGGTTTTCCCGATCGGGGAGCGGTGGGCCCTCATCGCAGTGCTGGCGGCGACCGTCAACGGGCGGGTCGCGCTGGCGGCCGTGGTGATCTGGGGACTGCTCGCCGCGGCGTACACGCTGGGGTTGCGCTCGTTGCGCTCGGCCTCGATGCGCGTCGGCGTGCTCGACACGGTCGACACGTCGCGCCACCGCGACGACGGCCCGCTGGTTCGCGCGGTGTTGAGCCGCGCCGGGCTGCCGGCGCCGCTCGCATTCGCGCTGGTCGCGGTGCTCGCCGCGCTGGCCGTGGTGGTCTGGCTGCTGGTCGGCGGGGCGTCACACGCAAAGCCGGTGCTGGTCGTGGCCGCCGCGCTGGTGCTGTCCGCCGGGCTCCCGGCGCGGGCCCGGCACGGCCGACCGCTCGATTGGCTGGTGCCGGGGGCGCTGCGGGCCGCCGAGTATCTGTTCGTGGTCGCCGTCGGCCTGATCGGGAGCGTGCCGCCGCCGGTGGTGTTCGGGCTGCTCTTCGCGCTCGCGCTGCGCCACTACGACCTCGTCGCCCGGATGGAGAAGGGCGCGCCGGCCGGCTCGGGCACGCGCGCGGTGCTGGGTTGGGACGGCCGGGTCGTGGTGGTGACGGTCGCGGCGCTGGCCGGCGTCGCGACGCTCGGCGAGGCGATGCTCGCGGTGGCGGTCGGCGGCGTCTTCCTGATCGCCGCGATCGCGGACTGGCGGCGGGAGGGTAGTGCCCGATGACGTTGTTGAGCGTCGTGCTCCCCATCTACAAGGTGCAGGGCTACCTGCGGCAGTGCCTCGACTCGCTGCTGGACCAGTCGTTCACCGACATCGAGATCGTGGCGGTCGACGACCGGTCGCCCGATCACAGCGGGGAGATCCTCGCCGAGTACGCCGACCGTGACCCGCGCGTCCGGGTCCTCTCGCTGGCGCAGAACGTCGGCCTCGGCCACGCGCGCAACGCCGGGCTCGCGCAGGCCACGGGCGAGTACGTCTGGTTCGTGGACAGCGACGACTGGCTGGCCGCCGGGGCGCTGGCCGCGGCGGCCGACCGGCTGCGCGCCACCGACGCCGACGTACTCGTCGTCGGGTACGACCGGGTGCACTGGGACGGCGAGGTCGTCACCCGCGATGTGAACCAGGCGCTGGCGCAGGCCCCCGAGACGTTCACGCTCGAATCGTGGCCGCCGATCCTCAACATCCTGCACGTCGCCTGGAACAAGATCGTCCGCCGTGATCTGCTGGTCAAGCTCGGCTTCCAGTTCGAGCAGGGCTGGTATGAGGACGTCTCGTTCACCTATCCCGTGCTGGTCGCGGCCGAGCGGGTCAGCACCCTGCCGATCACCTGCGTGCACTACCGGCAGCGTCGCACGGGCGCGATCACCCGTACCGTCGGGGACCGGCATTTCGAGATCTTCGACCATTGGGCGCACGCCCTGGCGCTGGTGGATCAGTACTCGGACCGCGCCGAGGCGCTGCGCCCGCTGCTCTTCCGGCGGATGATCTGGCACTTCCTGGTGGTGCTGCGCAGCCCGGACCGGGTGCCGCGCAAGTCCCGCCGGCGGTTCTTCAAGCGGATGAACGAGGAGTACCACCGCTACCTGCCGCCCGGCGGCTATCCCGGGTTCGAAGGAACGCAGGGACTGCGGCAGCGGTTCGTCAGGCGCGGGAACTACCCGGCGCTGCGGGCGCTGGAACTCGCCGCCGACGTGGTTCACGCCGGGCGCAAGCTGCGCGCGGGGGTGCGGCGGCGTGCGCGGACGGCGGCCGGGACCCTGCGCAGGTCGGTGTACCACCTCTATTACCTGGTCCAGCTGCGCCGGCCGGTCGATCCGAAGCTCGCGTTGTTCGCGGCCTACTGGTTCCGCGGCGTGAGTTGCAACCCGGCCGCGATCGCGGCCAAGACCAAGGAGTTGGCTCCGGACGTACGGACGGTCTGGGTCGTCAACCGCAACCGGGTCGCCGGGCTGCCGCCCGGCACCGACTACGTGGTCACCAACACGCTGGCGTACTACCGGGCGGTGGCCCGGGCGCGCTGGCTGATCAACAACGTCAACTGGCCCAACCGGGTCGTGAAGCGACCCGGCACCACGCACGTCATGACTCACCACGGCACACCGCTGAAGATGATGGGCCTCGACCAGCTGGACCACCCGGCGGGCGGGGGAAACACCGACATCGTGGCGCAGATGCGCCGGGCCGACCGCTGGGACTTCAGCGTATCGGCGAACGCGCATACCACCATCGCCTGGGACCGCGCCTATCCATGCCGGTACGAGACGCTCGAGGTCGGTTACCCCCGCAACGATCGGCTCGCCGTGGCGACGCCGACCGACACCACTGCCGTACGCGCGAAGCTGGGCATCCGCCCGGGGCAGCGCGTCGTGCTGTACCTCCCGACCCATCGCGAGTGGCAGCCGGCGGGACGCCCGGTGCTGGACGTGGACGAGCTGGCGCGGCGGCTCGGTCCCGACGCGATGCTGCTGGTCCGGGCGCACTACTTCCACGTGCCGCCGTCCGCCGTCCACGATCCGGAGCCGCGCGGCTCCATCGTCGACGTGTCGGCGTACCCGGTCGTCGAGGACCTCTACCTGGCCGCGGACGTCATGATCACCGACTACTCGTCGGCGATGTTCGACTACGCCGTACTGGATCGTCCGATCGTGATCCACGCGCCCGACTGGCCGACGTACCAGGAGCTGCGTGGGGTCTATTTCGACCTGATGGCGCAGCCGCCCGGCGCAGTCGCGACCAGCGACGCCGAGCTGTTCGAGATCTTCGCGAGCGGCGCGTGGGCGGGCGCGGAAGCGGCCGCGGCGCGGGCCGCGTTCCGGGCTCGGTTCTGTTACCTCGACGACGGCGGCGCGGCCGAGCGGGTGGTGCGGAGGGTGCTCCTCGACGAGTCCGCACCATAACGGTTCGGATGCGACCCTCTTCGTCACACAGTGTCCCGGAATCGGTTGCGGGCCCTTGGCCAGGTAATCGGTTCCCGGACGCTCGTGATTGTTCGGTAACTCTGCGCAAATGGCACGTTCACCCGATGGCTAACCATCGATACGGCTCGTCAGAGTAGGGCCGATCGTAGGTGTTGTACGCCCGGATCATCGCAGCTCAGACCGCAGGAGGTTGACGGTGTCCACCGTCTCGCTCAAGGACGTCAGCAAGATCTGGCCGGACGGCACGACCGCCGTCGACAAGATCAGCCTTGACGTCACCGACGGTGAGTTCATGGTGTTGCTCGGACCGTCCGGCTGCGGCAAATCTACCGTTCTGCGAATGATCGCCGGCCTCGAGGATCCGACCAGCGGTGACATCCTCCTCAACGGCGAGCCGGTCCTCGACCTGGCGCCGCGCGACCGCAAGATCGCCATGGTCTTCCAGGACTTCGCGCTGTACCCGCACATGAGCGTCGGCGAGAACATCGGTTTCCCGCTCAAGCTGGCCGGCCTCGACCCCGAGCCGCGTGGCGAACGCGTCGGCGACGTGGCGGCCGCGCTCGGCATCGGCGACGTCCTGGGCCGCAGGCCCAGCCAGCTCTCCGGCGGCCAGCGCCAGCGGGTGGCGATGGGCCGCGCCATCGTGCGCCGCCCCGGCCTGTTCCTCATGGACGAGCCGCTGTCCAATCTGGACAGTGGCTTGCGGGCGGAGCTGCGCGCCGAGATCACCGGCCTCACCCGCGAGCTGGGCGTCACCACCATGTACGTGACGCACGACCAGGCCGAGGCCCTCACCATGGCCGACCGGGTGGCGATCCTGCGAAAGGGCGTGCTGCAGGACCTCGGCACACCCACCGAGGTGTACGGCCGCCCGGCCACCCTGTACGTGGCCGCGTTTCTGGGCGCGCCCCGGATGAACCTGCTCGAGGCGTCGGTCTACGTCCACCTCGACCGCTACATCGCCCTGAACCTCGGCGAGCAGGCGCTCTACTTGCCGTGGACCGACATCCGCGCCCGGGCGGTGGCGCATTACCACGGCGAACGCATCGTCGTCGGCATGCGGGCCGAGGCGCTGACCCCGGTCGCCCCGGACACGCCCGGCGACGTCCTGCAGGGCCGGATCCGCTACCTCGAACACCACGGCCACGAGTCGCTGGCGTTCCTCGACATCGGCGCGACCGCGATCGTCGTCGACGAGATGGGAGGCGCGGTTCCGGAGCAGAACGGCGAATCCGGCGCGCTCCGCCGGTTCGGCGGCGCCCTGCAGCGGCTGGCCGGTCGTGGCGAGCGCGCAAACGGCCACCGCCCGGAAGGCCGCGATCCGGAACAGACCAGCGTCCTCAGTGATCCGGGTCGCCACCACCGCCGGCCGGCCGAGCTGGCGGTCCGTCTAGCGCCGTACCCGGCGGTCTCGCCCGGCCACCCGCTGGCGATCGCGGTCCGGATGGACGCGCTGCACTTCTTCGACGAGCGCGGCGACCGCATCGACGTCGGCTGGCGCTAACTCACGTCTATCTATTGACGGCATGGCATATCGTTCCGCACACACGTCGGTGCGGTGGCGTATCGACGTCGACGACGGAAAGGGTGTGGCAGCGTGGCTAGTGCATCCGGGTTGTTGGTCATCGAGCGGATTCTTCGCGATCGCCAGGGCGTATGGCAGCAAGTGGTGGAAGACCGGGAGCTTACCCGGCTGACCGGGCAGATGACGCTCAGCTCGGTCGTTGCACTCGCGTGTTACGGCGCGGTTCTGGGGTCGTTCCACAGTGTGCTGATGGCGTTGACCTCGGCGGTGAAGTTGCCGCTGCTCTTCCTCGTCACGCTGGCGATCTGCCTGCCGACGCTGTACCTGTTCAATCTGGTGTTCGGCGCGCGGCTTTCGGTGCGGCAATCGCTCGCGCTGGTGATGGTGGCCTTGACCGTCACCGCGATGCTGGCCGTCGCGTTCGCGCCGATCAGTCTCTTCTTCCTCGTCACGGCGCCCGACTACAGCTTCTTCAAGCTCCTCAACGTGGCGATTCTCGCCCTGTCGGCGCTCGTGGGGCTGCGCTTCCTCACCGGCGGCATGCGGGTCCTCAACGACCATGGCTTACTGGCGCCCGCGAAGGCCGGCACCGAGGAGACGCCCGACGCGCCGATTCCGGTCTCACCGGCTCCGGCCCCCGTCCCGGCTCCGGCCCTGGCTCCGGTGGCCGCTGCCGGCGGAAACGGCGGGACCGCCACGCTCGCCGTGCCCGCGGCGGTACAAGTGCCGCCGGGCTACACGTTGCAGCCCGTACGTCAGATGCAGCCGCGCCCGGTGCGGCAGCCGGCGCCGCCGAGCATGACGTTGCTCTATGTGTGGATTTTGCTCTTCGGGTTTGTCGGAACGCAGCTTGCGTGGACGCTGCGCCCGTTCTTCGGTAGCCCTGGGATGACGTTCAGCCTGTACCGGGACATCGACGGGAACTTTTACGCGGAGATCTTCCGTACCCTCGGCCACTTCTTCTGACGGGTACCGCCGACGTTGTCTGCCGCCCAGGGCGGCACAGCGTAGGCTGCACGACGGTGGACGAGACACATGGTCCCGCCGTGGGCCACGAGGTGCGTTCGGCTCCCGGGACGGAGCCGGCGGAGGCTGCCGCAGCGATGCCTGCCCGGCTGCACCTCCTCGACCGGACGTTCGGCCGCGACGAGATCACGGTGCTCCGGCATCAGGTCAGCGACCGCCTGGCGCGTGCCGGGTTTCGGGGCGACCGGTTGCAGGGCTTCGTGCTCGCGGTCAACGAGGTGATCACCAACGTCGCGCTGCACGCCGGCGGTCTCGGCAGGATCGTGCTGTGGCTGACCGCCGGCTCGGCGTGGTGCACCGTGACCGACTCGGGGCCAGGCATTCCCGAGCGTTACCTCGAGCCGCCGGACGTGCCGGGCGCGTTCGAGGTGGGCGGCCGCGGGATCTGGCTGGCGTATCAGCTGTGCGACGAGGTGACGATGGCGACCGGTCCGATCGGAACGACGATCGGGCTACGCATGGCGCGGCCCGGTCATGACCACGCATCAGGCCGGGTCAACGGCGCATCAGCCAGCACCTGAACGACGCGCGAATCGACGCGAAACGACATGCTGGGCGGGTGCGAAGCGGTGGCCATCGGAGGCGACTACATTAGGCCGGTGCTCGGACTGCCCACTCACGTGACCGCCTGCCTGTTCGACCTCGACGGCGTGCTCACCCAGACCGCCCTGGTACACAACGCCGCATGGAAGCAGACGTTCGACACCTTCCTCCAGGCGTGGTCCGGCCGGCATGGGCTGCCGTACGTGCCATTCGACTCCGGCGCCGACTACCACGACTACGTCGACGGCCGGGCGCGCGCGGACGGCGTGCGCACGTTTCTCGCCTCCCGAGGCATCACCCTGCCTGAAGGCACGCCCGACGACAGTCCCGACGAGGAGACCGTCTACGGCATCGGCAACCGCAAGAACGAGCTGGTCCTACAGAAGATCAAGGAAGGGGCCGTACAGGTCTACCCCGGCTCGGTCGACTATCTCCACTCGGCCAAGGCCGCGGGACTCCGCCGCGCAGTCGTGTCGGCGAGCGCCAACTGCAAGGAAGTTCTGGAGGCCGCCGGTATAGCGGACCTCATAGAGGCTCGCGTGGACGGGATCACCGCACGCGAGCGACACTTGCCGGGGAAGCCCGCTCCCGACACCTTCCTATACGCCGCGAAGCTCCTTGACACGCTCCCCGAGAATTGCGCCGTATTCGAGGATGCCCAGGCCGGGGTGGCCGCCGGTCGGGCCGGTGGTTTCGGGATCGTGGTCGGCGTTGACCGCGTGGGACAAGCCGAGGCCCTCCGCGAACACGGCGCCGACATCGTGGTGCAAGATCTCTCCGATCTGCTCGACCGCTGAACACGTAATTCCCTCCAAACAGACTTCTTTCTTCAGTACCGAGAGGCACCACCGTGATCCGTGAACGGGCCTATCCCGTCGATCCTTGGCACATCCGGGAGACGCGGCTGGATCTGGACGTCCTCGCCCAGTCCGAGTCGGTCTTCGCGCTGGCCAACGGCCACGTCGGGATACGCGGAAACCTGGACGAGGGCGAGCCGCACGGCCTGCCGGGCACGTACCTGAACTCCTTCTACGAGCTGCGTCCGCTGCCGTACGCCGAGGCCGGGTACGGGTTTCCGGAGTCCGGGCAGACTCTGGTGAACGTCACCAACGCCAAGCTCATGCGGCTGCTGGTAGACGACGAGCCGTTCGACGTCCGGTACGGTGAACTGCGCTCCCATGAGCGGGTCCTAGACCTGCGGGCGGGCACGCTGGAGCGCAGCGCCGAGTGGGTTTCGCCGTCCGGACAGGCGATCCGGATCCGGACCGTTCGGCTCGTTTCCTTCACCCAACGCGCCGTAGTGGCCCTCCTCTACGAGGTCGAGCCGCTGGAGGCGTCCGCCCGGCTCATCCTGCAGTCGGAGTTGGTGGCGAACGAGCAGGTCCCTCCGACCAGCAAGGACCCGCGCGTGGCGGCCGTGCTGGACCACCCCCTGCAGGCCGAGGAGATGCTCGAGCAGCGGACCGGCGGCCTGCTGGTGCACCGCACCAAGGCGAGCGGCCTGCGGATGGCCGCCGCGATGGAGCACCTCGTGGAGGCGCCGGGAAAGCACGCGATAACCACCGAGGGACACCCTGACTGGCTGCGTACCACGGTGGCCTGCAAGCTCGAGCCGGGCCAGAAGCTGCGGGTCGTGAAGCTGGCCGCGTACGGCTGGTCCAGCTACCGCTCGCTGCCGGCCATCCGGGACCAGGTCGGCGCCGCGCTGGCGAGTGCCCGCCTGGACGGATGGGAGGGCCTCGTCGAGGCGCAACGCGATTACCTGGACGCGTTCTGGGACCACTCCGACGTCAAGGTCGAGGGCGATCCCGAGATCCAGCAGGCGGTCCGCTTCGGTCTCTTCCACACGCTGCAGGCCGGTGCCCGGGCGGAGAAGCGGCCGATCGGCTCCAAGGGTCTCACCGGCCCCGGGTACGACGGGCACACGTTCTGGGACGCCGAGATGTTCGTGTTGCCGGCGCTGACCTACACCCAGCCGTCCGCGGCGGCCGACGTGCTGCGCTGGCGGCACTCGACGCTGGACCTGGCCCGGGAGCGGGCCCAGACGCTCGGGCTGCAGGGCGCGGCGTTCCCGTGGCGCACGATCCACGGCGAGGAGTGTTCGGCGTACTGGCCGGCCGGCACCGCGGGCTTCCACATCGGTGCGGGCATCGCCGAGGCGGTCCGGCGCTACGTGCAGGCGACCGGCGACTACGACTTCGAGCGCGAGGTCGGCCTGGAACTGCTGGTGGAGACGGCTCGCCTGTGGCGCTCGCTCGGTCACCACGACCGGCACGGGCGGTTCCACATCGACGGCGTCACCGGACCGGACGAGTACACCGCCGTCGTGGACGACAACGTCTACACGAACCTGATGGCGCAGCAGAACATGTTCGCGGCGACGGAGGCCGCCAAGCGGCACCCCGATCTTGCCCGCCGGCTCGGCGTGGACGACGAGGAGGCGGCGTCCTGGCGGGACGCTGCGGCATCGGTGCACATCCCGTACGACCGGGAGCTCGGCGTACACCAGCAGTCGCAGAACTTCACCCGGCACCAGGAGTGGGACTTCGAGAACACGCCTCCCGAGGCGTACCCACTGCTGCTGAACTACCCGTACTTCGACCTCTACCGCAAGCAGGTGGTCAAGCAGGCCGACCTGGTCATGGCGATGTACGTCCGCGGCGACGCGTTCACGCCGGAGGAGAAGGCCCGTAACTTCGCGTACTACGAAGCGCGGACCGTCCGGGACTCCTCGCTCTCGGCGTGTATCCAGGCCGTGATGGCGGCCGAGGTGGGCTTCGTGGAACTGGCCCATGACTACCTCGGCGAGGCCGGGCTGATGGACCTGCACGACCTGCACCAGAACGCCCGGGACGGCGTGCACGTCGCCTCGCTGGCCGGTTCATGGATCGCGCTGGTCTCCGGCCTGGGTGGTATGCGGGACTTCAACGGGCAGCTGTCGTTCGCGCCCCGGCTGCCGAACCGGATCAGCCGGCTCGACTTCTCGCTACTCTGGCGCGGGCTGCGGCTACGGGTCGATGTGACGGCCGACGAGGTCACCTACTCGCTGCGCAACGGCGGCGGCTCGGCGAAGTTGAACCTCGTGCACCACGGCAAGGAGATCGAGGTGACGCAGGTGAAGCCGGTCACCTTACCGATTCCGCCGGCGATGCCCGTCGGCCCACAGCCGACGCAGCCCGCCGGCCGGGCACCGGTACGCCGCGCGACCAGCGGCTGAGTTTGCTGGCTGAGCTGGCTGGCTGAGCTTGCTGGCTTCGCTTCGCTCCGCGGCGATCGCCTTGTAACCGCTGAGATAGCCCACCGATCGTAGCGACTGCAAACCCCGCAGCCGCTGCGATCGGCGCGCTATCTCAGCGGCGGCGATCGCGGCGCTTGGTGGCGTCGCTGCCCTCCGCGGCTACAGCATGGAGACGTGCACGTGGTCCATGTGGGTGCTGGCGCCGTGGTATGACTTCCATCCGGTCGCCGGGAACCAGATCTGCCGGTACCAGATGACGTAAAGCACGCCCAGCCGATCGGCGTTACGGACCAGGAACGCCATGACATTGTTCCCGTAGTTTTTCATGTCCGCGTTGTGCGCGACCGAGAAGCCACGCTTCTGTAGCGACCAGTCGCACGCCCGACCCTTGGGATGCTCGAACGGGCCGCCGTTGCGGTGGCAGCCGACGAATCTATTGAAGCCGGCCTTTCTGACTTCCTGGTACATGTGATAGGTCCGGGGCGTGATGCAACCGTCCGTGGTCGGGTCGTTGACGCTGCACGACTCGGGCGAGAAGCCGCCATCGGAGTTACGCGGCGCGGGCGCGGCAAGGGGCGACTTTGCCACCACGAATCCGCCGGTCAGGCTCTTACCGCCGACCAGTGCAAGCGCTTTCTCCGCCGCTTCCTTTTGCTTCTGCATCGCGGCGAGGTTCTGCTGCTGGGCTTTGACCTCTTGATCGAGGCGCGCCTTAGCTCTCGCGACCGCGTTGATCGCCCGGTCCAGTTCCCGCAGCTTTCCGTCGTTCAGCGCGTTGATCTCCTCCAGCGAGATCGCCCGCTTCAGGAACGTGTCGCTGCTCGTGCTGTTCAGCAGGAAGCTCGCGGTGCTCACGCCACCCGTGCGGTACTGCTGGGCCGCGACCGCTCCCACCTGGGGGAGTAGCGCGTCGCGCTGGGTCTCCGCGTTCTTCACCTCGATGGCGAGGGTGAGCTGCGTCTTCGTCGACTTCGCCACCGCCGCCTTGGCCGCGAGGTACCGGCGTCCGGTGGAGTCGAGGACGTCGTTCAGCAGCGGGTTGTCTTTGCCGTCGTCCGCGGTCGCGGACGTACCGTCGGGATCGGCGCTCGCCGGCGAGGCGGACGCGATCAGCATCGCCGTCGTCGCGACCAGCGGTGCCAGGGCCAGGACCAGCCACCGGCGGGGTCTTGCCGTCATCCAAGTTCCTTCCACGTTACCGCCGACCGGGTTAGCTGACGGGTTCGGGACGGAAGCGATCCCTACCGGCCCCTGCGGGCGGATTCACCCCAACGAACGGTGGTTCCCCGGCTCGCCTCGCGGCGATTGGGCGGCGGCCTGCCGGCACATCGGGGGTTGTGCCTTTCGGGCAGTGACCGGCGGCTAGCTTACCTGAGAATTCACCGTGTATCAGTACGGCGAACAGAGCGAAAAGCGTTAGGGCGCAACGACTATCCGTAACGGTGTGGCCGGAACCGTCCATCAATGTGAGTCGTTGCACTCGTTCCGTGGTCGAGCTAACTCAATGTGGTGATTTGGTTGCCAAGAGTGCTACCCCTGTCAATTTCTCGATTCATCGGTAGTCTTCGTCACGGTCTCCGTTCTGTACGGCGCCACGGAGGTGCCAACGGCGACCGCCGCCTAATCGCCGCTCGCGGCGAGCCGGGGAACCAAACCCAGGTAGTGGGGTGAATCCGCGCCAGCGGTAGGGATCGCTTCCGTCCCGAACCCGTCAGCTAACCCGGTCGGCGGCCGACCGGAAGGAACGCACGTGAAGGACAAACCTGTCCGGCGACGATTAGCCGCGGTCCTCGCGCTGGTGGTCGCGGCATCCGGACTGGTCGTCGCCGCGGCGGTGCCGGCTTCGGCGAGTCCCCGTCCGCTCGCGGCCCCCGGCGGTACCGGCGACGACGGCGAGGGCGGCTCCAAATCGCTGACCGACCAGCTGGCGGCCGCGTCCCGCGGTTTCATCGAGGCCAGGGACGCGCTCGCCCACTCCAAGAAGCGCCAGCAGGAGTTGGCCGCCAAGCTCAAGGCGATCGACACCGAGCTCGGACCCCGGCAGGCGGCGCTCGACGTGATCGCCCAGCAGACGTACCGGACCGGGCGGCTCGGGCCGATGAGCGCGCTGATCACCGCATCGTCGGCCGGCAGCCTGCTGGACCGCGCCGAGGCGCTCGAGTCGATGGCGGTCCAGCAGAACGACGCGCTGCGTGCGCTGAAGGAAGCCCGTACCCAACAGGCGCAAGCGAAGATCGCGATCGACGCCGAGATTCGCGACCAGCAGAAGCAACTCAACACCATGGCCAAGCGCAAGGCGCAGGCCGAGAACGCGCTCAAGGCCGCGAACGCCGGTCAGAACGCGAGCTCACCGAGCGACGGTGGCAACAGCGCCATCGCAATCCCGGCGCCGCGCAACTCCAGCGGCGGCTTCTCGCCCGAGTCGTGCAGCGTCAACGACCCGACCACCTCCGGCTGCATCACGCCGCGCATGCTGCACGCGATGCAGCAGGCCCAGCGCGCCGGGTTCAGACACTTCGTGGCCTGCTTCCGGCAGCAGAACAGCGGGGAGCATCCGTTGGGCCGAGCCTGCGACTTCGCGGCCGACCAGAACGGCTTCGGCGGCGTCGCCACGGGCAGCAGCAAGGACTACGGCAACCGGCTGGCGAACTTCTTCATCAACAACTCGAGCCGGCTCGGTGTGCTGTACGTCATCTGGTTCCGGCGGATCTGGCTGCCGAGCAGCGGATGGAAGGCCTACACCAGGGGCAACGGCGACCCGTCCAGCGACCACACCAACCACGTACACCTGTCGGTGGTCTGATCACCGGGAGTGCGGGGCCTACTTGCGCATGTAGGCCTCGTACTCCTGCATCACGTCCTCAGTCGGGCCGTCCGCGCGGATCACGCCCGACTCGAGCCAGATCGTCCGCTCGCAGGTGTCCCGGATGGACTGCTCGCTGTGGCTGACCAGGAAGACCGTTCCCGCTTCCTCGCGTAGGTCGCGGACCCGCTGCTCGCTGCGCCGGCGGAACTTGGCGTCGCCGGTGGCCAGGGCCTCGTCGATGAGAAGCACGTCGTGCTTCTTGGCGGCCGCGATGGAGAAGCGGAGCCGGGCGCCCATGCCGGAGGAGTACGTCCGCATGGGCAGCGAGCTGAAGTCGCCGCGCTCGTTGATGCCGGAGAAGTCGATGATGTCCTTGGTCTTGGCCTTCACCTCGGCGGGCGTCATGCCCATGGCGAGGCAGCCGAGCACCACGTTGCGTTCGCCGGAGAGGTCGTTCATCAGCGCGGCGTTGACGCCCAGCAACGACGGCTGTCCGGCGGCGTAGATGGCGCCGCCGCGCTCGACGGGAATAAGGCCGGCGATCGCGCGCAGCAGCGTCGACTTGCCCGAGCCGTTGCTGCCGATCAGGCCGATGGCCTCGCCGCGGTACGCGATGAAGCTGACGCCCTTGACCGCGTGCACCTCGCGGATGGCCGCCGACTTGGTACCGGTGACGAGCCGCTTGAAGCTGGCCAGCGGGCTCCCCGAGCCCGGCGTGGTGGCCCCGACGATCCGGTAGACGACGTGTGCGTTGTGGGCGATGATCGTCGGTACGCGCTCCTCAGCCACGGCCGTAGCCCTTCTCTCCGCGCCAGAAGAAGATGTATCCGATGATGCCGACCACGGCGGCCCAGGCTACGGCCTCGGTCCACAGCAGCCGCGGCGAGCCGGCCAGCTTGACGTTCTCCATCAGCGCGTGCCGCATCAGCTCGATGTACACCAGCAGCGGATTCGCCAGTACGAGATGCAGCTTCCAGCCCTGGAGGTGGTCGGTGAACCGCTGGACCGGATAGAGCACGGCCGAGCCGTACATCCAGATCCGCATGATGAACGGGATCAGGTTTTTGACGTCGATCAGCTTCGAACCCACGCGGGCGCCGAACATGGCGAGGCCGGCGTTGAAGATGGTCTGCAGCAGCAGGGCCGGCACCATCAGCAGCCACTCGAGGGTGATGGGTTCCCCGGTGATCAGCACGATGGCGATCAGCACGAGCATCGACGCCATCAGGTTGCGGACCTCGACCAGCACGATGGAGATCGGCAGGCTGGCGCGGGGGAAGTGCAGCGCCCGGATCAGGCCCAGGTTGGACGTGATCGACTGGACCCCGGCCGACACGACCGCCGAGGTGAAGCCGTAGATGAACACGCCGGTGCACAGGTACGCGATGAAGTTGCCGACGCCGCTCTTCGTGTTCAGGATGACGCCGAAGATCACGTAGTAGACCGCGGCGTTGAACAGCGGCGTCAGGACCTGCCAGAACATGCCGAGGTGGGTGGTGCCCAGCGACGAGGACACGCGGGCGTTGGCGTACGACGTGATGAAATGCCGGTACGCCCAGATCTGCTTCGTGTAGGCCATGAGGCTCGGCAATGCGCCGGCCGAGCTCAGGCCATGCCGGTGGGCCAGCTCCTTGAGCGACTCGCCGGTGTCGGTCCGGGCGACAGCCGTCTGGGACATGGGGTGGCGCTCCGATCTGGTCGGTCCGGCGGTATCCCGTGGACCCGAGGGACATGCGCGTCAAACACAGTAACCAGGTTTTCGCCGATGAAACGCAGTCGTATCGACGTCACGCCGACGGTAGTCGACCGAACGGTGGAACGCAACCGTTACGTCGTTGCGTTATATTGCCCACGTGGCGACAGCGAAACGCGCACCGGCCGGAGCTGCGGTTCTCCGCGTGGACATCACCGTGGCGATCCGCAACGCGGTGATGAACGAGCTCGCGGAGGTCGGTTACGGCCGCCTTTCCATCGAGGCGGTGGCCCGCCGGGCCGGCGTCGGCAAGACCGCAATCTACCGCCGGTGGAACAACAAACTGGAGATGGTTCTCGAGATTGTCTCTGACGTGGCCGGCCGCGCCGTACCGCTGCCGGACACGGGGAGCTTCGCGGGCGACCTCCAGCTGCTCGTGATGATCGTCAGCAAGGCGCTACAGCACCGGATCGCGTCGCAGATCATCCCGGATCTGATGGCCGAGGCGTCCCGTAATCCGCAGATCGCCGAGACGCTGCAGCGGGCGCTGCGCACGCACCAGCAGTCCGTCGGGGACAAACTCGTCGGCCAGGCCGTGGCCCGGGGCGAGCTGCCCCCCGACGCCGACCCGGAGATCGCCGTCGACCTCATCCTGGGGCCGCTGTACTGGCGCCTGGCCGTGGCCCGGACGCCGATCAGCGACGACTACCTGGACAGGCTGACGGCGGCCGTCATGGCCGCGCTGCGCGGGGGTCGGCCCGGTTGAGGCCGGAAGCGCGTCACGGGGCCGCGTTCAACAGATCCAGGACGCTGTGCTGGCAGCTGTGGTTGGTGGGCACGAACGGCCCGGCCCAGTGGCTGCCGTACGCGTCGAGCGTGTCGCGGTTGCTGGTGTAATTGCTGTCCGCGTTGCGCTGCAGGTAGCCGTTGTACGCTCCGCCGGTCGCCGCGTTCAGCACGCCGAGCCCGCGGATCGCCGCTCCCTTGAACGATGCCCCGTCTCCGCTGCACGTAGCGCTCTCGTTGGGTTCCCGCAGGATCCCGCCCGGTGACAGGTAACTGCTGTTGACCATGGCGTCGCCGATCCGCCGTGCGGTGGCGAGCACGTTCGCGTCTCCGGTCACCTTGTTGAGCTGGACCAGTGCGTTCATCAACGCGCCCTGGTTGTAGGTCCACGTGACGTCACCGTTGTTGCGGCACGTGCTCATGCTGATGCCGTCGTTCACCAGATTCGAGCTGTTCAGCATGCCCGTGCTCTGGAACCACGCCCAGCCCGCCTGCGCCCGCTGCCGGTACACCGTGTCGCCCGGGATCCGCCGCGACAGCGCCGCGTCGAGCTGGATGTAGAGGCTGTTGGAGATGGCGTTCTTGTAGGTACGGGCGGTACTCCAGTACACGCCGCCGCCGCATCGCGAGTCCCAGTAGCTGAACATGTAGTCCGCGTCGGCGCGGGCCGTGTTGAGGTAACGGCTGTCGCCGGTCAGGTCGTACGCGGCCACCCAGGCGAGCCCCCACCAGCCGGTGTCATCGAGGTAGTCGTTGCGGAACTGGCCCTTCGCCGCGTTGATCTGCTTGTCGTACGCCATCGCGATCGCGTACTCGTAGCTGTGCATGCCGCTGCGCCGGATGTTGTCGATGAGAGCGGTAAGCGCGTTCGCGCCGGTCCACCAGCCGTTCGTGTCGAAGAGCCCGGTGCCGCGGTCGAAGCGCATCATCAGCGCGGTCGCCGCGGCGGTCCGCCGATCCCAGGCGTTCCACGTGCTGCGGGTCCACGGCGTACAGGTGATCTCGGGCCGGTCGCCGGCCTTGCCGCAGGCCCGTAGCGCGCCGACCCCGAGGGCGGTCCAGTCGTCGACGTTGAACATCAGCGTGCGCCACCCGGTCCAGCCGGCCGGGATCGTGGTATCGCCCAGCTTGCTGCCGTCCGGCCAGGTACGGCCGCCGTCCCACGAGCGGTCCAGCCAGACTTCGTCGCTGGCCCGGCCGCCCTCCACCGACGCCCATGCCATCGCGTCGGTGTCGTTCACGTGCACCTTGACTGTGCGGCCGTATAGCGTGCTGGCGACCGGGACGCGGTCGCTGGGCGCGAGCGCGGGGTCGCGACCGTCGCAGTACCGGTTGCAGACGACCGTGGCGGCCTGGGCCGCGGGAGCGTGAAGAAGGGGCGCCCCGACGACGACAACCGAGAGCGTTGCCACTCTGCGCAACAACTTCGACATGTCTGTTAACAAACCGCTGATATAGTCGACCGTCAATGGAAGGCGCCACGAATTGCCTCACCTGCGAAAAGCAGCCCGATCGACGCGGCGTGTACGCGCCTACGCCGCGATCGCGTTGCGGCCGCTCCACTTGGCGGCGTAGAGACGTTCATCGGCGACCCGGAACAGGTCGTCGCCGGTCATGCCGTCGGACAGGACCGCCATCCCCACGCTGACGGTCAGGCGTACGCCGGGGAGGATGTCGGCCTTGGCTACCGCGGCGCGGATGCGCTCCGCCACCTCGCGCCCGACGGACGCGTCGCCGCGCAGGAAGATGGTGAACTCGTCGCCGGCGTAGCGGACCGGGACGTCTTCGGCGCGGCAGTGGGCGCGCAGGATCCCCGCCACCTCGCGCAGCGCGCGGTCGCCGGCGATGTGGGAGTAGGCGTCGTTCACGGCCTTGAAGTGGTCGATGTCGACCAGCAGAAGCGCGAGCGGCAGCCCGATCTGGCCCGCGTCGATGTGGTGGAGCAGCAGGTCGAACCGGCGCCGGTTGCCCAGGCCGGTGAGCGGGTCCCGCAGGATCTCGCGCTCGGCGCGCCTGCGGGCCGCGTCCAGTTCCTCGCGTTGGCGTGCCTGGCGCAGCATCGCGAGTCTCAGCAGGCGCATCCGCCACAGCTCGCGTACCTGGGCCTCGACCGTGTCGAAAAGGTCGCGGCTGGACTGGCTGCCGTCGAGCTCGAGCGCGGTCAAGGCCATCTCGAAGCGGATGATCGGCGGCTCGTCCGGGCGGGGGCTGAGGTCGCAGAGCTCGCGGGCGGCTACCAACTCGCGCCGGGCCTCGAGCAGCGAGCCCTGAGCCCGCAGGCTGATGCCGAGCGCGAGGTGCGCCATCCGGGCGTACTGGAAGTTCTCGTCGGCGCGTAGTGGCATGATCGCGTCGCGGGCCAGCTTCTCGGCGGGTATGACCTCGCCGAGTTTGGCGAGCGCGAGGGCGAGCATCGCGCCGCTCCGGAAGTCGTCGGTGCGCATCTCGACCCGGCGCCGGGTGATCGCGGCGCTTCGACGCAGCCGTGTCGCGCCCTCGTCGCTGCGCCCCACGTGCCCCAGGCGTAGTCCCCAGTACAGCAGTGTCACGGCGTGCACCAGCTCGAATGCGGGCGAGGCGCTGCTGAGATCCTCGTACGCGGCGGCCGCCGTCTCGTACATCTCCGCGGCGGTGGCGGCCTCGGCGAACGAGCAGAGCGCGGAGCGGCGCCGGTCGCTGTCGCCCGTGGTGCCGTCGAGCAGGGCGCCGGCACGGGCCAGGTTGCGCATGCCGTCGACGTAGCGGGCGCTCAACACGTCCAGCTGGGCGAGGTCGCACAGGACTTTCGCTTCGCCCAGCACGTTGCCGCTGGCGTGGTGCAGGCGCAGGAGTTGCCGGCCCAGCAGCGTGGCCTCCGGGATCCGGCCCATGTTCAGCAGGGCGTACATCTTGCCCTGGATCAGGAACGGGACGGTCTTCGCGTCGCCGACCGCGCGGGCGACAACCAGGTACGCGTCGGCGGCATCGAGGGCCTCGTGGCAGCGTCCGGAGTGCGCCAGCCGGTGCACGCGGTGGGCCAGTAACGCGAGCGGACCGAAGGTGGTGACGGGCACCGGGAGGCGCCTGTCCGCCGCGATCCCGACATTCATGCCATCAGTATCGACCGTTTGTTTCCCGTGCCAATCCCGCTGACCGATAGGCGTCGCTTATCCGGGTCGTACGTCGCCCGAAAGCTGACAAAGCGCCTGCCCTACCTTGCCACGTACCTGGCCAGTCCATCGATGAGCATGTCGAGGCCGAACTCGAAACGCTGCATGCCGTCGCCGCTGACCAGGTCGCGGGCGTGCTTGCGCAGATGGGGATAGCGGTCGGCGGGCAATGCCTCGTAGTACGCCGCGAGCTGCTCGGTGAACACGTCGAAGTACGCCGCGATGTCCTGCTCCGAGGCCCCGATCCGCGCCCGGTACAGCGAGCTTTCGTACGCGTCCGCGACGATGTAGAGGAAGATCCGATCCAGCGCCCAGCTCGCGACCTGCGGCGGCAGGCCGCCGGAAAGCATGATGCCGAGCATCGCGTTGGAGACCCGCATCGCGTTCGGGCCGCTGGGGATCGTGGCGAGCGCGGCGCGCGCCAGGTCGCCGTGCGCGACCATCGCGGCGTACCCATCTCGGGCCAGCTGCTTGATCTGCTCCTGCCAGTGCTCCGGATCGGGCTCGGGGATCGGCACGTCACCGCACATCCGATCGAACATGAGCTGGAGCAGCTCCTCCTTGTTGGCGACGTGGGCGTAGCATGATCAAGCAGATGTTCTCCGACGAGGAGCAGGCCAAGGCGTTCGGGGCGTTCGGGCCGGTGATGGGCCTGTCCGCGGTCGGCGGCCCGATCCTCGCCGGCTGGCTCGTCGGCGCCGACTACTTCGGCTCCGGCTGGCGCATGATCTTCTTCATCAACCTGCCGCTCGGCCTGTTCGCGATCCTCGGCGCGGTCAAATTCCTTCCCGAGTTTCGCAGCGAACGCACGCCGCGACTCGACCTCTTCGGCATGCTGCTGGCCGCGGCGGGTGCGTTCCTACTCCTCTACCCGCTCGTACAGGGCCGCGAGATGGGGTGGCCGGTCTGGATCTTCGTCATGCTCGCGCTCGGGATCGTCGTGTTCGCCTGGTTCGGCGCGTTCGAGGCTGGTCGCGAGCGGAAGGGGCTGGACCCGCTCGTCACGCCGAGCCTGTTTCGCAAGCGCGCGTTCACCGGCGGGCTGGTGCCCGGGCTGGTCTTCTTCGCCGCGCTTGTCGGTACCGGCCTGATCCTCACGCTCTACCTGCAGATCGGGCCGGGCTGGGCTATTCGCCGCTCAAGGCCGGTCTCACCACGCTGCCGCAGGCGTTGGGTACGGTGGCCGGATTCATCGCGGCCGGCTCCGGGCTCAGCGAGAAGCTCGGCCGCAAGCTGCTGCTCATCGGCACGGCGACGATGATGGCCGGCACGCGGGCGTCGCGATCACGGTGCGGTCGGCGGGCGCGGGGATCAGCCCGTACGAGCTGATCCCCGCGCTCGTCTTCCTGGGCGCCGGGATGGGCCTCGCGATGGCGCCGTTCTTCGACATCGTGCTGGCCGGCGTGGACGACGAGGAGACCGGTTCGGCGTCCGGCGCGCTCACGTCGGTGCAGCAGCTCGGCGGGGCGTTCGGCATCGCCGTACTGGGGACGATCTTCGTCGGGCTGCTGCCCGGCGCGGTCGTCCACGCCGGGTCTGCGCAGGTCGACACCGCGATTGGGGAGTACGTCCAGACCGCCGTGCGTGCGGGCTTCATCGACACGACGGTACGGACGCTGGGCGTCGCGTTCCTGCTCCTGTTGCTGGCGTTCGCGACGGCCTTCCTGCTACCGCGCAAGGCCCGCCCGGAGGCCGTCGGCCATTAGGCCGTCGCGTGGCGGCGGCGGACGATGACCCAGACCATCAGCGCCGCCGCCACCACGCCCGGGCCACAATGCACGGCGAGAACGCCGGCGAGGTGCGGTCCGCCCCAGTCCTGCGACAGGTCGCGGGGTCGGGCATGTCGATGACGAAGGGCTCGTCTCCCCGTCCGAAGTAGATATGCGCTTGCCCACCTCGGTAGCCTCTCGGTAACCAGGGCGTCACCGCGGCCGACCCGCCGGCCAGCATCGTTGCCGAGAGGCCAGTGCATGCCACCTATCGAAGAGTTCCAGGTCAACTTCGTCGTCGCGATCATCATCGGCGTGTTGTCGTTCTGCTGGGCCCTGGTCACCCGCAAAGTTCGCCGATACACGTTCCAGCGGAAGTTCCGGGTGGCGGGCGCCTATCTGTCCTACTTCGAGGATGTCCAGGACGGCCGGACGATCTGGGTCAAGGCTCCGCTGCGCATCCGGCAACGCGGCGCCGACGTCACGGCCGACGGCCTTGACCTGCTCAAGGGCCGCAACACCGACACCCGCGCCAAGGTCGCGCCGAACGGATCGATCTTCGGCACGTACGGACGCCTCAACCCGAACGACCCCGCCAAGGGCGTCGTGTTCCTGGAGCCCGATCCCGTCACGCCGGGCCTCTACCGCGGGTTCTACGCCGGGTACGACTCGACGCTGCGCCGGCTCGTGTCCGGTCGCTACGTCTGGCGACGCCTGCTGCGTCCGCGGATAGCGGTGGTCACGGCGAAAATGCCGGAAGGGAACACCTGCCGTGCCGTGCTGGGCGAGTTCCTGGGCTCGCGCTACGCGGCGGGCGCCACGTTCGACGAGGCGTTGAGCGAGGCGGCCGGCAAGGTCGTTCTCGGCGCCTGGGTCGACGGCCGCGTCGTCGGTGCGCTCCTGCTCGATGCCCAGCCGGTCATCGACCTGTCGGCCCTGGACCGGACCACCCGATCCGACGAGCAGAAGGGCAACCTGGCGCTGCACCGTACGGGCACCATCCTGGCCGTGGCGGTTCTGGAGGACGCCCGGGGCCAGGGCGTCGCCACCGACCTGATCCGGGCGGCGACCGATCTACTCGGGCGGCGATCCTGCACCGCGATCCTGACCGTCGTCTGGCGTGCCACCGGCCACGACGGCGACGGCGGCATCCAGGACGACGTCTTCACCGATGTCGCACCCCGCGGCGTCGACTGGGCCGGCGCGGCACCGGCCGCCGACCCCGATGGCCGGATGCGCCCGAGCGACCGCGCGGGGCGGTTGTTCCGGACCGAGGGATTCCGCCTGCTCGGCCGTCTCCTCAACGTGCCGCCGCCGCCCGGCGGGTGCTCCGACTGCGCGGAGCCGTGCCGGTGCGAGGGGTGGGTCTACGTGCGGGGACTGACGCGGGACACGCCTCTCGCGAAGTTGCTGACCACGAAGACGTCCACCGGATGAGGTACCAGCGTGCCGCCCGGCACGAACGCGATGGCCCGCAGGTAGTCGACCAGCGCCTGGTGGAATCTCGGTGACACCGTGTCCAGGTCGGCGTGGGTGAGGAATTGAAGGATGTCCCGCCCGACGTCGGACCGCAGATCGCGGCAGGGTGACACGTCCAGCGCCGCATCGATGCGTTCCCGCCTCGCGACGCATCCGAGCCCGTCGAGGATGTCGCTGACCTCGTCGCTGTAGGTGAGACTGGTGCCGTCGCCGGCCGGCGCCAGCGCCTCCACCAGTTGGTTCAGCCCGAGTAGTGGCGCGTTCATGACGATCAATGATCCGCCCGCACGGACCCCGCCGATGAGGCGTCGCAGCTGACCCGGCAGGTCGCGGACGTAGTAGAGCGAGTGGATCGCCACGACGAGGTCGAACCAGCCGTCAAGAACGGCGTCCTCCAGGATCGAATTGACCAGCGTGGGGTTGACGTCCGGCAGTTCGCCGAGGCGCTCGAGGAAGGTCTCGCCGGCCGCCGCGCTGGGCTCGATGCCGATGTAGTCGAGCCGCTTGCCACGTTCGACAAGGGTGGCGGCCAAGGCCACGTCCAGCGTGCCGTCGCCGCAACCGATGCTGAGCACCCTCAACCGCCCGCCGGACGGCAGGGGCGGTAGGCGATCGCACAGCCACTGGGCGATGCGGACCCGCTGATCGCTGTGCGCCTCGTACATCCTCTGCGTGCGCAGGTAGGTCGCCTCGTCGAGCCTGGGGGGAACCGACTCCTCCCGGACCGCGGCTCGCACCGCGATGGCGGCTTCGGCCAGCCGTGCCGGCATTCCTACGGCCGTCATGACGCGATCATAGGTCGACGGCGGCTCGGTGTTCGGCGACCGAACGCAAATTCGCAGCGACGGGCAATCCTCGTGGCTGCGGCGGTCCTCAGGGTGTCCACACTCAACAGACGACCGCGCCGATCACCTCGAGGCGGCGCTATCCCTCACCACCAGCCGCGACGCTTGGCCCAGGTGAGCAGCATCGTGGACATGACGACCATGACCGACAGGACCACGATCAGATCGGGTATGCGCGTGTGGTCGTTCACGATGATGTTCATGCCGTAGACCGATGAGAGTGCGGTGATCGGCAGCGTGACCACCGCGATGACCGCGAGCCGCTCGGCCGCGATCGTCATCTTCGTCTCGGCGCGGGCTCGGTAGAACTCGATGACACCCTGCAGGTGTTCGCGTTCGCCGTCGGCCAGTCCCCGGATCCGGGTGAGCTGGTCCACCACGTCGGTGACCAGCGGCAGGTCGTCGGCGGGGACCTTCTGCTCGAGCGCCGCGACCCGGCCGTAGACCTCGGCGCCGAGCGCGCCCATGGTGCGTACGGCCAGCAGTCCGTGCCGGGCCTGGAACAGCTCTTCCAGGAACTCTTCGGGATTGCCCATGTGGCCGCCGGTGACCCGCTGCTCGAGCTGCCACACGTCGCGGGTGAGCTCCTCGATGAACGAGAGCGACTTCCGGATTCACCGCCGGGTTGAGAGGACCGTGCACGGTGACGAGATATTTGTCGCCGATTATCTGATCCAATTCGATGTAATGGACATGTCCGGAGGGACCGCGTTCCGGTCCATGCATGATCAACAACTGCTGATGCGGGTAGATCCGTACCCTTGGCACCCGATTTCGTTGCATGCAGTCGCGGACGGCGAGAGGATGGCACTTCAGCACATCGGTCAGCAACCGCACGGCCTCGTCGCTGCACTCCGGAACGTCCACCCAGACGAGCATGTCGTCCTGCTTCAACAGCGCCTCGACTTCGGACACATCGTGCGTCTCGACCTTGTCGCCCGTAAGCGACAGCACCCGCATCCCGGCCATGTCCCCACGGTAGACCCGAAAGAGCCTCGCACCACTTTGCCTCTTTCCGAACGACAAATGAAAACGGCCCTCCGCGACGGCGCGAACACGCTCCGTGGAGGATATTGAGCGAGACATCACCGGATCGGCCCACCGCCTCAGCCGTTAAGGCGGAATGGCTGTTCAGGCCGTGCATCTGCAATCGAGAACGTTATATGGTCAGCGTCGCCGCCGAGAGCCGGTGCCGGAGGACCTCGCCACCGCCTCCGACCCCCCGATGAACGAGGACGGACACGTGTCGATCTCACGCCGCGGGCTATTAGCCGCCGGCCTCACCGCAGCCGTAATCGGCTCCGTCGGAGTCGTGTCGATCCTCAGCGCGAACGCGGACGACGCGCCCGCAGCGCCACCTGCCACGTCGACCGATGCGGCCGACGCCGTCGATGCGCCCCCGGCGCTCCTGCCGTGGGGTACCCGCCCCGAGAAGCTCGACACGGGTACGCCCGGCGCCACCAGCGCGGAGGTCGCGGCGGAGGGGGCCGACGTCGCGCCGAAGGACACCAGCGGGTCGCTCGTGCCGGACCCTGAGTGGGCGCCGAAGGGTCGCAGCTGGAGCACCGGCGGTGTCCGGGAGGAGACGACGTCCATCCAGCCTCCGATGCCGCCGGCGACCGGGGCGCTGGCTGAAGACCCCGTGCCGGTCACCGACAACCCGGTCAACTTCTTCTACAACGTCGGATACCAGGTCGCCGAATCGGACGGCGCGTACGCCAACCTCGTCATCGGCAAGCCGCACCTGGCTAGTGGCGACTATCACACGCTCGCCGAGATCTCCGTGCAGTCTGCCGACAGCCAGCAGATCGTCGAAGTCGGGTGGAGTGTCGACCGGACCGTGAACGGCGACTCCGACCCGCACCTGTTCGTCTACCACTGGGTCGACCGGACCGAGAGCTGCTACAACGCCTGCGGCTGGAAGCAGTACAGCCAGACCACCACGCCCGGCGACACGCTGCCGGTGGGTGCGGTGAAGCAGTTCGGCATCCAGCACGCGAACGGCGGGTGGTGGGTCGCGTACGACTCCGAGTGGATCGGTTACTTCCCCGACGAACTCTGGGGCGGCAGGTACACCCGCAGTGGCCTGCAGCAATTCTTCGGTGAGGTCGCGGCGTCCAGCCTCACGCCCTGCACCGATATGGGCAATGGCGTCCCGGCGTACGACTACTCCGCCGCCCGGTTCGGCAGCATAGGGCAGCTGAACGGGCCGGATCCGCAGGTCACCACCCGTGCCATCGGCGGTATCTATCCGGTGCAGCAGCTCAGCAACCGAACGTTCCGGTATGGCGGGCCCGGCGTCTGTTGACGCCCGACGGCTGATGATGCCCGGTCCCCGGTGGGGGGACCGGGCATCGTTCTTGTGCGGGTCAGTCGAACCGGCCCCGATGCCACGGTGTACAACCAGGGGAGCGCCGACGAGGGGACCGCGGGATGAAGAGACGGGTGAGCCCCGACGAGGAGCTGATGACCGCGCTCTACAACGAGCACTACGCGGTCCTGCTCGGCTTCATCTCCCGGTACGTGCACGACCGGCACAAGGCGGAGGACCTCGTTCAGGAGACGCTGCTGCGCGCCTGGAAACACATCGATCATCTAGACACCGAGCCGGGCCGTACGCGCTCGTACCTGCTGACCATCGCCCGTAACGTGGTCACCAACGCCTGGCGGGCCGAGCAACGCCGCCCGCACCTGGTCGCGGACGATGCTGCCGTCGCCGCCGCGCCGTCGGCGGACAACGTCGACCAGTTGGTCGAGGGCTGGCTGGTGGCTGAGGCGCTCGAGCGGCTCTCGCCCGATCACCAGGCGGTCGTCAAGGCCATGTATTACCAGGGACAGAGCGTCGCGGACGCGGCGCGGAAGCTGTCCGTGCCCGAGGGGACGGTCAAATCACGGGCGTACTACGCGGTCCGTGCGCTGCGTACCGCGTTCGAGGAGATGGGGGTACTCCGATGAGTACCGACCACGACGAGGTGCGCCGGCTGCTCGGCGGCTACCTGCTCGGCGGCCTCGACGAAGCGGACACCGACCGGCTCGACGCCCACCTGCTCGACTGCGACGAATGCCGCACCGAGCTGGAGCGGCTGGCACCCATACCCGAACTGCTGCAACGCTTGCCGGAGGCGCAGCGCGCCAACGGCACGGCCGGTCCCATCGCGCTCGCCATGTCGGCGAAGCCCAGCCCCGAGCGCATCGAGAGCCTGCTTCGCAAGATGCGAGCCGAGCGGTCCCGGGAGAACCGGGTCGCCCGCATCCGCTGGCTGGCCGCCGCCGCGGTCGTCCTGATCGCCGCCGCGATCGGCTTCGGCGTCCTGACCAGCGACCGCGGTACGCGGCCACCGCAGGCGCTGCCCAGTCCGCAGCTCGTCACGGCCCGGTTCGTGTCCGCGGCCGGCAGCGGGTTGTCCGGCGAGGCGGTGCTGACGCCGAAGGTGTGGGGCGTCTCCGTCTCCCTGGACGTGAGCCGGCTGCAAGGCGACGGGCCGTTCATCTGCCAGGTCCGGAACACCAGCGGCGAGGTCCAGCAGGCGGCGGTGTGGGGTCCGACGCCGAGCGGTAACGCGAAGGTGATCGGCGCCAGCTCGATCCAGTTGCGAAACGTGAGTGCGATCGCGGTCGCGGACATCTCCGGCCACGTGTTGGGGACCGCCAAGGTCCATTGACGGACGTCTACGTCCTACATCGAACTGAGCCGGACGACGGCTCAGGCGACGTTGAGGTGGATAGGCCGACATCGCGGTCGGAGTATCCCGGATACGGGGACGTGTGGTCTGTTGCGTTAGCGTGAACCTAGTTAAGCCGTGAGCGTGGTCGCAGCCACAAACCTCGACGACTCGACGGTCAACGACACCGAGCGGCCGACTCGACCTCACGACTGTGCGGTGCGGCCGTACAGCTTGTCGCGCTCGGCCTGCGGCAGCGAGCAGGCCGCCGTCCCGCCCGGCAGGAGGTGGCGGTGGTCCGCGATCCAGCGGTACGCGGGCCAGGCCATCAACCGCACCAAGCGTGACTGCAGCGTACGGCCCGCGAACCCCCACAGCCGCCCGGCGTCGCGCAGCAGCAACGCGATCGCGTCCGGCCCGGAGGCGATCGTGCCGTCCGCGGCCACCCATTGCACCGCCTCCTCGGCCTGCGCCTGGGTAAGGCCGAGAGAACGGAGATCGGCGAACTGCCACGGCACCACCGTGGCGCGGGACGGGATGCGGCGCTCGATGAAGTGCGCGCAGGACGTGCAGAAGGAGCAGTCACCGTCGTAGACGAACGTGGGCCTCACCAAGGAATCATGTCACGCGGCGCATCCGGGCCAGGTAAGTCTGGGCCACTACGACCACGGCCAGGAACGCGCCGCTGATCACTTGCTGGTAGCTGGAGTTCAGGTTGCCCACCTGGTTGATCATGTTTTGGATCACGCCGAGCAGCAGCACGCCCGCGATCGTGCCCGCGATGGTGCCCGCACCGCCGGTGAGCAGCGTGCCGCCGATCACTACGGCGGCGATCGCGTCGAGCTCCATGCCCGTGCCGAGCACCGTGACGCCGGAGCCGAGCTTCGCCGCGTTGATCCCGCCGGCCAGGCCGGCGAGCAGGCCGGAGATGACATAGACCCAGATCTGCGTACGGCGGACCGGAACGCCCATCAGGCTGGCCGCGTCCTGGTTTCCGCCGACCGCGTACGCGGCGCGGCCGAACCTGGTCCGGGACAGCATGACGATCCCGATGAGCACGATGACCGCGACCAGCCATACCGGGTACCCGATGCCGAGGAAGGAGCCGCTGCCGAACGTCCGGAAGGTGCTGTTCTTGACCAAGTATGTGGTCGAGCCCTCATCGCTGATCGCACGCATCAGGCCGCGCGCGCCGAGCAGCGCGGCCAGCGTGACGATGAACGGTGCCATCCGGGTGTACGCGATCAGCAGCCCGTTGGCCACCCCGATCACCCCGCACACCGCGAGCGGTGCGAGGAACGCGGGCAGCAGACCCCACTGCGATGCGTACGCGGAGACGACGCCGCCGAGCACGTAGAGCGACCCGACCGACAGGTCGATGCCGCCCGTGATGATCACGAACGTCATGCCCAGCGCGATGAGCATCGGCGGCGCGGCCGCGACCAGGATTGTCGCCGTGTTGTCGAAGCTGCGGAAGTTCGGGAACGCGATGGCCGCGATGATCACCACCGCGACGAGCACGGCGAGCGCACCCTGGCGCTGGATGCGCCCGACGATCCGGTCGGTGCGTTCGGCCCGGCGCACGTCGGCGGCGACCACCGCGGCCGGCGCCTCCGGGTCCGACATGATTCCCTGCGTCACCGGGTCTTCCTTTCTCGGGCCACGTACACGGCGATGAGGATGATGACGGCCTGCACCATCTCGGTCGTGGACGGCCGGAGGTTGTGCTTGATCATGGTGGCGATCACGAGCTGCATCAGCAGCGCGCCCGCGACGGTGCCGAGCACCCGTACCTTGCCGCCGGTCAGTGGCGTGCCGCCGACCACGACCGCGGTGATCGCGGAAAGCTCGATGAGCAGGCCGACCGCGGAGGCGTCGCTCGACTGGATGCGCGCCACCGCGAGGATGCCGGCGATCGAGGCGAGCACCGAGCAGACGATGTAGACGGTGATGAGCACCCGGCGCACCGGCAGTCCGGCCAGCTCGGACGACGCCCGGTTGCCGCCGATCGCGAGCAGGCGGCGGCCGAAGACGGTACGGCGTACGACGAACGCGATGATCAGGACCAGCGCGGCCGCGGTCCACACCAGAACCGGCAGACCGACCAGGTCGCCGGAGCCGAGGAACAGCAGGTCTGGGTTGCGGACGTCCTTGAGCTGGCCACCGGAGATGACTAGCGCCAGGCCGCGGCCGCCGACGAAGAGGGCAAGCGTCGCCACGATCGGTTGCAGGCCCACCTTGGCGACCAGCGTGCCGTTCACGACGCCGACCGCCGCGCCCGCGATCAGGGACACCGCGATCGCCGCTACCACGCCGTACCCGAGGTAAAGCGGGATGAGCGCGGCTGCGAGCGCCATCACCGAGCCGACCGACAGGTCGATGCCCTCGGTGCCGATCACCAGCGCCATGCCGAGCGCCACGATGACGATCGGCGCCACCTGGATCAGCTGGATGCGGACGTTGCTCCAGGCAAGGAAGTTCGGGGTGAACGCGATGTTGTAGAGCACCAGCAACGCGATCGCGGCGTACACGCCGTACGCGGGCAGCCAGGCCCGGATCCGGGCCATGTCGATGGCTGGCCGGGTGGCCACGGCCTCAGTGCTCATACTGGTCCTCCGGTGCGGGGCTGTTCTTCTCCGGTGCGGCGCTGGCGATCGTCTCGAGCAGGTCCTCAGTGGTCACCTCGGTGCCGGTGAGCGTGCCGACGACGACGCCGTCGCGCAACACGACCACCCGGTCGGCGCCCTCGATGAGTTCCTCTGCGTCAGACGAGACCAGTACGACGCCGAGCCCCTCGGAGGCGAGCTCGTCGATGAGCGACTGGACCTCCGCCTTGGCGCCGACGTCGATGCCCCGGGTGGGCTCGTCGAGCAGCAGCACCTTAGGCGCGGTCGCGAGCAGGCGGGCGAGCAGCACCTTCTGCTGGTTGCCGCCGGAGAGGTCGCCGACGAGCTGGTTCGGGCTGGACGCCTTGATCCGCAACCGGGTCATGTACTTCTGGACGATCGCGTCGATCCTGGAGTCGGAGACGATGCCGAGCTTGGACATCCGGGGGAGGACGGCGAGCGCGATGTTCTCCCGTACCGACAGACCCGCGACGATGCCCTCGGCCTTGCGGTCCTCGGGCTGGATCGCGATGCCGGCCTTGACCGCGGCCACTGTGGTCGGGCGCTTGAGATCCTTGCCGTCGACCTGGACGTCGCCGCCGTCCAGCGGGTAGGCACCGCCGATCGCCTTGATGGTCTCGCTGCGGCCTGCGCCGAGCAGGCCACCGAGGCCGACCACCTCGCCCGGACGCACGTCGAAGCTGATGTCGTGCAGCTTGCGCCGGCTGTTCAGGTCGATGACCCGCAGCACCGGCGCGGCATGGACGTCGCCGGTCATCTCGCCGGAGAACGCGGTAGCGCCCTCGCGGCGCACCTCGGCCATGTCCCGGCCGAGCATGAGCGAGACCAGCCGGATGCGTTCGAGGCCGGCGAGCGTGCCGGTGTGCACCACCTTGCCGTCGCGCAGGATCGTGACGGCGTCGCAGATCTGGTAGAGCTCGTCGAGCCGGTGGCTGACGTAGATGATGCCGATTCCCTGGGCGTGGAGGTGACGGATGACGCCGAACAGGGTCTCGACCTCGCGTGGCTCCAGCGATGACGTGGGCTCGTCCATAATGACGACCTTGGCGTCGATCATCACCGCGCGGGCGAGCGCGACCATTTGCTGCGCGCCGAGCGCGAGCGTGCCGAGTTGGCGGCGGACGTCCGTGGTGACGCCGTAACGGAGGAGGATCTCGCTCGCCTCGCGGTTCATCCGGTCTTCGTCGAGCAGGCCGAACCGGTTGCGTGGCTCGCGGCCGAGGAACAGGTTGTGCGCCACACTCATCAGCGGGATGAGGTTGACTTCCTGGTAGATCGTGGAGATCCCGGCGCGCTGGGCGTCCATCGGCGTCGCGAAGGTGACCTGCTCGTCGCGGTAGCGCACCTCGCCGCCGTCCGGTTGGTAGACGCCGGTGAGCACCTTGATCAAAGTGGACTTGCCGGCGCCGTTCTCGCCCACCAGGGCGTGCACCTGGCCCGCCCGCAGCGTGAACGAGACATCGTCGAGCGCCCGTACCCCAGGGAACGCCTTCCGGACATCGACGACCTCAAGCAGCGTCATGATCGCATTCACTCACTTCTCAACATATTCAGTCAAGCCCTCGTCCGGAAAACTGCCATATTCGAACATGGACGGGCCGGCCGGCTTGCGCCGTCCGGCCCGTACCCCTCTCCCGCGGTTATGCCAGTGGTGTCGCGTTGTACCAGGTCGCGTCCGCGTTGTAGCTGGCCGGGTTGTCCCAGGTGTTGCCGCCTCCGTTGGTGGCGATGTACACCGCCTCGGCATAGTGCCGCCAGTAGTAGCCCGGGTAGTTGATGGACTCGAGCGAGACGTTCCCGCCGCCGCCGCCCCGCGGCGGCTGCGCGCAGAACGTGGCGTCCTGAAGGAAGATCGTGCTTCCGTCGTTAGAGGACTTCTGCAGGCGGTAGCCCGAGTGCCGTAGATACTGTCCCGGGTAATTGACCGACTCGAACGAGTAGCAGGTCGGGTCCGCGAAGCCGGCGCGCACAATGAACGTCGCGTCCTGCCGGTCCAGCAACGGACTGCCCGAGTCGATCACGTCCGTGCGGGCCAGCCCGTCGCGGTGGCGCAGATAGCGGGTGTCGTACCCGGGTGTGGTGACCCGGAACGAACGGCGCTGCCCGACGGGCAGGTCCGCGCCGCTCTTCCACCAGGCGCCGACGACGTTCCAGGTGGCGTCGTCGTTGTACGACCCACCCGTGTTCTGATCCATCCACACCTCGGCGTTGCGGTGCCGCATGTAGTAGCCGACCATGTTGGACGCCTCCAGCGATGTGCCGCCGCCGGAGAGGCCGGGCCGGGCGCAGAAGGTGGCGTCCGCGTTGTACGTACTACCGCCGTCGTTCGCCTCCATGTAGACCCGGAAGCCGCGGTGCCGCAGGTACTGGCCCGGGAAGTTGCGCGACTCGAAGGAGTAGCAGGCGCTGTTGGACAGGCCTGCCCGCACCCAGAACGTGGCGTCCTGCTTGTCCGTGGTCGAGCTGCCGGCGTTGATCACCGAGGTGACCGCCACGCCGTTGATGTGCCGCAGGTAGCGGTCGGTGTAGTTCGGCGTAGTCACCCGCAACGAGATCAGCCGGCCGGTCGGCAAGGTGGTGCCGTTGGCCGTGCCGAGCACCTGGAGATTCACCGCCCGCACCCGGTTCAGGTCCATTTTGGCCACCTGCCGGTCGTACGTGTAGAAGCCGTTGAGCTCCTCCTCGACGTCGGTGGGCTGCGTGTAGATGGAGCCGGAGAGCCCGTTCATCGAGATCAGGTTCGTGAGGTTGCCGGTGATCTGCACGTAGCGGTTGGTCAGCGCGTTCGAGTCGGGCTGCCATTCGTACGCGAATTTGCCGCTGGTCGGCCATTCGTGGCCGGGTACGCGGAGGCCGAGGCCGCCGTATTCGCCGTTGACGACGTACCGGGTGGACGTCGGCGCGCGGCTGATGCCGGGCCCGAGGTACTGGTGGTCGTCGATCACGTCGCCGTTGCCGGGGTCGGGGTCGGAATCGCAGCAGTTCGAGCCGGAGTCGTGGTTGACCATGCGGGTCGGGTCCCAGCTCTTGACCAGGTCGGCGATGCGGCCCGCATCGTACTCGCCCCAGCCCTCGTTGAACGGGATCCATTGGACGATCGACGTGATGCCCTTGTGCTGGTCGACCATCGCACGGAGTTCCTTCTCGAACCGGGTCCGGCCGGCCGACGAAGGTTCCCGGCCGCTGGCCAGCGCCGGCATGTCCTGCCACACCATGAGGCCCAGCCGGTCGGCCCAATAGAACCAGCGGTCGGACTCCACCTTGATGTGCTTGCGGACCGTGTTGAAGCCCATGGCCTTCTGCTGCTCGAGATCGAAGCGAAGCGCGGTGTCGGTCGGCGCGGTGTAGATGCCGTCCGGCCAGAAGCCCTGGTCCAGGGTGCCGAGCTGGTAGACGAACTTGCCGTTGAGCGTGGGCCGGAGCACGCCGCCGAGCATCGCCTTGCCGATCGAGCGCATGCCGAAGTACCCGCCCACCGTGTCGCCGCCGCCGGTCCCGGTCAGGGTGACGCGCAGGTCGTACAGGAAGGGGTCGTCCGGGGTCCAGAGGTGGGCGTTCGGGACCGGGACCCGGATGCTCGCGCCGACGCTGCCGCTGGCCGTGCCGACGACCGCGCCGCCGGACAGGACCTCGGCGGTGACGCCCTGGCCGCTGATGCCCGCGCCTTGCACGACGAGGTCGAGCGCGCCGGCGGAGACGTTCGGGGTGGTGTCGAGCCGGGTGATCCGGGCGGCGTTGGTGGGCTCCAGCCAGACGGTCTGCCAGATGCCGGACGACGGCGTGTACATGATGCCGCCGCGGTTGATCCGCTGCTTCCCGACCGGGATGTCCTGTGTCTCCACGGGCGCCCAGACACCGACGATGACCTCGTTGGACCCGGCGCGCAGCACGTTGGTGATGTTGTACGAGAACTTGTCGTAGCCGCCCTCGTGCGTGCCGAGCAGCGTGCCGTTCACCCAGACCTTGGACTGCCAGTCGACCGCGCCGAAGTTGAGCTGCACGTTGCGGCCCGCCCAGCCGGCCGGGACGGTGAACGTCCGCCGGTAATACATGTAGTCCTGGTGGCGCATGATGCCGGACAGGGCGCTTTCAATCGGGTACGGCACCAGCACCTCCTCGCCGAGATTGGTGTTCGCCGGCGGATTGTTGATGCTGGACGCGCCGGCGAACTGCCAGATGCCGTTGAGGCTCTGCCAGTCGGGCCGGATGAGTTGCGGCCGCGGGTACTCCGGGAGCGGGTTGGACGTGGATACCTGGTTCGTCCAGGGCGTGGTGAGCGGCGGCGTCTTGGGTGCGAATGCCATGGCCGGACTTTCCGTGACGACCAGGGTGCCGAGGGAGCCGGCCAACGCCGTCGCGGCCAGGGCGAGGACGCGTCGCCTGAGCCGTCCGGAGCGGGGATGTGCGGTCACGTCTCTCTCCTTACGAGAAAGTGCGCTGTGCGGGGGCGGGCCGGCGGGCGGAAAGGCAGAAGAATTAACAGTTAGCTTTATTTGCTCACCGGCATGAACACATATTGACGGGACCGAACATTGCTTAGCAAGAGGCGGGCATCTATGTCTTGAACTGTGGTCGAAACGGCAAGCGGCGGTGTCGCACACCCTATTTGCGCAGCTCAGGGACGTGCGGCACCGCCGCGTTGGGGTAATTCGCGGGTCAGTAGGCGCTACTGATGTCCGTCTTCGCGTTGCTCGCGTCGTACTGGCGGTCCTGGATGATGATGTCCTGCGCGATCGGCTCGCCGTTGAAGAACTTCGTCGCGGTCTCGAACGACAGCGGGCCGAAGCGCGGGTTGGACTCGATCACCGCGGAGGCCCAACCGTCCGCGACGGCCTGGACCGCGCCCTTGGTGCCGTCGATCGTGACGA
Organism: Actinoplanes sp.; assembly: GCA_036001925.1. Taxonomy (GTDB): domain Bacteria; phylum Actinomycetota; class Actinomycetes; order Mycobacteriales; family Micromonosporaceae; genus Actinoplanes. The sequence goes on from DASYTU010000025.1 coordinate 63,812, forward strand.
CCTTGACGGCGCCGGCCTTCTTGCCCGCACCCTTGAGCGCGACGATCGCGCCCAGCGCCATCTCGTCGTTCTCGGCGTAGATGCCCTTGATGTCCGAGTTGGACTGGAGCAGCTGTTCGGCGACCTTCTGGCCGTCCTCGCGGGCGAAGTTGCCGGTCTGTTCGAACACGATCTTGACGTCCGGCGCCACCTTGGCGATCTCGTCCTTGAATCCGCTGGTCCGCAGCGTTGTGACGTTGTTACCGGGCGCGCCTAGCAGGATCGCCACGGTGCCCTTGTTGCCGAGTGCCTTGGCCATCTCGTCGGCCGCACGCTTGCCCTGTTCGGCGAAGTCCGACCCGATGAACGTCAGGTAGTCCTTGCACGGCGTCGCATTGATCTTGCGGTCGATTGTGATGATCGGCACCTTCTTGGCCGATGCCTTGGCGAAGACCGAGTCCCAGCCGTCCGAGTTCAGCGGCGCGATGACCAGCAGCTGTACGCCCGAGTCGATCATCTGCTCGACATCGCTGATCTGCTTGTTGAACTGTGAGTTCGCGTTCGTGGTCGTGAGGTTGGTGATGCCCAGCTTCGCCGCCTCGTCCTTGATGGACTGGGTCTCGGCGATGCGGAACGGGTTCGCCTCCTTCTCGGACTGGGAGAAGCCGACCTTCGCGGTCTTGAGATCGATCTTCGTGCCGCCGTATTGCTGCAGTGTGCAGGTGGGTCCGCCGGGGGCTGCGGACTGGACCACCTGGGCGGCGGCCGAGGCGGGGGCACCGCCGCTGCCGGCGCCGCTGTCCTCTGACTTCGCGCAGGCACTGACGAGAAGTAGGGCCGCACCGAGGGTTGCGGCCGCCGGCCTCCAGTGGCCGGGCGTAGCGCTCATGACATGGGCTCCTTAGCGGTGGATTTCGACATCGGTGGATGCGACATCAGGCGTGACCACGCGGAAACACATTCACGCACTATCAAACTTTTCCTGTCAAGGTCGAGATCATAACCAATCAGAAACGAACGTGCCGCCCGTGCCATGTGGCGTCCGTCCTCGTTGGTCGCTGCGCGGGATCCGGGGCGTAGCAGGAATATGGTGGCACGGGCCATCGACGGTGCTCGACACGCACGAGTGAACACGCGCGCGCACACTGTGCCTGTCCCAATCGCGACGAGAGTCAGGCGGGGTTCGACACCAGGTCATGCAGCGCTATGCCGTACCGAGCCAGACGGCGTCGGGCGCGACCGATGTCCCATGCCGCCCCGAGCGTGCTGAACAGGTCCAACGCCTCGCGAGCGGCCGCGACAGCCTCGCCGGTGCGACCCCCGGCGGCAGCCAGCGCGGCCGCGTCCTCCAGTGTGGCGGCCAGCTCCGGCAACCGGCCCACCTGCCGGTAGTGGGCGACCGCCAACCGCGCCGGCTGCACATCGCCGGTCATCAATGCACGGCAGCGGGCGTCGGCGGCGTACGCCCGCGCCGGCCGCACCTCCTTGGCCGCCTCCTCGGCGCAGATCTCCATCGCCCGCTCGGCGACGCTCCGCCGACCGGCGGACAGGGCCAGGCGGATGATGTCCGGGAGCCACTGATGACGCAGCATCATCGGGGCATAGGCCGGTTGCAGCAGCGGGGCGAGCTGGGTCAACGCGTCGTCCGGCCGGTCCTGCTGTTCGGCGGCGAGCGCCTGAGCGACGATCAGGAAGTCGCAGCTCTCCCGTTCGGCGGCCGAGGCCGGCAGCGCCTCGGCGGCGGCAAGGTGGCCGAGCGCGACGTCGCGCATGTCGCGGTGCCCCGCCGCCAGCGCGCCCACACCATGCAACAGCATCCGTACCGCGCCGGGCTCCCGCATGCCATGGAAGGTGATACCGGGCCCGTCGTCGGTGACCGCGCTGATCTGTGCGAGTGCGTCGTCCCAGCGCCCCCGCCAATACGCCTGTACCGCGGTCGCCACCTGCAGGCTGGCCGGCAGGTCGTGCCGCGCGGCGAACTCGGCGGCCTCGCCCAGCGTCCGTTCCGCGTCATCGAGCCGGTCGAGGTTCTGCAGCGAGAACATCTTGTTGTCGAGCAGGTCGAAACACATACTCGCCAGCTCGGGACGCTCGCGCACGATGCTCAGCGCCCGTTCGATGTGGCGCAGTGCCCGATCGTGGTCGCGCCGGATCGAGGCGGTGAGCCACAGTGTCTGCTGTGCGAACGCGGCCTCGTACGGCTGAGCGGCCGCGGCCTCGGCGTAGATCTCACGCGCCGCGCGCTCGGCGTGGTCGAGGTCGTCGAGACTGCCGCGGCGGAAGTTGGCGAGCAGGACACGATGCCGCGTACGCCAGATCTCCGGTACGGCCGGGTCGTCGACGGCGTCCCGGAGCAAGGCGATGGCGCCCGTGGCATCGCCTTGGCGGAACCGCATGGCGGCCAGCAATTGGCGCATCTCGGCCCGATCGGCGGGGTCGGTGGCGATGTCCAACGCCTCGCGCGCCTCCGCCACCGGGTACCGGTCCCGGCGGAAGTCCAATTTGACCAGGGCGATGAGCAGTAGCTCCCGGGGTGCGGGGTCGCTCGCGTCGAGCGCGAGACGCAGCAGGTCTCCGGCTATCTGCGGGGCCCGGCGGGCGATCTCATCGCGATTCCGTACGAGCCACTCGACCAGCCAGCCGTCGACGATCGGTGCCTCCGCCACGAGTTGTTCCGCGACGCGGACGACGGACGAGCCGGCTCGGGCCAGCGCCTCCGCCGCGCGGCGATGCATTGCCGGCCGGTCCGCGGCCGGGACGCTTTCGATCAGCGCCTGTCGCAGGAACGGGTGCCGGAACGCGAGCTCGGTGCCCGTGTCGACGACGACGTTCGCCGCGATGGCCTCATCAAGATCGCTCATCAGGTCGAACGGCGACCGGCCGGTGACGGCGGCGACGTCGATGATGGCGAACCCCACGCCCAGCAGCGCGGCCTGCCGGAGCATTTCCTTCGTCTCTCCGGTGAGAAAATCGAGCGTCGCGCGGACCGCCGCGATCAGTGATCGTGGCACCTCGGCGGCCACGGCCGGATCGACCTCGGCGACGCCGTCGGTGACGCGTACGGCATGGCGGCGGAGCAGGCCGGTCACCATCGCCCGGGCATACAGCGGATTGCCGCCCGTGCGCGCGGCGAGGGACCGCAGTGTGTCGCCGGGCAGCGCACCGACGGCACGACCGAACAGCTCCACGATCTCGGCGTCCGGCAGTGGGGACAAGCTGAGTACGTGGCCGTTGCGGGCCTCGACGCCGCGACGGAGGCGGGCGAGCTCGCGGCCGTTGGGCTCCGGCCGGGCAGCCGCGACCAGCAGCAACGGTAGGCGCCGGGTCAGTGCGACCAGCCGTTCCCAGACCAGCAGGCTGATCTCGTCGGCCAACTGCATGTCGTCGATCACCAGGACGAGCGGAGCGGCGGCGCACGTGCTGCGCACGTACGCGAGCAGCCGGTCCACGGCCACGGCCGGCCCTCGCTGGTCGTCGCTCCCGGTCGGATCGCCGTGCAGTCCGGCGGCGAGCGCGGCCAACCGCGGGTCCGGAGACTTGGGGTCCAGTCCGAGCGCCTCGGTGAGCACCTGCAGCGGTACGCGCCGGCCGAGCTCATCGGCGACACCCCAGGCCAGCTGGCAGCCGAGTGTGGTCGCGGCGCCCAGCGAGACCGCGAGCAGCTCCGACTTGCCGATCCCCGGCTCGCCTTCGATCCACACTGTCGCGCCGCGCCCGTCCGCGACGCGGCGCAGCAGCTCGCCCAGCTGGTCGGTCTCGGCGTGCCGGCCGACGAAGGGACGGCGGTCCGTGCCGGCCTGCGGCGGGATGACGGCCGAGGCGAGCGCCGGCGGCGTCGCCGACTCCGCGAGAATGCGCTGGTGCAGCTCGCGCAAGGCGGCGCCCGGCTCCACGCCTAACTCGCGGACGAGCGTCCGGCGGCCGTCGCGGAACGCCTCGAGCGCCTCGGCGTCGCGGCCGGCCCGATGCAACGCCAGCATGAGCAGCTCGTACAGCGGTTCGCGCAGGGGATACTCGCGGACCATTGCGGCCAGCTCGGCCACGAGGCTGTCGTCCTCACCGATCTCGAGGATCAAGCGCGCCCGGTGCTCCACGGTGGACAGCCGCAGTTCGGCAAGGCGTTGCCGGTCAAGCTCCACGAAGGGGCCGGAGAGACCCGCGTACGCGTCGCCGTGCCACAGCGCCAGGGCCTCGTCCAGCCGGGCGACCGCCGCGTCGACGTGGCCGCGACCGGCTAGCCCGGCCGCCTCGGTGCGCAGACCGAGGAAGCGATCGGCATCGAGCGCCCCGGCGGCCAGCCGCAGCGAGTAGCCGGCCGGTCCCGAAACGAGCACGTCGGATGAGGACCACCGGGACCGTTCGGGTTCGAGGCTGCGCCGGAGGCCCGAGACGTACGTGTAGATGTTGCCGGCGGCGGTGGCCGGCGCCGAGGGGCCCCAGACCGCGTGGACGATCTCGTCCCGGCTGACGGTCCGGTTGGCATGCGCCGCCAGTACCGCGAAGACGGTCCTGCGCCGGGCGGGGCCGAGCAGCAGCTCGCGATCGTCGACCCAGGCCCGTACCGGTCCCAGGACCGAGACACGCAGCCCGATCCCCGGCGCGTTCGTCACGTGCCCTCCACTCGGCGGCTCATACCGGAGACCTACCCGCCGTCAGTGGATAACGGAAACTCCACCACTTTGTTCAGCATAGGACGCCGCCGGGAGGTAGCCGGCGCTGCCGCGATGCCGCAGGACCGCGATGATCCACCGCATCTCCGCCCGCACGTCGGCATCCTCGGTGCGCGCCGCCACCCAACCGGCCTCGGCCTCGGCCGGCAGATTCCGGCGGAACAGCAGGCGCGCCAGATGCGCGGTGAGCGTCTCCCGTGCCCGCGGCTCGAGGTAGGGCTGCGCGGTGACGTGGCGAAGCATCTCGACCGCGGCCTCGGGCAGGCGCTCGCAGATCGTCTCGGCGTTCGCCGCCAGCCATTGCCCGACCCATCGATCCACCGGCACCGGCCCCGCCTGGAGTTGGGCGACCACTCGCTCCGGTGGCCCGCCGGCGGCGGCGATCTTTTCCGCGAACTCGCGATGCACCATGACCCGCAGCGCGGTCGGTGTCGCGTCGTGCAACACCCGCCGGACGATCGGATGCCGGAACCGCAGTCCCGGTCCATTCCGGACGACCAGGCCGGAGGCCAGCGCCTCCTCGACCGTCCGGACCAGAGCCGGCAGCGGCCGGCACGTCACCGCGGCCAGGTCGGAGACGGCGTAGTCGTCGCCCAGGAAGGCGATCGCCCGCAGGAGGTGCCGGGTCTCGTCGGCCAGCACGCTCAGGTGCTCGTTCACGGCGGCTACGACGGTGGGCGGGACGTCAGCACCGTACTCGCCCGCGGTGGCGGCAAGATGCCGCAGATAGCTGGGGTTGCCGGCCGCGGCAGCGACCACGTCGGCCACGGTCCGCGGGTCCAGCGCGCCGGCCTGGGCGGACCGGACGACGGCGGTGGCTTCCTCATCCCCGAGCGGCGGGAGATCCACGACCCGCGTGCCGCCGGACGGTAGGACGCTGCGGAGCAGGTGCAGATTTCGGTTGGCGGGCAGCGTACGGCCGGCGCTGATCAGCAGCAGCGGCAGCTCGCCGGTCAGCCGGTGCAGCGCGTGCCACACCAGCAGCGAAGTCTCGTCGGCCCATTGCAGATCGTCGATGACCAGGACCACCGCCCGTTCGGCGGTCATGGCGCGGACCAGGGACCGGGCTGTCTCCACGACCGCCATCGTCGGGTCGGCGACCAGCTCGGCGGCAGTCCGCAGCGACTCGACGAAGCTGATCGCGTCGGAGCCCTCCGGAAGCGACTCGCCCGCCATGTCGAAGCACTCGAACAGCACGCTCAGGGGCATCCGTTGAGCGAGCTCGTCGCCCACGCCGGACCCGACGCGGCAGCCGAGCCGTCCCGCGTCGCGCAGCCCCTCGGCGATGAGCGCCGACTTGCCGCTGCCCGGTCCGCCATCGATCCAGATGCTGCCGCCGTGTCCGGCGGCGACATCGGTCAGCGCGTCGCGGAGAATTCGGAGCTGCTCGTCCCGGCCGACGAACACGGCCGTCTCCTCGACCAGTTCGGCACGCTGCCGGCGCAGCACCGGGCCCGGTTCCGTGCCGGACTCCTCGATCAACCGGCGCTCGAGACCGTGGTAGACCTCCAGCGCCGCCTCGCGCCGGCCGGCGCGGGCGAGCGCCCTCATCGCGAGGCCGTGCAGGTGCTGCCGCAGTGGATGGCGCGCGATCAGCTCCTCCAGCTCCGCGACGATCTCCTCGGATCGACCGAGGTCGAGCAGGAGTTCGGCATGCCGCTCCACGGTGGCCAGGCGCAACTCGCCGAAGCGCAGCCGCTGGCTGTCCGCGTACGGTCCCGGGATGTCGGCCAGGGCCTCGCCGTGCCAGAGCGCGAGCGCCGCGCGAATCGTGGCAAGTTCGCCCGCGGCGTCACCGGCCGTACGCAGCCGGCGCGCGTCCTCGCGCAATGTCTCGAACCGGCATGCGTCGATGGCCTCCTCCGCGACGTGCAGGCAGTAACTGCCGCCGCCGGACGTCAGCACTCGACCGGCCGACCAACGGTCGCGGTCCGGCTCGAGGACGCGTCGCAGTGTCGACACGTACGTATAGATGTTGCCGGTCGCGCTGGCCGGCGGATCGTCTCCCCAGACCGCGTTGACCAGGTCCTCCCGGGAGAGACAGCGATTGGCGTTGGTCGCGAGCGCGGCGAAGACGGCCTTGCGGTGAGCCGATCCGAGGGCGAGATCGGCGCCGTCGCGGACCGCGTGGACCGGCCCGAGCAGGCGGATCCGCAGTCCGCCGCGCTCTGCCGTCATGATGTCCCCCACGCTGTCCGCACGCCTATCTAAGACCGTCGCTACGCCGTGTGGACCGCGAATGTTCCCTGCTCTCGGCGATTTAAGCAAATTCTGACCGCCGGCAAAGTCCGGCATAAGGGTTCGCGCACGCGGCACCGCGGCGGCGCAAGCATGGGCACGGAACGCGGGCGACCGGGCATTCTCGCCAATCCGGACTTACCCGTGCCGCTCCGGCGGTGATGAACTTTCCGTGTGTGTCTCACCGGTCGATGCGACGGCGACAACGAGTTCGCCGGGGAACTGTTCCTCGCCCTGGCAACGGAGGGACGGCTGGTCGTCGACGCCGCGCGGGCGGACCGGATGATCGCCGACCTGGAACAGACGCTGGCCGTGCTGCGGACGCGCCTCCGGGTGCTCCAGGCGTGGCGCGCACACCCCGCGCCGGCCATCGACGACCTGCCGCCGGATGTGGCCGAATCGGTCGTCGACGCCGTCTTCGCCGATCAGCTCGCGCCGGGCCGGATCGAGCGCGCCACCCGCGAGCTTCCCAAGTACGTGGCGGCACTCAAGGCGGCCCGCCGGTGAGCGCGTGAAGACTTCGTGAAGCCGCGCAGATCACACTGACCATCCACGCGGAACGCGCTGGAGGTCGCAGTGGAACAGGTTCGGGTCGCGCTGCAGGCGACCGATCCGCTCAGTCTCGCCGGGCTCATGAGCTACCTGGAGTCCCGCACCGAGGTGACGATCGTCCGAGGCGACCACCGTCCCGGCGCGGACGTCCTCGTCGTCGTTGCGGACCGGCTGAGCCTGGATGTCATCGGCGGACTGCGGCGGCTGGCGGCCCAGGGCGGCAAGCCGGTCGTGCTCATCACTCACGAGATCACCGAGGCCGAGCTGCTAACGGCTGTGGAATGCCGGGTCGTCGCGATCCTGCCGCGCGCTGCCGTGACCGGCGAGCGGCTCGTGCACAGCATCCTGGCGGCGGCCGCGGGCGGCGGCGTCATGCCGCCGAACCTTGTCGGCGAGCTGCTCAAGCACATCGAACGGCTGCAGCGCGACGTCCTGACCCCGAACGGCCTGACCGCGGCCGGGCTCACCCCCCGGGAGGTCGACGTGTTGCGCCTGATGGCTGATGGGCTGGATACCGCGGAGATCGCCAGCAAGCTGTGCTACTCCGAGCGGACAGTCAAGAACGTTATCTACGGGGTGACCCACCGGCTCAAGCTCCGGAATCGCTCGCACGCCGTCGCCTACGCGCTCCGATCCGGGCTGATCTGAGCCGTAAAGCGCTTGCCGGGTGGGGTTGGATGGGTGCATGCGACCCGCCCTTGCCGTACCCCCGAAGTTGAAGCCGGGCGATCGCGTGGCGATCGTCTCGCCCTCGTACGCCGCGCCCGGTGAGTATCCGGAACAGCACGAACAGGCGATGCGCCGGCTACGGAAGGACTTCGATCTCGAGCCGGTCGAGTATCCGACGACCCGCCAGCTCGGGGCGCCCGCGGTGGACCGGGCCGCCGACCTGATGGCCGCGTACGGCGACCCGGCGGTGCGGGCCGTACTGGCGACGATCGGCGGCGACGACCAGATCACCGTCCTGCCGCACCTCGATCCCAAGCCGTTCCTGGCCGACCCGAAGCCCTTTGTCGGCTACAGCGACAACACCAACCTGTTGAACTGGCTCTGGAACCAGGGCGTCGCGGCTTACCACGGCGGCTCAACCATGGTGCACCTGGCCCGCGGTGCCGGCCTGCAGCCGATCCACATCGACTCGTTGCGGGCCGCGCTGTTCACGGGCGGCGACCTGGAGATCCATCCGGTCGAGTCGTTCAGCGACGAGGAGATCAGCTGGAGTAACCCGGAGTCGCTCTACCGGTCCGCGCCGGCGATACCGAGCCCGGGCTGGATCTGGCACCGGCCGGACGCGGTGGTGACCGCGCCGACCTGGGGTGGAAACCTCGAGGTCCTGCACTGGAACCTCGCCGCCAACCGGTGGATCCGCCCGGTCCAGGACTACTCCGGGTGCGTGCTGTTGCTCGAGACGTCCGAGGAGGTGCCGAGCGCCGAGGAGGTGTTCCGGATGCTGCGCAATGCCGGCGAACGCGGTCTTCTCCAGCAGTTCCCGGCGGTCGTAGTCGCCACCGCGAAGGCCACTGCGCTCGGCAACGTCAAGACCCAGGACGAACGGGCGCGGTACCGCGACGAGCAGCGCGCCGCGATCCTGCGGGCGCTCGACCACTACAACCCGGAGGCCACGGCCGTGTTCGGCGTCGATTTCGGCCACACCGACCCGCAGTGGATCCTTCCGTACGGTGGCCAGATCACGGTCGACGGCCCGGCGCGGCGGATCACCGCCCACTTCTGAACGTGAGCAGGCAACGGTCGCCGACGTATCCAGGATCATGCGGATCGGGCGATCGTTCATGCCTTGCAGTTACGAAGTCCGTAGCGAGCGCGGAGTGCATCCAGGTCCGTCGATGACAGTTTCGCTGCGGATTCCAGACGGCGGGCACGGGCTCGCGCCATCCCCTCCTTCGTGATGAAGATGCCACGCTCGTCGAAGAAACCCTCGACGGTTGCCTTCTCGTCATCGGCCATGTCGGGACCGAACAGGTGTTCGGATGCTGTGTCAGGCCCGTTCCGGTCGCGGCCGCCATCGGGCCCGGCCCGCGGTGGGCGGGCCGGGCCTGGTCCGGCTTTACTTGGACGTGTTCGGGGTGTGCGGCTTCTTGCCGAGCTGGCGCCAATCTGTCTCGGTCATGTCGATCTTGTAGTGCTTCGCGGCCGCCTTGATGTTCTCGAAGGCCTGGTCACGTTCGGCGTCCGTGACGCCCTTGGTCTGGTCGAACCGTGCCAACGCGGTGCGTACGTGCTTGGCGTCGGTGAGGGGTTCCTTGCGCTTGCCCGGGAAGGCGTAGGCGCTGTCGGGGAGCTCCTTACGGTCCTCGCTCGACAACGTCCCGTGCTCGTCCACAGGCTTCCATGTCGTAGCCATGGAGTGGGTTTACCCAGACGGCCGGTGCCGACACCTAGCGGCCGCGGGGGTGCACAGGAGGCCCGGCGGGGTCACAGAAGGACCTGATCGGGCTGGCCCGGGCCGTGCCGGCGCCGGACACGCCGGCCACGGTCATGCCTGGAGGCGCGCCGGCTGGCGAGGGCTCGGGCCGAGGCTCGGGCGCGGCGAGCGGCGGGGCGTGGGCAGGCAGCCGGCTCGGGACGAGAATCGCGGCCAGGATGCCGCCGGCGACCATCAGGACCGCGCAGATCAGCATGGCCTTGCGGTAGGTCGGGTGGAGATCCTCCGCGTTCGTGAGGTTGCCCGTGCCGATGCCGGCCGCGAGCGGCAGCACCGCCACGGCGAGCAGGCCCGCCGCCCGGGCGACCGCGTTGTTGACACCGCTGGCGATGCCGGCGTGGGCGTCGTCGAGGGAGCCGAGCGCGGTGGCGGTCAGCGGCGCGACCAGCAACGACAGGCCGAGCCCGAAGATGATCACCGCGGGCAGGACGTGCGTCCAGTAGGGCGCGTTCGGGCCGACGAAGGACAGCAGCACGAGCGCGATCGCGCACACGAACGGTCCCACCGTCATCGGGATGCGCGGGCCGATCCGCTGGCCGAGCGCACCCGCCCGGGCCGACAGCAGCAGCATGAGCACGGTGACCGGCAGCAACGCGATGCCGCTGGCCAGCGGGCTGTAGCCGGCCACCACTTGCAGGTTCAGCACGACCAGGAAGAACACGCCGCCGGCGGCCGCGTACACGAGGAAGGTCACCAGGTTGGCGCCCGTGAAGGCCTTCGACGAGAAGATGTCGAGCGGCAGCATCGGGTGCCGCGAGTGGCGTTCGGCCACCACGAACGCCACCAGGCCCACGACGCCGACGGCCAGCGAGATCAGCACCACGGGACTGCCGGGCCCGTGCGCGGGCCAGGCCGTGAAGCCGTACGTGAGGCCGCCGAGGGCGGCCGCGCCGGTGAGCACGCCGGCGACATCGAGCTCGCTTGCCGCCGCCGGGTTGCGCGACTCGGGCACGTGCCGGGCCGTGACCAGCATGACGATCAAGGCCACCGGTACGTTGATCAGGAAGATGAACCGCCAGTTCACGGCCTCGACCAGCCATCCGCCGAGAAACGGTCCCAGCGCACCGCCGATACCGGCCAGGCCCGACCACGCGCCGATCGCCCTGGACCGGTCCTGCCGTTCGAAGGATGCCTCGAGGATGGCCAGCGCGCCCGGGGTGAGCAGCGCGCCGCCGATGCCTTGCAGCACGCGCGCTCCGATGAGCAGCTCGATGCTCGGCGCGAGGCCGCAGAGCAGCGACGCCGCCGCGAACCAACCCACACCGATCATGAATACGCGCTTGCGGCCGTACCGGTCGCCGAGCGAGCCGCCGAGCAGGATCAGCGATGCCAGGCTGAGCGAGTAGCCATTAATGGTCCACTGCAAGCCGGCCGCGTCGGCGTGCAGGTCGCGGCCGATCACGGGCAGCGCGATGTTGACGACGGTGGCGTCGATGAACGCGAGGCTCGAGCCGAGCACGGTCGCGAGCAGGACCCAGCGCCCGCGCGCCGTGCCGTAGCGGATCAAGGACTCGGTCGCGGGTGCGCTCACAGCGTGCCGATCAGACCGCCGTCGATGATGAAGTCGGCCCCCGTGACGTTGCCGATCCGGTCGCTCGCGGCCATCACCACCAAGGCCGCGACCTCTTCCGGAGTGGTGAACCGGCCGGTCACGGAGTCTCCCGCGGCCTTCTTCTGGACGTCCTCCGGCGCCAGCCCCACCGCTCCACCCACGGTGTTGGCGACGCCGTCCTTGCCGAGCCACAGATCGGTGGCCACCGGGCCCGGGCTGATCGTGTTGACCCGTACGCCCTGCGGGCCGACCTCCTTCGACAGGCTCTTGCAGAAACTCGAGACCGCCGCCTTGGCCGCGCTGTAGTCCATGACCAGCGGGTCGGGCAGCACCGCGTTGACCGATGCCACGGTCACGATGGTGCCCCGGCTCTCCAGCAGGTGCGGCAGCGCCGCCCGCGTGGCCCGTACGGTGGCCAGCAGGTCGAGCGTCAGCGTGGCGATCCAGTCCTCGTCGGTGATCGAGAGGAACCCGCCGGTGCGCGGGTGCGCGGCGCCGACGTTGTTGACCAGCAGATCCAGCCGCCCGTACGCCGCGGCGGCGTCCTCGACCAGGCGGCCCGGACCCTCCGGCGTACTCAGATCAACCTCGACCGGCCGGACGCCGTCCGGCAGCTCGCCGAAATGCCGCGCCCCGGCCGTGACCTGCGCGCCCTCGGCTACGAGGGCGTGCACGACCGCCAACCCGATGCCCTTGCTCGCGCCCGTGACGACCGCGGCCTTGCCGTCCAGATTGAGCTCCATGGGCCGACCCTACGCGCGCCGCTGGTGCCCCCGGGATCCGTCAACTGCCGCCGCTAGCCCCGAAGTCTTCCGCGTGGTCGCGGGCCCACCGCGCGAACGAACGCGCCGGGTGGCCCGTCACCCTGCGCACCGAGTCGGTCACCGGTTCCGGGTTGCCGATCAAGGACGCCCAGTAGCTCAGCGCCCCGTCCACGAACGCCTCGTCGCCCCACGCTTCGAGCAGCTGCTGGCGCGCGATCTCGGGGGGCAGCTCCACCCAGCGCAGGTCACGCCCGATCGCCTCACCGATCAGCCTGGCCTGCTCGGCCTGGGTCACCGCGGCCGGTCCGGTGAGCACGTACCGCCTGCCGACGTGGCCGTCCTCGGTGAGTGCCTGGACGGCCACATCCGCGATGTCGCGCTCGTGGATCAGGCTGCGGGCAGCCTCGCCGTACGGCCACCGGACTTCGCCGTACGTGCGGATGGATTCGGCCCACCCCAGCGTGTTGGTGGCGAAGCCGCCGGGACGCAGGAATGTCCAGTCGACGCCCGAGCGCTCGATCGCGTCCTCGACCTCGCCCCAGAACCCGTTCTCGGCGGACATCGCGGACAGGTAGACGACCCGCCGGGCCTGCTTGGTGATCGCGTCGACCGCGGCCGCGATGCCGGCCGCCGACGGGCCGGGCCAGACCAGGAACACGCGGTCGACCCCGTCGAGATCGAGGCTGCCGGGCTCGAGCAGGTCCCCGCGGACCGCATCGACGCCGTCCGGCAGCCGCGCCCTTGCCGGGGTCCGGGTGAGTGCACGCACATCCGAGCCCGCCGCCACGAGACCGTCGACCACATGCCGGCCAACGTTGCCGGTGGCTCCCGTCACGAGAATCATGCCGCCGAGCCTCACATCTCAAGTCAGGTTGAGGTCAAGCGGCCGGTTGACCCCAGTCGATCATGAGGTTTGCGCGCGACAGATGGGGCAAATGGCCACGCTAACCCCATGATCAACGCGTGCGGCGGGCGCTGGTTGTGGCTGGGGTCGGGTTATCCCTACTCTCGACTGGGCAGGTGGCGGGATCGGTAGGGAGGCCTCCGATGCCTAGCGTCGAGGACATGAACACCACGACCGCTGCCGGCGAGAACCTTGCCCCGTCCGCGGCCGGGCGCATGCTGCGGCAGCTCGGCCTCGACACTCAGTACGTCCTGCTCGGTTTCCCGCTCGGTCTGGTCGCCGTGGTGCTCACCATGGTCGGCTTCTTCCTCGGCCTCGGCCTGACCGTGGTCTGGATCGGCCTGCCCATCGTGACCACGACCGTGCTGCTGGCCCGCGGCTTCGCCACGCTGGAGCGGGCCCGCATCGCGGCGGTCCTCGGCCGCCGGATGCCGCACCCGTTCTACAAGCGGGCGACCGTCCCCGGCTTCTGGCGGCGCATCCTCACTCCGCTCTCCGACGCCCAATCCTGGCTGGACCTGCTTCATGGCATGTTCCGCTTCATCCCGAGCACGTTCGCCTTCGCGTTCGCGGTGACCTGGTGGGTCGCCGCGGTCGGGGGGCTCACGTTCGTGCTCTGGGACTGGTCCATCCCGCGCGGCCCGGACAACACCGACCTGCCGGAGATGATCGGGCTCGGCGACGCCTGGTCCACTCGGGTGATCTTCTACACGGCGGTCGGCGTGTTCTTCGCGCTCACGCTCTACCCGGTGGTGCGGGGCGTCGCGCTGCTCGAGGCAATGTTCGCCCGCGGCCTGCTCAGCGGCGTGAATGAGCTGCGCAAACAGGTCGCCGAGGCGGAAGCCGCCCGGGACACCGCGCGGGCGCAGAAGGCCGCCGCCGTCTCTGCCGAGGCCATCGCGCTGCGCCGGCTCGAGCGCGATATCCACGACGGCCCGCAGCAGCGCCTGGTCCGGCTGGCGATGGATCTCGGCCGCGCCGAGCAGCAGTTCGCCACGGATCCGGAGGCCGCGCGCGCCACGGTCGCCGAGGCGCTCACCCAGACCCGGGAGACCCTCGACGAACTGCGCGCGCTATCCCGCGGCATCGCACCGCCCATCCTCGTGGACCGCGGCCTGCAGGCGGCGCTGACCGCGCTGGCCGGGCGCTCCACCGTGCCGGTGGTCCTGGACGCGCCGCCCATTCCCCGGCTGGACCCGGCGGTCGAGTCGACCGCGTACTTCGTCGTGGCGGAGGCACTCACCAACGTCGCGAAGCATAGCCACGCCACCGAGGTCCAGGTCAGCGTGCGGCGCTACGAGGGCGGACTGCTGGTCACGATCTCCGACGACGGCGTGGGCGGAGCCAGCCTCGCCAAGGGGCACGGCCTAGCCGGCCTGGCCGACCGGGTGCGGGCCGCCGGCGGCATCCTGACCGTGGACAGCCCGGACGGTGCGGGCACCACGCTCACGGCGGCCCTGCCGGTCTGACACGATGGCGGCATGCGGGTGGTGATTGCCGACGACGCCGTGCTGCTGCGGGAAGGCCTGATCCGCCTCGTAGAGGAGAACGGCCACGCCGTCGTCGCCGCGGTCGGCGACGGGCCGTCCCTCGTCGAGGCGATCGCCGAGCACAAGCCGGATGTCTCCATCGTGGACGTGCGGATGCCGCCCTCGCACACCGACGAGGGCCTGCGCGCCGCCGTCGAGGCCCGCGCCCGCGTGCCCGGGAGCCCGATCCTGGTGCTCTCCCAGTACGTCGAGGTC
>DASYTU010000026.1:0-15618 GCA_036001925.1 Actinoplanes sp.
GCCCAATCTGCCCTGCGGCGCCCGCACCACAGGCTGCCTGCCGTCGAGATCGGTTATTTCCGGGTGCGACGCTCGTGGCCCCGGCCCGGATGCCACGTCTCGATGACCAGATGGTCGGCGGGCACACCCACGTACGTGAGCGTCGCCTCGGTGATCTCCATGCGGAAGTGGCCCGACCCATCGGATGGGTTGCCCTGGGCCGGGAGTTCCACCGCGGTGCCCGCGAGCTTCGCGTCTCCAGGCCAGTTCTCCGCGGTGGGTTCGATCGTCGGACTGTGCATCGCGATCCGCGGGTCGCGCCGGACGTCGAGCAGCTTCATCGAGCCGCCCATCATGCCGAACGTGATCTCGCCGCCCTCGAACTTCGCCTCGCTGCCGCTGATCCGCGGCGACCCATCGCGGCGGAGCGTCGCGATCGTCTTGTTCGTGCCCGCCTCGAACCGGGCCTTGACCTTTGCCGCGAACTCCGCGGCGTCCTGCTCGATCTCCTGCCAACTCGCCATGCCGTGACCGTAGGACTCCGGTACGACAAGTTCGGGCGCGTCAGTACAGCGTGTAGTTCTCGGCCGACAACGTGAACCCGTGGCCGGTCCTCTCGTTCCTGCACCGCATCGCCGCGCTCTCGCTGTCGCACAGGAAGTCGCCGGCCCGCAGCGCATGGCCGTACCCGAGGATGTCTTTGGTGGCGCCCAGCAGCGAGTCTCCCGTGCACACGAAGACGGCGGGTTTGCCGGGCTCGAGGTGGACGCCGTTGCCCCAGTCCAACTCGCAATCGGCCGGCTTCGCCGGCGCCGTCCACTCCCGGCGGCCGATGTCGCATCGCACGGCGGTAGCCGAGAGGTCGCAGCCGATGTTCTTCGACGGGCTCAGGAAGATGGCCTGCGACACGTCGCGGATCTGGGGCGGAGCCACGGAGGGCACCGTCGGATCGGCGTTCCCGGCCGCCGTCGGAGGCGAGGACGGCGTTCCGGCATGGCCGCCGCCGGAGCCGGTGCACGCCGAAACGGCGGCCACCAGTACGAGCGCGGGGAGCATCGATAAGCGTGAGGTCATGGCCAGTGGCAGTCTAGGATACGGCGCAACACGGCTCGGGTGCTTGACGGCGAGCCCGCCGGGGAAGACGGTCGAAGCGATGAGCATCCGCGAGATCCACGAAGCGCTGCCCGCGGCGATGCGAGAGGCCGTGGACGATTTCGGCGTGCACCTGGCCCGGGTCGACAACCGGTCCGCGCACACCGTCCGCGCGTACGTCGGTGATGTCGTCTCCCTGCTCGACTGTGCCGCGAGCGAGGGTTGCGCAGCGCCCGCCGATCTCGATATCACGGTGCTACGCGGCTGGCTGGCGCGGCGCATGGCCGGCGGCGCGGCGCGGACCTCGCAGGCACGGCGGGCCGCCGCGGCGCGCACGTTCACCGCGTGGGCGCACCGCGCGGGGCTGTCGCCCGCCGACGCCGGCGCTCAGCTGGCGAGCCCGCGCGGGCACCGCGACCTGCCGACGGTCTTACGCGCGGAGCAGGCCGCCAGTCTGGTCGCCGCGCCGCGGCGCGGCGACGAGACCCCCGAGACACGGGCCTTGGAGCTGAGGGACCGGGCCGTTCTCGAGATGCTCTATGCCACCGGGGTACGGGTGAGTGAGCTGTGCGGCCTCGACCGCGCGGACGTCGACGACGCCCGCCGCGTCATCCGGGTCCTCGGTAAGGGCGCCAAGGAGCGGTCGGTTCCGTACGGCCTGCCGGCCCAGTACGCACTCGACGAGTGGCTGCGCGTGGGCCGCCCCGAGTTGGCGAAGGCCGGCCGCCGGACCGCGCGCGACGCCGATGCTCTCTTCCTTGGCGTACGGGGCGGACGCGTGCAGCAGACCGTCGTGCGGCGGATCGTAGCCGCTGCCGCACGAGCTGCCGGGCTGCCACACACCAGCCCGCACGACCTGCGGCACTCCGCGGCCACCCACCTGCTCGACGGGGGTGCCGACTTGCGCGCGGTCCAAGACCTGCTCGGACACGCCTCGCTGGCCAGCACGCAGATCTACACCCACGTGTCGACGGAACGCCTTCGCGCAGCCTTCAAGCAGGCCCACCCGCGCGCCTGATCGGGCGACTCGGGCGCACCAGAGCCCGTACCATCGGGAAACGTGAGCGCCGGAGATCCGCCCCCGCCCATTCCGGGAGCTCGCCTCCTTTTTTCGCTCGATCCCGCGGTGTCCTACCTCAATCATGGGGCATTCGGCGTCCTGCCGATCAGCGTCCAGCGCGCCCAGCAGCGCCTGCGCGACGCGGCGGAGCGGCGGCCGCGATGCGAATCCTGCCGTTGCCCGCGGGCCTGGCCACGACTCAGGCCGAGGCCCACGCGCTGCGCCAGCACATTGCCGACAAGCTGGCGATCGATACCGCGGTGACCGCGTGGGGCGGCCGCGGCTGGCTGCGGCTGAGTGCGCAGGTATACAACCGGCCCGACGAGTACGACCGCCTGGCCGAGCGCCTGCCGGCGCTGCTCAGCGCCCTCCAATGGTGAGGGCAATCAACGGCAAAGGGCGCCTGCGACGCGGCAACGGCGAGCCCGCTCACCTACGACGCCAGCGGGAGCAGCCGAAAAGGGCCTACCGACGCGGCAACGGTGAATCCGCTCACCTACGACCCCAGCGGGAGCAGCCGAAAGGGGCCTACCGACGCGGCAACGGTGTGTCCGTTCGCCTACGACGCCAGCGGTAGCAGCCGGACCCGGCCAAGGCCGAGCAGCGCCAAGGGGTCCAGGTAGTAGTCGCCCCGGCGTAAGCCCCAGTGCAGGCACGCCTCGGCTGGACAGCCCGGGTGGCCTGCATCGAGCACGCCCAGCTGCGCCCCGGCGCTGACCCGATCGCCCGCGTGCAGCGACGTCGTGACGGGCTCGTAGGTGGTCCGCAGGCCACCCGGATGGGCGACGCTCATGACGCCGCGACCGGCGATGGTGCCCGCGTAGGCCACCGTCCCCGCTCCGGCGGCCCGAACGACGGACCCGGGCGGCGCGGCGAGGTCGACGCCCCGGTGCCCGGGGAGCCAGGGCTGCGGCGGCGGATCAAACCGCCGGACGACATGCGGCGTATCCACCGGCCACACGAACCGGGAACCAGGGCCAGCCGGAAGCGCAAGGCCGGCAGGAGTCGCATGGCGAGCCGGAAGGGTGAGGCCGGGACGAAAGGCGAGGCCGGGACGAAAGGCGAGGCCGGGACGAAAGGCGAGGCCGGGAGGAAAGGCGAGGCCGGGACTAAAGGCCAGGCCGGCATGAAGGGCGGTGCCGGCAGGAAACGCGAGGCCGGCAGGAAACGCGAGGGTGAGGCCGCGCGAAGGCACAGCAGGTCGAATAGCCGACGCCGGGCGGTCAAGCCGGACGGACGGCCCACCGAGAACCAGGAGCAGCGAGAGCAGCAGACGCATGCCCCGCAGCGTCCCGCGACGCCGGCGCCGCCGCCGGGCGCCCTGTGGACGGCGCCGCGATGTGGATGACTCGGCGCCCGGACCGGAACTGTGCTAACTGCCGAAGCCCGCCTCGTCCGGGAGGGAGATGTCGGGCTTCTCCAGCTCCTCGACGTTCACGTCCTTGAACGTCATGACCCGCACGTTCTTGACGAACCGGGCCGGCCGGTACATGTCCCAGACCCAGGCGTCATGCATCTCGACCTCGAAGTACACCTCGCCGTCGGAGTTGCGCACGTGCAGGTCCACCTGGTTCGCCAGGTAGAACCGGCGCTCGGTCTCCACGACGTACGAGAACTGGCGGACGATGTCGCGGTACTCCCGGTAGAGCTGCAGCTCCATCTCGGTCTCGTACTTCTCGAGATCCTCTGCGCTCATCGCTTCTCGCCCTCCATGGCCTCATCTTCCCCCACCGGCGTCAGCGGCTGAGGCTGCTCGCCCAACGCCACGCCGACGGTACCCTCCACCGCTGGCCAGAGCACCAGCGGCTCGTCGTCTGGCCCGGATGCGCCCAGCTGGGCGCCGTCGACAAGGACCGGACGGCGCGCCCGCGGCGGCCGATTTCCCCGCCCGGAGACCGCCGCCACATTCACGTAGGAAAATCGGTGCTCGATACACGGACCATGCAGAATCAGCGCCGCACTGTGCTCGTCGGTGACGTAGCCCTTGTGCTCGGCGAAACCGTAGTCCGGATATTGACCGTCCAGCTCGACCATCAGCCGATCCCGGGTCACCTTGGCCAGCACGCTGGCCGCTGCCACGCACGCCGCCACCCGGTCGCCTTTCCAGACGGCCAGGCCGGGCGCGCCCAACCCGTCGACCGGGAAACCGTCCGTCAGCACGTACTCCGGTCGTGTCGTGAGCGACGCGAGCGCGCGTCGCATGGCGGACAAGTTGCAGACGTGCAGGCCGCGGGCATCGACCTCGGCCGGCGGGATGATCACGACCGAGTAGGCCAAGGCCCGGACCACGACGTCGGCGTAGACCCGCTCGCGCGCGGCGGGGGTGAGGAGCTTCGAGTCGGCCAGCTCGTCGATCTCGCCGCGCTTGCCCTCGGGCAGGATCGCCGCAGCGGCCACCAGCGGGCCGGCGCAAGCGCCGCGGCCGGCCTCGTCGGCGCCGGCCACGTACCGGAAGCCGCGGCGCTGCAGCGCGCGCTCGAGCGCGTACAGGCCGGCTTCGCGGCGGATCACCGTGCGGGAGGGGGCCAACATCTCAACGACCCTTTCCCGGTACGCCGGTGCAGCGGCGCAGCAGGTCGGCCAGGTCCTCGGGGAACACGGTCTCGTCCGTGGCGTCCAGCTCCGCGGCCGACCACCAGCGGTGCGCATCGATGGTGAGCTGCTCCTCGGTGTCGAAGCCGGCCGTGTCGACCTGCCACTCATCGACCCGCAGGAGGTAGAAGTCCTGATCCTGCCGGTATCGCCGATTGTCGTAGCTGAACTCGGTCACCTGGTGCCAGACCGGTTCGCCCAGGTCGGCGGGGTCGACGCGCAGCCCGGTCTCCTCCAACAGCTCCCGGGCGGCGCCCTCGGCGGAGGACTCCCCGTTGTTGAGTCCGCCGCCCGGCGTGAACCACCACCTCAGCCCGGGCCGGGCGGGATCGCCCCCACGCAGCAGCAAGGTGCGGTCCGCGCCGTCGACCAGCACTACGCGGGCGGCCCGCCGGTCTCTGATGGTCACGCACCCAGCCTATTGCGCGGCTGGTCGATCTTTCGACCGGGTCAGTTAGCCGGCTCCGGCGCGGGGATGCCGTCGAACTGTTTGGGCACCGACAGCCAGCCCGCCCGGTTGACGGGCCAGAAGATCGTGAACGCCCGCCCCACGATCGCGTCCTTGTCGATGGTCGCCTCGGTGACGTTCTCGGTCTGCTCCCAATGTTCGAGGGAGTCGCCCGAGGCCGAGCGGTGATCGCCCATCACCCAGAGCCGGCCGGCCGGCACGGTGATGTCGAACGGCTCGTCGGCGGCCGGGTCCTGGGTGCCGTCTGCGTCGGTGTAGAGGAACGGCTCGTCGAGCGAATGCCCGTTGACCATCAGGCGCTGCTGGGCGTCGCAACAGACCACGTGGTCGCCGCCGACGCCGATGATGCGCTTGATGAAGTCCTCGCCCTCGGTGCCGCTCTGCCAGTCGTCGGGTGCCTTGAACACCACGATTTCGCCGCGGTGAGGATCGCGGAAGTCGTAGACGAGCTTGTTGACCAGCACGCGGTCGAGCACATTGAGCGTGTGCTCCATCGACGGCGACGGGATGTAGAACGTCTGCAGCACGAAGGCGCGCACCAGGACGGCGACGAGGATCGCCACGCCCAGCAGAATTGGTAGCTCTCGCCAGAACGAACCCCGGCGCTTCTCGGTCTGCTCGTCAATCACGAGGGCAGCCTACGACGCGAGGATGTGAACGTCGGTCCGGAACGCGCGGATAAACCAATACTTAGTAGGAAGGGCAGGACAATTACCCCAGTGGTCGGGTCGGGGTCACGCCTGGGTATCGCGCCGCTCGGCGCGGCCGCGACGGGATGCGCGGCCGCGTACGATTTCCAGCTCTCGGGAACGTGCAGGCTGGTGAACCGGCTGCTCGGCCAGACGATCACAAAGGCGCGACCGATGATGTTGTCGATCGGTACGGGACCCTGACAGCGCGCGTCCTGGGACACCGCGCGGTGGTCGCCCATGACGAACATCTCACCCGCCGGGACGGTCACCTCGGCGAACCGCCGGCTGGTGCACTGCCGTGGATTCGGCGGGGCGTCGAGCGGCGAGTTGTCCTGGACGTACGGTTCGTCGATGCCCTGGCCGTTGACGGTTATCCGACCCTTGTCGTCACAGCAGGCGACCTTGTCGCCCGGCAGGCCGATCACCCGTTTGATGAAGTCGCGCTCGCCAGGGCGGCTGATCCCCACCAGATCTCCGATCGTACGGCCGAGCTTCGCCCCGAATGCCTGGCTCACCGGCTCGGTCACCTCGGGAGCCCAGTTGTCGGTGCCCCGGAATACGACGATCTCGCCGCGGACCGGGTCCCGCATGTCGTAGACGACCTTGTTGACCAGCACCCGGTCGCCGACCAGCAGGGTGTTCTCCATCGATCCCGACGGGATGAAGAAGGCCTGGACCAGGAACGTGCGGATCAGCACGGCGAGGCAGAACGCCACCACGAGCAGCAGCGGGAGCTCCTGCCAGAGCGGCATCTCCTTGCGCCGGATCACTCGCCCGCGCCGCCGGCCGCTCGAGGCGCCGCCCCGATAGCCCTCCGTCTGTCCCACGCTACGCATCTCCTGCCGCCGTCCCGGCCGACCCACGCCCCGGATACAGCACTACCGCCCGAGGTCCCCGAAAGGGGAACGGTCGGGCGGTAGTGCGAATGGCCCGCCAGCGCGGCAGACACCGCAGTGGCACTGTTTCCCATCCGTCACTCGCGCAAGCGTAGTTCGCCCGCGCACTAACGTCAGTCCGAGTGAATACGGCCCGGGACGCGATGGGGTTCAGCTGGTGGTCTGCTTCTCGCGCAGCTCCTTGATCTTGGCCTTCTTGCCGCGCAGCTCGCGCAGGTAGTAGAGCTTGGCGCGCCGCACGTCGCCACGGGTCACGACCTCGATACGGTCGATCACCGGGCTGTTGATCGGGTACGTCCGCTCGACGCCGACACCGAAGCTGATCTTCCGGACCTTGAAGGTCTCGCGCAGGCCGCCGCCCTGGCGGCTGATCACGACGCCCTGGAAGATCTGGACGCGGGAGCGGTTACCTTCCACGACCCGGGCGTGCACCTTGACCGTGTCGCCCGCGCGGAAATCGGGAATGTCGGTGCGCTGCGACTGGGCGTCGAGAGCGTCCAGCGTGTTCATCGCTGCATCCTGTCGTACTCAAAGCGCACCGGGAGTTCGATGCGCGAATGGGTGATTCTGAACTCCCAGAATCCGGGAGCTCCTCGTCCGGCCGCCACGGCGTGGAGACGAACGGCAACCTCACTACTTTGCCACATCGTGGCCGATGATCCGAAATCCGCCCTCCTCGAGCGCGGTCCGGTCCTTCTCGTCGAGCAGTTCGGGCGGATAGGCGGCGAGCATGTCGGGACGGCGGTCGGCCGTACGCAGCAGGCTCTGGAGACGTCGCCAGCGGGCGATTCTGCCGTGATCGCCGGAGCGCAGCACCTCGGGCACGTCGTGGCCGCGCCACGAGGCGGGCTTGGTGTAGACGGGCGCCTCGAGGAGGCCGGCCGCATGCGACTCCTCGTTCAGCGAGTCGGCGTTGCCGAGCACGCCGGGCAGCAGCCGGGTGACCGCCTCCATGATGACGATGACGGCCACCTCGCCGCCGAAGAGCACGTAGTCGCCGAGCGACACCTCGCGTACCGGCATCCGCTCGGCGGCGTCGTCGAGGACCCGCTGGTCGATGCCCTCGTACCGGCCGCAGGCGAAGATCAAGTGCGGAGCGGTGGCGAGCTCATGCGCGTCGGCCTGGGTGAACGGCCGTCCGGCCGGCGACGGCACGACGAGCAGCGAGTCGGTGCCCGCGACCGACGAGAGCGCCGCGCCCCACGGCTCCGGGCGCATGACCATGCCCGGGCCGCCGCCGAACGGGGTGTCGTCGACGGTGCGGTGGACATCCGTGGTCCAGGTGCGCAGATCGTGCACGGACACGTCGAGCAGCCCGGCGTTTCGCGCCTTGCCGATCAGCGACAGATCGAGCGGGGCGAAGTACTCGGGAAAGATCGAGATGATGTCGACGCGCATCGGCTACAAGTCCAGCAGACCTTCGGGCAGGTCCACGACGATGCGGCCGGCCGGGACGTCGACTTCCGGCACGAGCTGGCTGACGAACGGGATGAGCGCCGTACCGCCGCCGGTCTTGGCGAGCACGATCAAGTCGGACGCCGGCGCGTGCTCGATGCGCTCGACCTCACCGAGCACGGTGCCATCGGTGCCGACCACGGACAGGCCGACGAGCTGGTGGTCGAGGAACTCGTCCGGGTCGTCGGGCGGTGCCACCTCGGCGCTGTCGACCTGGAGCAGCACGCCGCGCAGCGCTTCGGCGACGTTCCGGTCATGGATGCCGTCGAACTGGGCGATGACGCGGCCCTGGTGCCAGCGCACCGACTCGAGCGTGAGCTTGTCCGGCACCCGGTACGGAACGCCCGGAGCGGAGGCGGCGGCGGCCGGACCGGTGCTCACCCGGCGGTCCCGCGGGACCTCCGTCGTGAACACCGATCCGGCCACGAAGCGCGCCTCGGGTTCGTCGGTCCGCACGGTCACGAGGACCTCCCCCCGGAGGCCGTGAGGCTTCCCGATGTGACCGACGACGAGCAGCACCTATGCTCCTTCCAGCGCCTGGACCTCCGGTCGGCGCGGAGAATCCGGAGAAACCATGCAAGTTCCAGCGCCTGGACCTCCGGTCGGCGCGGAGAACCCGGAGAAACCATGCAAGGATCAGTACGCGTCGACGATGTCCACGCGGATACCGCGCCCACCGATCGACCCGATGACCTGGCGCAACGCCTTGGCCGTACGCCCGCCGCGGCCGATGACCGTGCCCAGGTCGTCCGGGTGCACGCGCACCTCGAGCCGCTTGCCCCGGCGCGAGTCCACCAGCCGGACCCGGACGTCGTCCGGGTTCTCGACGATGCCTTTGACGAGGTGCTCCAGCGCGGGCCGGAGCGCCCCGTCAGTTCGCGTCGGCGCCGGCACCGGCCGGGTCCTCTGCCGTCTCGGCCACCGCTTCGCGGTTCGGCTCTGCCGGTTCGGCGGCCTTCGGCGCGGCCTTGGCGGCCTTCTTCGCCGGCTTGGCCGGGGTCTCGGCGACGCCCGCGGCGGCCTTCGCCTCGGCCTCGTACGTGGCCTGGCGGCTGACCTTCTCGGGCGCGACCAGCAGCGGCGGCGGGGCCGGCAGGCCCTTGAACTGCTGCCAGTCACCGGTCTTCTCAAGGATGCGCTGTACGGCCCCGCTCGGCTGGGCGCCGACCGACAGCCAGTACTGCACCCGCTCGGACTTAACCTGGATGACCGACGGGTCTTCCTTCGGGTGATAGATGCCGACGTACTCGATGGCACGGCCGTCGCGCTTGGTGCGCGAGTCGGCGACGACGATGCGGTACTGCGGGTTGCGGATCTTGCCCATCCGCAGGAGCCGGATCTTAACGGCCACGGTCTTGTTCGCTCCTGTTGCGATGACGACCGGCCCAGTCCGGGGCCGGTACGCGGGTGAGCCGACGGCACCCACGTGGGGATATGGGGCCGATGTCTCGTGGACTGGCATCGCGTTCAGGGTTAGAGGGCGCCGCACGCGTGCCGGATACCAGTCGTCCATTCTGCCAGAACCCCCCGCCACCCTCCCACTCACCCCGCCCCAGGCCCGCGCGCCCCCGGCCCCACTCCCGACGATCATGGGGTTAGCGCCGGGCAAAGCGGTCATAACGCCGCGCTAACCCCATGATCAACCCGGGAGGGGCGATCAACCCGGGAGGGGCGATCAACGCGGGAGGGGCGAGCGGTTCCAGCCTGGGGGGAGCGACCGGGGCACGGGCCAGGTTGGGTCCGGCACGAAGTCGGTCCACGTGCCGTCGAACGGGAACTCCCCCGCCTCGATCAGCTTGACCACCCGGCGGCCCTCCGCCCGTACCGCCGCCTCGTCCTGCACCCAGTAGTGCTCGGGCAGCGCCAGCCGCTCGGCGAACTCGTCCTCGTCCTTCCACCGCCAGGTCCGATCCGGCGCCACGACGATGTCGAGGTCCTGATCCACGACGTCGACCCCGGCCACGTCGCCGTCGTCCCAGCGGAGGGCGCGTTCCTCGAGGTTGACGTACCACTCGGTGAACCGGTCCCGGTCGTCGCGGAAGAACCACACCGAATGGTCCACGTCCGGCGGGATGAACTTCAGGATGCCCGGTCCGCGCCACTCGCCATGCATCAGGTGGTGATCGAGGCCGACCCACTCGGCGAACGCCATCGATCGGACGCTCCGGCCGTCGACCGCGACCTCGACCGCGACCGCCGAGCCGCGGGCCAGCCAGAGCAGCAGCCCGCGATCGTCGTCGGAGACCACCCGGCACGGGCGCACGTTGACCACCCGGCCGGCCGAGATGTTGCGATAGAGAACCGGCCGGCCCTCCGTGAACATCATCAGTACGCGCGCGCCATGATCGCGAACAGGTTCGGCTCGTCGTCCGAGTCGGGCACCGTGCCGTCCGGCCGGACCAGGCACCGTACCGTCACGGCCTTGCCGTTCGCCTCGGCCTCGCCCTCGGCACCGACCGCCGACCACGGCACCCGGGCCCAGCCGGTCTGCGCCGCTTCGATGGCGTCGCCGAGCGTCTTGACGTCGACCGTACGGTCCTCGCGGAACGTCAGCGCGTCGTCGTACATGATCTGCTGGTCCGCCTTGAGCGCCGCAACGACGTCGGCCACCACGTCGCCGAGCGCGATCGGCGACTTCGCGCCGTCGACGCGACGGACCACCACCGCGTTGCCCGCCGCGAGATCCCGGGGACCGACCTCGATGCGTACCGGAATGCCCTTGAGCTCGGCGTCGACGGCCCGGCGGCCGAACGGCACGTCGCCGCGATCGTCGAGCGCGACCCGCACGCCGGCGGCCTTGAGGTCGTCGCGCAGCTTGGTGGCGGCCTCGATCACGCCCTCGCCCGCCTTCACCACCATGACCTGCACCTGAGTCGGCGCCAGCCGCGCCGGCAGCCGCAGGCCGTTGTCGTCACCGTGCACCATGATCAGGCCGCCGATCATCCGGGTGGTCGAGCCCCAGGACGTGGTCCAGGCATGCTCGACGCCGCCCGCCGATGACGAGTACGTGATGTCGAACGCCTTGGCGAAGTTCTGCCCCAGCTCGTGCGACGTGCCCATCTGCAGGGCCTTGGCGTCGCCCATCATGGCCTCGAGCGTCATGGTGTTGGTGGCACCGGCGAACCGTTCCCCCACCGTCTTGCGACCGGGCACGACCGGGATCGCCAGCACGTTGACCATGAAATCCTCGTACACCTCGTGCAGGATCTTGCGGGCGTAGTCGCGCGCGTCGGCCTCGCTGGCGTGCGCGGTGTGGCCCTCCTGCCAGAGAAACTCGGTGGTCCGCAGGAACGTACGCGGCCGCAGCTCCCAACGCACGACGTTGGCCCACTGGTTCAGCAGCAGCGGCAGGTCCCGGTACGAGTCGATCCACTTGGCCATGAACTCGCCGATGACCGTCTCGCTGGTCGGCCGCACCACGATCGGCTCGGCGAGCTGCTTGCCGCCCGCGTGCGTGACCACGGCGAGCTCGGGCGAGAAGCCCTCCACATGCTGAGCCTCGCGGTGCAGGTAACTCTCCGGGATGAAGAGCGGAAAGTACGCGTTCTCCGCGCCCGCCTCCTTGATCCGGGCGTCCATTTCGGCCTGCATGTGCTCCCAGATGGCGTACCCGGTGGGGCGGATCACCATCGTGCCGCGGACGGGACCGTTGTCGGCCAGCTCTGCCTTGGCGATGAGGTCCTGATACCAGCGGGGGAAGTCCTCCGCGCGGGGAGTGAGCACGCGAGCCATGACCGCACATCGTAGTGACCGCCCGGCGGCGCCCGGCCGTCTGGGTGCAGGCTCAGCGGACGACGCGGCCGCGCAGCACGATCCGGTCCGGGTGCCGGACCACGGCCAGGTTCGCCCGCGGGTCCTCGGGATAGACCACGAGGTCGGCCAGGCCACCCTCGACCAGCCCGGGGAAGCCTAGCCAGGCACGCGCGTTCCACGATGCCGAGGCCAGCACGTCGACGGCCGGGATGCCGGCGTCGTGGAGCAGCAGGATCTCCTCCGCTGCCAGGCCGTGCCGGACGCCGCCGCCCGCGTCGGTGCCCAGGTAGATCGGCACGCCGGCCTCATGCGCGGCTCGCACCACCCCCGGGAACCGGTCGCGCAGCGCGAGCATGTGGTCCGCGTACCGCTCGAACCTGGCCCGTGCCTGATCCGCGATGCCGCCGAAGTTCGCGATATTGATCATGGTGGGCACCAGCGCCGTGCCGCGCCGGGCCATGTCGTCGATCAGCTCCAGCGAGAGCCCGGTGCCGTGCTCGACCGAGTCGACGCCGGCCCGTACCATGATCTCCACGCCCTCCTCGGAGAACGTGTGCACGGCCGCACGCGCGCCGGCCGTGTGTGCCGCCCGGACCGCGGCGGCCATGGTGGCCGGGTCCCACGAGGGCGCGAGATCGCCGACGGACCGGTCGATCCAGTCGCCGACCAGCTTCACCCAGCCCGTCCCGGCCTTCGCCTGCGCGGTCACGGCCGCGACCACGTCCGCGCCGTCGACCTCCACGCCGATATCGCGCAGGTAGCGCTTCGGGGCCGCGATATGGCGGCCCGCGCGCGCCAGTCGCGGCACGCCGGGCTCGTCGTCGAGTTCGGGATACGGGTACGGCGATCCGGCGTCCCGAAGCGCAAGGACACCCGCATCGCGGTCCGCGGCGGCCAGCTCGCGCGCCTCGTCGAGTCCGGTGATCGGTCGTGCCCCGTACGCGATCCCGAGGTGGCAGTGCGCGTCCACGAGCCCGGGCAGTACATAGCCGCCGTCGCTCACGGTCTCGGCCGCGGCCACGGGCTCGAGCGTCACCCGGTCCCCGACCAGCCAGAGATCCCGGACGTCGCCCTCGGGCAGCACCACGCCGCGCACATGCAATGCCATGCGTCCAGTCCTACCCGATCACGACCTCAGTCCGTCGGCCGGGCGTGTCCGAGCGTTGCCTGACACCTCGCGGTCAGCGCGGGGAGGTCGACGGTTACCGGATAGGGTGCCTCGGCGGCGAACACCTTGTCGGTGCTCCGCAATATTTCGTAACTGCCGTTGTCGCCGGGGCCGAACTCGGTGAGGACGATGCCGTGCTGATCGAGCGGATCGATGACCCAGTAGTGGGCCACTTCGGCAGCCGCGTAGACCTTCGCTTTGGCGTACATGTCGCGGAAGTGCCAATCCGGTGAGAGCACCTCCACCGCGAGGATGGCGTCCCCGACCGGCACCGGACTGACGTTCGCACGAGACCGTTTGATCACCACGACGTCAGGCCGGGGTTCGTTGCGGTAGTCAACCTTGAGCGAGAGGTCGAGTACGACCATGAGGTCACGCGGGCAGTTCGCTTCCAGTGCCATGAGGACGCGAACCCCGATGTCCTGGTGAATGGCGGTGGGGGACGGCAAGATCAACCTTCCGTCGATCAACTCGTAGCGAAGATCCTTCGGAAGGCTCGCCAAGTCGTCGACGGTCCAGTCCTGCTTGTCCGGCAGGTTCAGCGCGGCGGTCAATGGGCCCCTCCTAGCAAGGACACCGTCACCCTAGTGAGATCAGGCTACCGTTCGCCGGGGCGAGAGGGCCTCCTGTGGATAGCCTCGAACGCGCGACCGCGCCCGCCTGGTCAGCGCTTGTCGTCGTCCCG
The DNA here is from genome assembly GCA_036001925.1 of Actinoplanes sp. Taxonomy (GTDB): domain Bacteria; phylum Actinomycetota; class Actinomycetes; order Mycobacteriales; family Micromonosporaceae; genus Actinoplanes. Next base: position 13,842 of record DASYTU010000026.1, read on the forward strand.
CTTCTTGGGCTGGTTGGTCAACTTGTTGAAGTCGAGTTTGGGCAGCTTGAAGCCCGGCGGGAGGCCGGGCGCACCGTCGCCGCCCAGCATGCTCGGGTCCATGCCGGGGGGCAGTTGAGGCATGCCGCCAGGGAACCCGCCGGGCATGCCGCCGCCGACCCGCGGCCGGTTGCTGCCGCCCTTCGTGCCCTTGCGCTTGTTCTTCGGGCTCTTCGTGGCCTTCCGGCGGGCGCCGGGCAGGCCCATCATGCCGCCCATCTGCTTCATCATCTTCTGGGCGTCCGAGAAGCGGTTGAGCAGCTGATTCACGTCCATGACCGTGACGCCCGAGCCGTTGGCGATGCGGACCCGGCGGGAACCGTTGATGATCTTCGGGTTGGTGCGCTCGCCCGGCGTCATCGAACGGATGATCGCGGTGATCCGGTCGAAGTGCTTGTCGTCCAACTCGGCAAGCTGGTCCTTGACCTGGCCCATGCCGGGCATCATGGCCAGCACGTTCGCGATCGGGCCCATCCGCCGTACCGCGATGAGCTGGTCGAGGAAGTCCTCCAGCGTGAACTGCTCGCCGCCGAGCAGCTTGGCGGTCATCTTCTCCTTCTGATCCTCGTCGAAGGCCTGTTCGGCCTGCTCGATGAGGGTCAGCACGTCGCCCATGCCGAGGATGCGGCTGGCCATCCGGTCGGGATGGAAGACGTCGAAGTCCTCGAGCTTCTCGCCCGTGGACGCGAACAGGATCGGCTCGCCGGTGACGTACCGGACGGAGAGCGCCGCGCCGCCGCGGGCGTCGCCGTCGAGTTTCGCGAGGACCACGCCGGTGACACCGACGCCGTCGCGGAACGCCTCGGCCGTGGTGACCGCGTCCTGGCCGACCATGGCGTCGACCACGAAGATGATCTCGTCCGGGTCGACCGCGTCGCGGATGTCCGCGGCCTGCTGCATCATCTCGGCGTCGATGCCCAGCCGGCCGGCCGTGTCGACGATGACGATGTCCTTGGCCGTGCGCCTGGCGTACTCGATCGAGTCCTTGGCCACCTGGACCGGGTCGCCGACCCCGTTGCCGGGCTGGGGCGCGTACACCTCGACGCCGGCCCGGCCGCCGAGGATCTGGAGCTGGTTGACCGCGTTGGGGCGTTGCAGGTCGGCCGCGACCAGCATCGGCTGATGGCCCTGGCCCTTGAGCCAGCGGGCCAGCTTGCCGGCGAGCGTGGTCTTACCGGAACCCTGCAGGCCGGCGAGCATGATCACCGTGGGCGGCTGCTTGGCGAACTGGAGTCGCCGGCCCTCGCCGCCGAGGATGTTGATGAGCTCCTCGTGGACGATCTTGATGATCTGCTGGGCTGGGTTCAGCGCCTGGGAGACCTCGGCGCCGCGCGCCCGTTCCTTGAGGCTGGCGATGAACGCCCGGACCACCGGCAGTGCGACATCGGCCTCCAGCAGCGCGAGACGGATCTCGCGTGCGGTGGCATCGATGTCGGCGTCGGTGAGCCGGCCCTTGCCCCGGAGTTTGGTGAAGATCCCGGAGAGGCGGTCGCTCAAGGTGTCAAACACGGCGCAACTTCCCGTTGGTCAGCATGCAGGAGAACCCCGCAAGCCTAGCTGAGCTGAGCTGGCTGGCCTCGCTCCGCTCGGCGGCTCGCGCCTTAGACCCGATGAGATACCGCAGTCGCTACAGTCGCTGCGCTCCCTCCGCTTGGTGCGCCATCTCACCGGCGGCACTCGCAGAGCTGGCTGGCCTCGCTCCGCTCGGCGGCTCGCGCCTTAGACCCGATGAGATACC
>DASYTU010000027.1:0-3282 GCA_036001925.1 Actinoplanes sp.
GCGAAGGACCGCCGGATTGCAGCGCATCCACATGGCCTCCATCAGGAACAGCCCCCGGGCGCGGGCCTCCTGCACGAGCTGGGCGGCCGACGCCAGGTCCAGCGTCATCGGCTTCTCGCACAGCACGGCCTTGCCGCCCGCCAGGCACGCCAGCGCGGCATCGAGGTGGAAGGCATGCGGCGTCGCCACGTACACGACGTCGACGTCGGGGTCGGTAGCCAGCGCCGCCCACGAGCCGTGCGCCCGGGCGAAACCGTGCCGCCGCGCGAACGCCTCCGCCGCCTGCGCGGTTCGCGATCCGACGGCGGCCAGCTCGGCGTCCTCGACCAGCGGGAGGTCACCGGCGAACGCGTTCGCGATCCCGCCGGTGCCCAAGATGCCCCAACGGATGCGTTTGTCCTCGGTCATGATCGCCACGGTATCGTCCGGCAGCGGCCGGATGGCAGGATCGACGGGTGAGCGACTCGGCGCCGCTGCGGCTGCCCCCGGCGATGGTGCAAAGGGCACGCGAGTTCCGCGGGCCGCCGGCGCCGGTGCGCGCCGCGGCCACCGTCGTGCTCCTGCGACCCAAGGGCCAGACCTTCGAGGTGTACGTCCTGAAACGCGCCGCGGCGATGGCGTTCGGCGGGGTCTACGCGTTTCCCGGCGGCGGCGTGGACCCGTCGGATCGACCGGAGACGCTGCGGACGGACTGGCCGGATCGGCTCGGGCTGCCGGATGCCGAGGCGAAGGCCGTGGTCGGCGCCGCGGCCCGCGAGCTCTTCGAGGAGGCGGGCGTCCTGCTGGCCGGGCACCACGGCGAGGCCGATCACACGGTCGGCGATGTCAGCGGGCACGAGTGGGAGGCCGATCGGGCGGACGTCGCCGCCCGCCGGCTGACGATGACGGAGCTCCTGAGCCGGCACGGTCTCCGGCTCCGGGACGACCTGCTGCTGCCGTGGGCCCGCTGGATCACGCCCGAGTTCGAGCCGCGGCGATTCGACACCTGGTTCTTCGTGGCGCTGCTACCGGAAGCGCAGACGGCGCGCGACGTGTCCGGCGAGGCTGACCGGACCGCGTGGATCAGCCCGGCGGCGGCGGGCGGCCTGGCCATGCTGCCGCCTACCAGGTCGATGCTGGACGATCTGGCCGCGTACCAAGGGGTGGAGGATGTCGTCGCGGCCTCGGAGAACCGCAACGCCGCCGCTCCGGTCATGCCCCGCGCGGAGCTGACCGACGACGGCGGCGCCGTCTTGCACATGCCGAAGGCCTAGCCGAAGCGGCCGGTGATGTAGTCCTCGGTCTTCTTTTCGGTGGGATTGCTGAAGATCTTCTGGGTGTCGTCGTACTCAATGAGCCGGCCCGGGTCGCCCGTCTTGTCGATCGAGAAGAACCCGGTCTTGTCGCTGACGCGGGCCGCCTGCTGCATGTTGTGCGTGACGATGATGATCGTGAACCGGTCCTTGAGCTGGAACATCAGATCCTCGATCGCGAGCGTCGAGATCGGGTCGAGCGCCGAGCACGGCTCGTCCATCAGCACGACCTGAGGCTCGACCGCGATGGTACGGGCGATGCAGAGTCGCTGCTGCTGACCGCCGGAGAGGCTCGCGCCGGGGCGGTCGAGCCGATCCTTGACCTCTTCCCACAGGTTCGCCGACTTGAGCGTCTTCTCCGCGGCGTCGTCCAGCACGCTCTTCTTGCGTACGCCGTTGAGCTTGAGGCCGGCGACGACGTTGTCGTAGATCGACATCGTCGGGAACGGGTTGGGCCGCTGGAACACCATGCCGATCAGCCGGCGGACCGCGGTGACGTCCACGTCGGGGTCGTAGATGTTCTGGTCGTCGATGGTCAGGCGGCCCTCGACGTGGGCGCCCGGCAGCACCTCATGCAAGCGGTTGATCGAGCGCAGGAACGTCGACTTGCCGCAACCGGAAGGGCCGATGAGGGCGGTGATCGACTTCGGCTCGACAACCATGGAGATGTTGTCGATCGCCTTGAACGATCCGTAGTACGACGAGACGTTGTGGGCCTCGATGCGCTTGGCCATGGGGGTCACACCTCTTATCGGGACAGCACGTTGCGGCGAGCGAGCAGCTTCGCCGCGACCGTCAGGATGAGCACGATGGCGACCAGCGTCAACGCGGCGGTCCAGGCGCGGGCCGGAGCGTATTTCGACGCGTCGCCGGCCTGCTGGTAGACGAACAGCGAGAGCGATTGCTGGTTGCCGTTGAACGGGTCGAAGTTGATCGCCGCGGCGCCGCCCGCGACGAGCAGCACCGGGGCGGTCTCGCCGGCCGCGCGGGCGACGGCCAGCATGATGCCGGTGACAATGCCGGGCAGAGCGGTCGGCATGACGATCCGGGTGATCGTCTTCCACTGCGGTACGCCGAGCGCGTAGGCACCCTCCCGCAGCGGACCGGGTACGAGCCGCAGCATCTCCTCGGTGGATCGCACGATCGTCGGCAGCATCAGGACCGTCAACGCCAGCGCCGCGGCGAAGCCGGAGAATTGCGGCTGCCCGTTGTTGAACCATGGGCTGACGATGAGCACCCAGAACGACAGGATGAAGAGGCCGGCCACGATCGACGGGATGCCGGTCATGACGTCCACGAAGAAGCGGACGGTCAGGGCGAATCTCCCCCGGCCGTATTCGACCAGGTAGATCGCGCCGAGCACGCCGAGCGGTACGGCCATCAGCGTGGCGAGGCCGACCTGCTCGATCGTGCCGACGATGGCGTGGTAGGCGCCGCCGCCGGGGTCCCGCGCGCCGATGTTGTTCATGGACGTCAGGAAGAAGGTGGCGTCCAGGCGCTCGACTCCCTTGGAGATCAGCGTCCAGACGACCGAAGCGAGCGGCAGGACCGCGAGCACGCAGGCCGAGTAGATCAGCGCCCGCCACATCCGGTTGCGGGCAGCGCGGATGCCTTCGATGCGGGATGCGACCACGAGCAGGCCGATCAGGTACAGGACCAGGGCCACGACGACCACCAGGACCCAGTTGCCGATGCTGGTGCCCAGCACGATGGCGGCGGCGACGATGATCGCGACGAGCGCGATGCCGGCGTCGGCCATCCAATGCATCCTGCTGGTCCGGAGGTGATCCGGGGTCATCATCACCGCTTCAGCCGCGGCGTGCGGCGGCTTCTCGACAACGCTCATGCCGCACCGTCCTCTACAACGCTCATGCCGTCATCTCCTTAGGCATGCGCTCGTGGCCCTCGCTTCTCTCGGTGCGCTCGCTCATGCTGTCCTCATCCTTGGCATGCGCTCGTGGCCCTCGCTTCGCCCGGTGCGCTCGCTCAT
>DASYTU010000028.1:0-24386 GCA_036001925.1 Actinoplanes sp.
ACCTTCTTGCCGCCCAGGTCATCGATGCTCTTCGCGGTCGAGTCCGACGATACGAGCACCTTCTGCCCGGCGTCGTAGTAGACCGTGGAGAAGTTCACGTCCTTCCACCGGGCGCAGTTCATCGTCATGGTGTCGGCCACCAGGTCGACCGCTCCGGACGCGGCCAGGGGCACGCGCTGGTCGTACGCGATGACCTTGATCTGGATCTTGTTGGGGTCGCCGAAGATCGCCTGGGCGATCTGCCGGCCCATGTCCACGTCGAAGCCCTCGACCTTGCCGGTGAACGCGTTCCGCGAGCTGAACAGCAGCGTGTCCTGGCTGGTGCCGAGGATGAGCCGGCCGCGCTTCTGGATCTTCTCCATGTAGCTGCCCGCGGGCATCCGGCCGGGCGCCGGAAGCGCGCCGGTGGGGCGCAGACTCTTGCGCGGCTGGCAGGACGTGTCGACCGGCGCGGCGGCGGGCGGCGCGGCGGATGCCGACGGCTTCGCGGCCGGTTCGGCGGCCGGTGTGTCGGTGCAGCCGGCCACCGCGGCCAGCAGGACGGCCATGGCGCCGATCAGCAAGCGGCTCCGGCTCACCGGTACTCCTCCAGTCGGGCGCGGATCCCGGCGGCGGCGAGACCGCAGACGATCAGCGCCAGCAGCGGGCCGAACACGGTGAGCAGGCCGAGCATGCGCCCGGCCGCCCCGATCTGCTCGGTGAACGTGGCCTTGCGATCCTCCAGGACGGCGCCGACGGCGTCCGTGAAATCTGTGAACGTCCTGGTGGTCTGCGGCCCGATGGCGAGCGCGACCGCGCCGTCGTAGTCGCCGCCGTCGTCGAGCTTGCGGACCGCGGCGTGGGTGTTCATGTACGCGTCGTGTCTGGCCCGCAACGACTGGCCGGTGCCGTCGGACACGTCCCGGGTGATCGTGGCGAGCGGGCCGTCCGGCCGGCGGATCGCGGCGGCGGCCTCCTGGAAGTCCTTCTCGTTGGCGTCCGAGCCGCCGCGGGCGACCAAGGTCAGCGCCTCGTCGCCGCGTTCGTTCAGCGCGAGGATGCGCAGGTCGGCGAGTTCGGCGACCGGGGTGGACCCGTCCGCGTCCGCATCGTGCAGGTGCACCCGCTGGGCGGCGAACACGCCGCCCGCGCCGAGCCCGAGCAGCACCGTGACAAGCGTCGCGGCGACCAGCGGGACGTTGAACGTGCGGCGGGTGGTGCGGCTCAGGTACCGCTGGGCGTACAGCAGCGCGACCAGCAGCGCCAGGATCAGCACCGCGAGCAGCGACACCCAGATCGTGCTGCGCGAGTTCGCGTACCCGTCCTGCACCTCCTTCTGTGCGGCGGTGAACAGCGCGTCCGCCTGCGGCAGCAGCGTGTCGCGGTTGAGCTGCGACGCCGCCGACAGGTAGGCCGCGCCCACCGGAAGGCCCTGCCGGTTGTCGGCTCGGGCGGTGGCGACCAGCGCCGCGTACTGCGGCACACCCGACGAGAGGGCACGCACCGCGTCCGCGGCCCTGCCGCCGTCCGGCGTGCGCCGGGCCGCCGAGGTCAGCGCGGCGGTGGCCCGGGACAGGTCGTCGTTGTAGCGGGCGGTGAGCGCGGCCGGTTCCAGCCCGCCGGTCAGGAACGCCTGCGCGGCGGTGGTGTCCGCGTCGGCGAGCGCGGAGTAGATCGTCTCGGCCTCCACCAACAGCGGTTGCGCCCGATCACCGAGGTCACCGGTGCCGCCCGCCGCGGAATGCGCGGCGAGGCCCGCCATGACGCCGGTGAGCACGCCGAGGGTGAGCAGGGCCGCGAGGACCAGCTGGAGGCGGCCGGGCGACGTATGGCGCAATTGCGTGACGCGAGACAAGACCGGCGCGGAGCGGTCCAGCTGGGCAGTGCTCAAGCTTCCTCCGTACCCGAATGGCTTCGTGCTCCTGCCATCGTGGGGCACGCGCGCAAAACGATCTTCGCGGGGTCAGCTGAGGGCACGTTTGAGCAGCTTGCCGGTGGCGGTCATGGGAAGCGTCTCCACGAACGTGACGATCCGCGGGTACTTGTAGCTCGCCATCTGCTCCCGGCCCCAGGCGACGAGTTCCTCCTCGGTGACCGTGGCGCCCTCCTTGCGGATGATGAACGCCTTGATCTCCTCGCCGTGACTGGGGTGCGGCACGCCGATGACCGCGGCGAGCGAGACCGCCTCGTGGGTCATCAGGACCTCTTCGATCTCCCGCGGGTACACGTTGAAGCCGCCCCGGATGATCATGTCCTTGGCGCGGTCGACGATGTAGTAGAAGCCGTCCTTGTCCCGCTTGCCGAGGTCGCCGGTGCGGAACCAGCCGTCGTTCATGACCTCGGCGGTCGCCTCGGGCCGGTTGTAGTAGCCGCGCATGATGTTGTGGCCGCGGATCGCGATCTCGCCGATCTCGTCCGTTCCCTCGATGGTGTTCCACAACTCGTCGATCAGCTTCACCTCGACGCCCCAGATCGGGATGCCGATCGAGCCGGGCCGGGGGTCGCGGTTGGGGTCGCTGAACGTGGCCACCGGTGAGGTCTCGGACAGGCCGTACCCCTCCAGGATCTGGACGCCGAAGCGCGCCTTGACCTCCTTGATGATCTCGACGGGCAGGCTCGACCCGCCGGACACCGCGCGCCGCAGGTTACCGGCGATGCGCTCCACGTCGACGCCGTCGGTGAGCGCGTTGAGCAGCCCCCAGTACATGGTCGGCACGCCCGCGAAGAAGGTGATGTTCTCGTGCTCGAGCAGCTGGACGGCCGCCGCCGCCTCGAAGCGCGGTAGCAACACCAGCGTGGACGCGGTGGCGAAACCGGCGTTCATGTTGACCGTCGAGCCGAACGAGTGGAACAGCGGCAATACCAGCAGGTGGGTGTCGGTGCCCGGCTCGGACTGGAACAGCCGGTTGCAGGTGAGCGCGTTGAGCAGCAGGTTCGAGTGGGACAGCTCGGCGCCCTTGGCCTGGCCGGTGGTGCCGCTGGTGTAGAGGATGACGGCGGGGTCCGTCTCGTTCGCCAGCACCGGCTCGAAGACCGGCGACATTCCGTTCAGCGCGGCGGCCATGGTCTCGGCGCCCTCGATCGGCGAGGGCGCGGCGGGGTCGGCCGTGATGAGGAAGAAGTGTTCGCACGCCGGCACCTGCTGGAAACCCGCGTGGCCTTCGGCGCCCATCGGCAGCTCGGCTGTGCCCTGGAAGCAGAAGTACGCCTTCGCGTCCGAGTCGTCCAGGTGATACGCGATCTCCCGGCCCTTGAGCAGGACGTTGAGCGGCACGACGACCGCGCCGGCCTTGAGGATGCCGTAGTAGACGACCGGGAAGTAGGGCAGGTTCGGGCAGGAGAGCGCGACCTTGTCGCCGGGCCGGACGCCCCGCGCGACCAGCAGGTTCGCGACCTGGTTGGCGGCCGCGTCGACCTGCGCGTAGCTGAGGCGCTGGTCGCCCAGTACGACCGCGGCGCGCTCGGGGTAGTTGCGGGCGCTGTCCTCAAGCAGGACGGACAGATTGAGCATGGGTTGGCTCCCAACGAGTGTGGCGGCGGTCTCAATCTCAGCATGCCAGCGGAACCTGAAAAACCCTCCGTTCCGGCAGCGCTGGGTCAGGACGCGGCGCGTAGGTGGGAAAGGACCAGCGGGTCTATCGCGCCCGGGACCAGGCGCTCCTCGAGGTTCTCGATACCGGCCCAGGACGCGAGCGCCTCGTCCAGCGCCGCGACGCCCGGCCCGGACGGGTGTCCAGCCGCGGCGAGCCGCTCGCGCACCTCCGCGCCGACCGGCCCGTCCAGGTCGATCAGGGTGGCCGGGTCGGGGCGTTCGAAGTAGAGCGTATGCATCTCCAGCAGCCGGCCCAGCTCGGCCACCGGGTCCGGATGGTCGTCGACACGCAAGTCGACCATGACGTCGCTGGTCCCGCCGTACCCCATGCCCTTGGCCACCACCAGCACGGCCGCGCTCTGCCGCCCGCGCCGGTCGCCGCCCGCCGCGTCGCCGGCCCGCAACGCGACCAGCAGGCGGTACGCGAGCCGGGACTGATCCTTCGCCGCGATCCACGCGGTTTCCATGTCGGCGACGACGGCCGGCCCGGCGAGCATGTTTCCCTGGATCGCATACCCGTCGCCGGCCACCCCGCCGGCCCAGTCGTGGCAGGCCGCGCCGGTGAAGGTGGCGCCGTCGCCGGTCGTGCCAACCACGCCGACCTGGCGGTGGTCGATCGGCCCGGTGTCCGCGGCGATCAGCGCGGCGACCGTCTCGGTGGCGGCCACGCCGGTGCCGAGCAGCGCGAGGGCCTGCGGCCGGTAGGCCAGGTTGGCGTAGGACTGGGTCGCCACCGCGCCCACGCCGGCGAGCGCCGCCGGAACGGCCGCGCCCGCGCCCAGGAACTTGCTGGCCACCACCACACCCAGCGCGCGGCCGTCGCCCGAACGCGCCACGATCGAGAACGTCATGCGCGAACCCTATTCGCAACCGGACGGCGCACACTGCCCACAGCGCACACAGAGGCAAGAAACGGCAACCGGTTGCCCAGGGACGACCGCCGACCCACGATGGGATCATGCTCCCCGTGAGGCTGGGGTCAGGGCTGGACAAGGACGAGCCGTGCGACTGACCCGGGACCACCGACCACCGGTACGCATCGTCCACCTCGGACTGGGCAACTTCTTCCGCGCCCACCAGGCCTACTACACGTCCGCGGCGCCCGACGCCACGAGCTGGGGCATCGCCGCGTTCACCGGCCGGTCCCGCACGCTCGCCGACGAACTGAACGCTCAGGACGGGCTGTACACGCTCGTGGTCCGCGGGCCACAGCGCGATGAGATGTCCGTACAGGATGCGGTGTCCGAAGCGTTTGCGGGCACGGATCTGGCCGCCTGGCGCGGACATCTGGCGCGCCCGGAGGTCGCGGTCGTCACGCTGACCGTCACGGAGGCCGCGTACCTGCGTGGCCGCGACGGCGGCCTGGACCTCGACAACCCCGACGTGCGGGCCGACATCGCGGCGGTCCGGCGCGGCGAGGCGACCACCACCGTCCCCGGCCGGCTGGTCTCGGGCCTGTCCGCGCGGCGCGAGGCCGGCGCCGGCCCGCTCGCGCTGGTCTCCTGCGACAACCTGCCCGGCAACGGTACGGTCACCGCCGCCGCCGTCTCCGACATGGCGGCGGCGGCCGAGCCGGCGCTGGTGAACTGGATCCGTGATCACGTCTCGTTCGTGACGACCATGGTGGATCGCATCACGCCCCGCCCCACCGCCGACGACGTGCGCGCCGTGGCCGCGGAGACCGGCCACGAGGACGCCGCCCCGGTGGTCACCGAGCCGTTCACCGAATGGGTGCTCAGCGGCGACTTCCCGGCCGGGCGGCCGGCCTGGGACGCGGTGGGAGCGCGGTTCGTCGCGGACATCCATCCACACGAGACGCGCAAGCTGCTGTTGCTCAACGGAGGACATTCCCTTCTTGCGTACGCGGGCAGCGCGCGCGGTCACCGCACCATCGCGGACGCCGTCGCCGACCCGGTGTGCCGCGGCTGGCTGGACCAGTGGTGGGACGAGGCGTCGGCGTACGTGCCGCTGCCCGCCGCGGAGCTCACCGCCTACCGGGCGGCGTTGCTGGAGCGGTTCGCGAACCCGCGGATCCGGCACACGCTCGCCCAGATCGCGGCGGACGGCTCGCAGAAGCTCCCGATCCGCGTGCTGCCGGTGCTGCGCGGTGAGCGGGCCGCCGGCCGGATGCCCGCGGGGGCGGTCCGGATCATCGCGGCCTGGATCGCGCATCTACGCGGCGTGGGCGCTCCGGTCAGCGACGCGGGCGCGGCGCCGTATCAGGAGCGGGCGGGATCGGTGCCCGATGTCGTCGCGCGGCTGGCGCCCGACCTGGCCGGCGACGCGGCACTGATCAAGGCGGTCGAGGGCGCCTTGCCCTGAGCTCCTCGACGGCGGGTAGTCGGCGGTTGTCGTAGCGTCGTGTCACTCTTGGGCGGGGACACCCGTTCGAGGCGGAGGAGCACGTCATGACCGAGTCCAGCTTCGGCGCGCGACCGCGCAGCGAGACGTTCGAGTACGCGGGCGCCACGGTCGAGCTGGTCGACGCCGCGACGATCCTGGCCGCGGCCCGTGTGAACCCGGTCGAGTTGCTGCGCCGGGCCATGTGGCCGGCGCCCGTGCAGCGCGTCGACCTGGCCGTGTCCAGCGCTGACATCGGCGGCGGACCCAAGCACGTGTTCACCGCCGAGATCAGCACGGCCGACGAGCCGCTGTCCAAGGAACGGATCCGCGCGCTCGTGCTGGGCAGCGACCCGGTGGGGGTTCTGCTCGCCAAGCGCATCGCGGCCGGCGACCCGGTGGCCACCCGGATCGTGGACGGCGTGGGTGCGGCGGCCGCCGCCGCGTACAAGAGGCTCGGTCTCGATCGGGCCGCCCAGCCGGCGGCGCACCGCCAGCCCGCCACGCTCGCCGACGCGGTGGTCGGGCTGCAGGCGACCGTGACCTACGACGAGTCCGGCACGAAGGTGCGGCTCCGCGCCGAGGTGCCGCGCGACGACGTGCAGCCCGCGCACCTGCAGGCGTTCGCCGGCCTGATGCTGCAGGCCGTGGTCGAGGTCGCCGGTCCGGACAGCCTGCGCGGCCGGCGGTACGTGATCTCCCGGGACAGCGTCACCAAGGTGCCGACCACGACCCAGACCGTGACGCTCGACCAGGTCGGCGGGCTGGCCGACGTCGTGGCGGAGATGCGCCAGATCGCGCTGTCGTTCCGGCACCCGGAGGCGATGGCGCGGTGGGGCGCGCGCCGGCCCCAGGGCATCCTCATGTACGGGCCGCCCGGCACCGGCAAGACCATGCTGTCCCGGGCGCTGGCGAACGAGATCGGCGCCGACTTCCGCGAGATACGCACGCCCGAGATCCTGGACAAATGGCTCGGCGGCTCGGAGCGCAACATCAAGCAGATCTTCCGCGATGCCCGCCGTTACCGGGTGCCGACGCTGATGCTGTTCGACGAGTTCGACTCGATCATCACCTACACGCCCTCCGGCGGGGACGCCGCCAGCCAGGCCATCAACGCGGTCGCCGGGATCTTCAAGCAGGAAATGAACGACCTCATCGAGGCGAATTCCAACGTCATCGTGGTCGCCACGACGAACTTCCCGCACCGCGTCGACGACTCGCTGATCCGCTCCGGCCGGTTCGACGTCAAGATCTCCGTGCCCAAGCCGGACGAGGCGAGCCGCGCCGAGATCTTCCGGAAGATGATCCGCGGCCTCATCGCGGCGCACGAGACGCCGGGCTTCCGGATGTTCGACGACGACCTGGACCTGGCCGAGCTGGCCCGGGCCAGCCACGGCATGACCGGCGCGGACATCAAGGAGGTGCTGCGCCGCGTCCAGCTCGCCAAGGCCATGCAGGACGCCCGGTCCGGCGGCGACGTGATGCCGATCAGCCAGGAGGATCTGAAGGCGAGCGTCGCGGAACTGGCCGGGCCGCGCTGACCGGCTGTTTCTACGCGGGCGCGGCGCGCCGCATGACGCCGGCCGCGTCCAGGCCGCGCGGCAGCGTCCCGAACGCGTACCCCCAATCTCCGGCGAGCCGGCTCGCGCAGAACGCGTCCGCGACGGCCGCCGGGGCGTGCCGGACCAGCAACGAGCCCTGCAGCACCAGCGCCATCCGCTCGACCACCCGCCGGGCCTGGCCCTCCGGATCGTCGCGCTCGGTCAGATGCTCCTTCAGCCCGGTCACCGCCTCGTCGAGCCGGCGGTCCGCGCCCGCCGCCTCGGCCACCTCGGCGAGGAAGGCGTCGAGGCTCCCCGGCTCGCGGCGCAGCGCCCGGAGCACGTCGAGCGCCTGCACGTTGCCGGAGCCCTCCCAGATCGAGTTGAGCGGCGCGTCGCGGTAGAGCCGCGGCATGCCGGACTCCTCGACATAGCCGTTGCCGCCCAGGCATTCGAGCGCCTCGCCCACCACGGCCGGCTGCCGCTTGCACACCCAGTACTTGCCGACCGCGATGGCGAGGCGCCGGAACGCCTGCTCGCGCTCGTCGCCGCGGACCGCGCGGTCGACCGCGCCGGCCAGCCGCATCGCCAGCACCGTCGCCGCCTCGGACTCGACCGCGAGGTCGGCCAGGACGTTGCGCATGGCGGGCTTGTCGGCCAGCGGCCCGCCGAACGCGCTGCGGTACTTCGCGTGGTGGATCGCCTGGGCCAGCGCGGCACGCATCCCGGAGGCCGAGCCGACGACGCAGTCCAGCCGGGTCATGGCCACCATCTCGATGATGGTGCGCACGCCGTAGCCCTCGTCGCCGACGAGCCAACCGACCGTGCCGTCGAACTCGGGCTCGCTGCTGGCGTTGCTGCGGTTGCCGAGCTTGTCCTTGAGTCGCTGGATGTGGAAGGCGTTGCGCGTGCCGTCCGGCAGCACCCGGGGCACCAGGAAGCACGACAGCCCCGCGGGCGCCTGCGCCAGCACGAGGAACAGGTCGCACATCGGCGCGCTGGTGAACCATTTGTGCCCGCGCAGCCGGTAGCTGCCGTCGCCGGCCGGCGTCGCGGTGGTGGTGTTGGCCCGCACGTCGGAGCCGCCCTGCTTCTCGGTCATGCCCATGCCGGCCAGCAGCCCGCGCTTGCCGAGCGGCGCCCGCAGGCCGGGATCGTAGACGCGGCTGACCAGCAGCGGCTCGTAGGCGGCGGCGAGCCCGGGCGCGTTGCGCAAGGCGGGCACGACCGCGTACGTCATCGAGATGGGACATGAGTGCCCGGCCTCGACCTGGCTCCACGTGAACAGGCCGGCGGCGCGGGCGACGTGCGCGCCGGGGCGCGGATCGTCCCACGGTGCGGCGGCCAGCCCCGAGGCGACCGCGACCTCCATCAGCCGGTGCCAGGACGGGTGGAACTCGACCTCGTCGACGCGGTGGCCGTACCGGTCGTGGGTGATCAGCCGGGGCTCGTACCGGTTGGCCTCGTCGGCCCAGCGTTGCGACTCGGCGGTGCCGCCGAGCCGGCCGAGCCGGTGCAGGTCGTCCGCCGCCCAGGCCGCGCCTTCGCGCGCGGCCGCGTCGAGCAGCGCCGCATCCGCCGCGATGTCGAAGTCCACGAGCGGCGGCGGCTGGTTGAACACCTCATGCGTCACGGTCCCATTGTTACCACCGGGTAGCGCGGAAAGATCAAGATCAAGTAGCTCATTTCCCGGATTCGTCGTGCGCACGACCGCCGCTCCCGCGGAGACCGGGCCCGGCCATCCACTCGCCTTGCGGCTCGTGACCGGATGCCCGCGCCCTGCCGGGTCCGTGCGCGGTCGCGCTCAATCCCGCTGCCGCGACCGTCACGCTGGCGGGAGCTGCGGCAGCCGTCCTGTGTGTGCACCCAGCGCCGCCATAGGGGCGTCAACTGCACACACAGCGGAGGCGCCCGCTGTGTGTGCGCCTAGCGCCCCTACAGGGGCGTCAACCGCGCACACAGCTATCAGGAGACCAGGTCCTCCAGCGTCGCGCGGGCGCCCTTCGTGTGCAGCGACGACAGCACCGACCGGTACGTAGATACGAACCGCTCGTTGTCGATCAGGCCGCCGAACACGTCCTGGTTCCGGATGAACGCCAGCGGATCGTCCCGCTGGCGTTTGGCCGCGGCCATCAGGACATCGCGAAGCTGGTCGACGACCTCGATCGGCCGGCCCTGCTCATCCACGCCCTCGGCGTAGCGCGCCCAGGACGCCACCACCGCGGTCGAGCGCAGGATCTCGCCGCCGGTCTCGAGGTTGTGCCGGATGACCGGTAGCAGCCACTTCGGGATGCGGTCGGAGCTCTCCGCGCACAACCGGGCCACGGTGTCCTTCACCTGCGCGTTCGAGAACCGCTCGATGAGCTGGTGCTTGTACTCGTCCAGGTCGATGCCCGGCACCGGCTCGAGCGTCGGGGTGGCCTCACGGTCCATGTAGGCCAGCAGGAAGTCGGCGAACAGCGGGTCCTGCGCGACCTCGTGGACGAGCCGGTACCCGGCCAGGTAACCGAAGTAGCAGAGCGCCTGGTGGCTGGCGTTGAGCAGGCGCAGCTTCATCAGCTCGTACGGCTCGACGTCCGCCACGACCTGCACGCCCGCGTCCTCGAACGGCGGCCGGCCCAGGTTGAACGCGTCCTCGAGCGCCCATTGGGTGAACGGCTCGCAGACCACCGGCCAGCGATCGTCCACACCGAACTGCTTGCGTACCTCCTCGCGGTCCTCGTCCGTGGTTACCGGCGTGATCCGGTCGACCATCGAGTTCGGGAACTCGACGGTCTGCTCGACGTACTTGCCGAGCTCGGGGTCGCGCAGCGTGGCGAACGCGACGAAACTACGCCGGGCCGCGTGCCCGTTGCCCTGGATGTTGTCGCAGGACATCACCGTGAACGGGGCTAGCCCGCGGTCGCGGCGCCGGGCCAGCGCCTCGGTGATCAGGCCGAACGTCGTCCTCGGCGCGACGCCCGGCTGCAGGTCGTGCTGTACGTCGGGGTTGTCGGCGACGAACTCGCCGGTGACCGCGTTGAAGTTGTAGCCGCCCTCGGTGACGGTGAGCGACACGATGCGGGTGTGCTCGTCCGCCATCTTCTCGATGACCGGCTCCGGGTCGTCGGGCGCGAAGAGGTATTCCCGGATGGAACCGATCACGCTCGCCTCCATCGTGCCGTCGGGCGCCTTCACGATGAGCGTGTACAGCCCGTCCTGGGCGTCCATCACCTCCTGCATGCGCCGGTCCGCCGGCATCACGCCCACGCCGCAGATCGCCCAGTCCAGGGCCTCGCCGTCGTTCATGAGCCGGTCGACGTACATGGCCTCGTGGGCGCGGTGGAAACCACCGACCCCGAAGTGCACGATTCCGGTCCGCAGCTGGCTGCGGTCGTAGCGGGGGACCGGCAGCTCCTTCGGCAGCGAGGACAGATTCTGGGCGTTGAGCGGCAGCATCGGTGTCTCCTCCCCAACGCTGTGCCTGCTGACGGGGCGTCTACCTCAGCATCGCATCAGACGGACCCGGCCGTCGGGAAGGGCATATGCAGGATCTTCTTCTCGACATGCGTGGCCCCGGGGACGCACCGTCCCCGGGGCCACGCGGTCCATGCGGTCCAGCGATCAGGCGGCTGGCCTTCCATCCCAGGGCATGCCCTCGCTGCGCTCGGTCATGCCCTGGTCTCCTTAGGCATGCCCTCGCGGCTCTCGCTGCGCTCGGTCCACTCGGGTGCACTCGGTCATGCCGCAACGGGCTCCGTCTTCTTGGCCGAGCCCGCGGACATGTGCCGCAGGTACGCCGGCAGGGTCAGGAACTCCGGGCACGTCCGCTCGCTGAGCAGCACCGTGAGCAGCGTCCGGGCCTGCCCGAACCGCCGCGCCGCGTCGTCGTCGAGCGCTCCCGTCTCGGCCAGTACGTCGAGCTCCTCGCGCAGCATCCGGACCACCAGGCCGGCCGTGACCGGCACGCCGTAGTCGGTGGGCGTGCCCTGCGTGATCCACTGCCACAGCTGGGTCCGGCAGATCTCCGCGGTGGCCGCGTCCTCCATGAGGCCGTTCAGCGCCACCGCACCCTGGCCGCCGAGCCACGCCGCCACGTACCGCAGGGCGACGCTGACGTTGGTGCGCAACGCGACCTCGCTGACCACGACCGCCTCGGCCTTGATGTCGAGCAGGTCGCGCGCCGTGACCCGGACGTCGTCGCGGCGCCGGACGATCTGGTGCGGTTCGGCGCCGAGCCACTGGTCGAACACCTCGCGGCACGTCTCGACCAGGCCGGGGTGGGCCACCCACGAGCCGTCGAAGCCGTCCCCGACCTCCCGGCGCTTGTCCTGCCGGACCTGGTTGAGCGCCCGCTTCGCGGCCACCGGGTCGCGGCTGGGCACGACGGCGGCCATCCCGCCGATCGCGTGCGCGCCGCGCCGGTGACACGTCCGGACCAGTAGTTCCGTGTACGCGCGCATGAACGGCGCCGTCATCGTCACCTGCGCGCGCTCCGGCAGCACCACGTCGGGCCGGTTCTTGATCATGCTGAACAGGTAGTCCCACCGGCCCGCGTTGAGACCCGCCGAGTGCTCGCGCAGCTCGTACAGGATCTCGTCCATCTCGAACGCCGCCGTGATCGTCTCGATGAGGACGGTGGCCCGGATCGTCCCGCGCGGGATGCCGAGCAGGTCCTGGGCGTAGACGAAGACGTCGTTCCACAGCCGGGCCTCGAGGTGCGACTCCAGCTTGGGCAGGTAGAAGTACGGGCCGCTGCCGCGGTCGATCTGCCGCTGCCCGCAGTGGAACAGGTAGAGGCCGAAGTCGAACAGCGACGCCGACACCGCCCGGCCACCGATGCGCACGTGGCACTCCGGCAGGTGCCAGCCACGCGGGCGCACCATGATGGTCGGGATGGTGGCGCCGACCTTGTACTCCTTGCCGTCGGCCGCGGTGAAGTCGATCCGCCCGTCCAGCGCGTCGCGCAGGTTGAGCTGACCCAGGACGACGTTGTCCCAGGTCGGCGCCGTGGCGTCCTCGAAATCCGCCATCCACACCTTGGCGCCGGAGTTGAGCGCGTTGACCGTCATTTTGCGCTCCGGCGGCCCGGTGATCTCCACGCGGCGGTCCGTCAGGTCGGGTGCCGGAGGCGCCACCGACCACGACAGATCATCGCGGATGGCCTGGGTCGAGGGCAGGAAGTCGAGCTCCGTGGTACGGGTGGTCCGGCGCCGCCGGCGCCGGTCGAGCAGCTGGACGCGCCGGGCGCCGAACTCGCGATCCAGCGAGACGACGAAGTCGATGGCTTCCGTGGTGAGGATCTCGGCGTACCGGCCCTCGGTCGAGCCCGTGATGGTGACGTCTTCGAGGTTCGGCATCAGAACTGCTCCGCTTCGGTCGAGCCGGTCAGGGCGGTGGTGGAGCTCTGCGGGTTGAGCGCGGTGCTCACCGCGTCGAAGTAGCCGGTGCCGACCTCGGCCTGGTGCTTCGTCGCGGTGTAGCCGTCAGCCTCGGCCGCGAACTCGGCCTCCTGCAGCTTCACGTACGCGGTCATGCCGTCCGTGGCGTAGCCGCTGGCCAGCTCGAACATCGAGTGGTTGAGCGCATGGAAGCCGGCCAGCGTGACGAACTGGAACTTGTATCCCATGGCGCCGAGCTCCTTCTGGAACCGGGCGATGGTGTGGTCGTCGAGGTTGCGCTTCCAGTTGAACGACGGCGAGCAGTTGTAGGCCAGCATCTTGTCCGGGTGCACCTTGTGCACCGCCTCGGCGAACGACCGCGCGAACTCGAGGTCCGGCTTGCCGGTCTCCACCCACAGCAGGTCGGCGTAGTCGGCGTACGCGACGCCGCGCGCGATCGCGGCCTCCGGCCCGCTGCGCACCCGGAAGAAACCCTCCGCCGTGCGCTCGCCGGTCAGGAACGGCTTGTCGCGCTCGTCGACATCCGTGGTGAGCAGGTCCGCGGCCAACGCGTCCGTACGGGCGATGACGATGCTCGGGACACCGCAGACGTCGGCGGCCAGCCGGGCGGCGTTGAGCGTACGGATGTGCTGCGCCGTCGGGATCAGCACCTTCCCGCCGAGGTGGCCGCACTTCTTCTCGGATGCCAGCTGGTCTTCCCAGTGCACGCCCGCCGCACCCGCCGCGATCATCGCCTTCATCAGCTCGAACGCGTTGAGCGGCCCGCCGAAGCCGGCCTCGGCGTCCGCGACGATCGGCGCCAGCCAGTCCCGCTCGTGCCGCTCCCCTTGCTCTTTCCTGGGTTCTCCGCGCCGTCCGGAGGACCAGGCGTCGGTAGCACCTTGCTGTTTCCCGGGTTCTCCGCGCCATCCGGAGGACCAGGCGTCGGTAGCAACTTGCTGTTTCCCGGGTTCTCCGCGCCGTCCGGAGGACCAGGCGTCGGTAGCAAACCTGGCCGCGGTGTCGATCTGGTCGGCGCGCAGCAGCGCGTTGTTGATCCGGCGCACCACCGCGGGCACCGAGTTGGCGGGGTAGAGGCTCTGGTCGGGGTAGGTGTGGCCGGCCAGGTTCGCGTCCGCGGCGACCTGCCAGCCGGAGAGGTAGATGGCCTTCAGCCCGGCCCGGACCATCTGCACGGCCTGGCCGCCGGTCAGGGCGCCGAGCGCGTTGATGTAGTCCTCGTCGTGCAGCAGTTCCCACAGCCGGCGGGCGCCCCGCTCGGCGAGCGTGTGCTGCTCC
Organism: Actinoplanes sp.; assembly: GCA_036001925.1. Lineage (GTDB taxonomy): Bacteria > Actinomycetota > Actinomycetes > Mycobacteriales > Micromonosporaceae > Actinoplanes. The sequence continues at coordinate 14,112 of DASYTU010000028.1, forward strand.
TGGACCGTGCCGCGCAGCTTCACCACGTCCTGCGCGGTGTAGGTGCGCCTCACGCCCAGCCAACGCGGATCGCCGGCCCACGCCAAGGTGAGGTCCGCGGCGGTACCGCCCCTGACTTCGGTCAGCTGATCAGTCATCTTCCCTGCCTCCTGCTCCTCGGTGGAGAACTTGACTGTCGCGCTTTACGCAAGGCCCCTTGAAGCGGTTTGTGAGGAGAAGAAACGCAGAAATTCTGCTAGCGTGAAAACCCATGACCGCTTCCCCGGAAACGTCAGTGGACCTCGTCACGTTGGGGCAGAGGCTGCGCCACCTGCGCCGGTCGAAGGGCATGACGCTGGAGCAGTTGAGCGCGTCCGTCGGCCGGGCGCCGTCGCAGCTCTCGCTGATCGAGAACGGGAAGCGCGAGCCGAGGCTGAGCGTGCTGCAGGGGATCGCCGGCGCTCTCGGCGTACCGATGAACGATCTTCTGCGGCCGGAGGCGCCGAGCCGGCGCGCCGGCATGGAGATCGAGCTGGCCCATTTCCAGGCCGCGCCGGCGTACGCGGCGCTGGGCCTGCCCGTGGTGCGCGGAGGCCGGCGGCTGCCGGCGGACGCGCTCGAGTCCCTGATCGGGCTTCATCGCGAGCTGACCCGGCTGCTCACCGAGCAGAGCGCGACGCCCGAGGTGGCGCGGCGGGCGAACGCGCAGCTGCGGGCGGAGATGCGCGAGCGGGACAACTACTTCGCGGAGATCGAGCAGGCCGCGGCCAAGGTGCTGCGCTCGGTACGGCACACCACCGGGCCGCTGTCGCAGCGCGGCATCCTGGACATCGCGGCGCAGCTCGGCTTCACCCTGCACTACGTGAGCGACCTGCCCGGGTCCACCCGATCGGTGACCGACCTGCGCAACCGGCGGATCTACCTGCCCCAGGTGGCCAGCGGCAAGGGCCACGACCCGCGGGCGGTGGTGTTGCAGACGCTGGGGCACTTCGTGCTCGGGCACGCCGATCCGGCGGACTACGGCGACTTCCTGCGCCAGCGCGTGGAGGCGAACTACTTCGCGGCCGCGCTGCTCATGCCGGAGAAGTTCGCGGTGGACTTCCTGCGCGACGCCAAGGGGGACCGGGCCCTGGCGATCGACGACTTCCGGGACGCGTTCGGGGTCTCGTACGAGACCGCGGCGCACCGCTTCACCAATCTGATCACCCACCACTTCGGCATCCCGGTGCACTTCGCGCGGGTGCACGAGAGCGGGACGATCTACAAGGCGTACGAGAACGACAACGTGCGCTTCCCGGCGGACGTGACCGGGGCGATCGAGGGGCAGCACGCGTGCCGCCGCTGGGCGTCGCGGACGGTGTTCTCCGCCGACGACCCGTACTCGTCCTTCTACCAGTTCACCGACACGGTGGTCGGGACGTACTGGTGTACCGTGCACGTGGAGTCGACCCGGTCGGGGGAGTTCTCGGTCACGGTCGGTACGCCGTACGAGCACGCTCGCTGGTTCCGCGGGGGCGATACCCACCGCCGTTCCGTCTCGCGGTGCCCGGACCCGCAATGCTGCCGGCGCCCGCCCGCGGACCTGGTGGACAAATGGGCCGGGCACGCCTGGCCGAGCGCGCGTGTGCACTCGCACCTGCTGGCCGCGCTGCCGCCGGGCACGTTTCCGGGCGTGGACGCCCAGGATGTATACGAGTTCCTCCAGCGGCGCGCGCCGTCCTGAGTCGAGCACCGGCCAACAGATATCGAAAATCTTGATTAGGTCTCTTTACTGTTAACAGTCCTCAACTTATGTTGGGCATACAGCAGAAAACGCCGATCGTCGATCTCTTCACGGCAGGCCGGGCCGCCCCCACCCGGCCTGCCATCCCCACGACGAGGAGCACCTCATGAGACGAAGGATCGCCCTCCCCCTCCTGACCGTCGCCGCGGTCGTCACCTCGTTCTTCGTCGCCGTGGCCCCCGCATCGGCGCACGGATACATCTCGTCGCCTCCGAGCCGTCAGGCCAACTGCGCCAGCGGCGCGGTCGCCAACTGCGGCGACATCATCTACGAGCCGCAGAGCGTGGAGGCGCCCAAGGGCTCGATGCAGTGCAACGGCGGCGGCACCCGCTTCGCCGTCCTCAACGACAATGGCAAGAACTGGCCGGCCGCTTCGGTCGGCACCACGGTCACGTTCAACTGGGTGTTCACCGCCCGGCACGCCACCAGCACGTGGGAGTACTTCATCGGCAACACGCTGCTGGCATCGTTCAACGACGGCGGGGCGCAGCCCGGCGCGACGAAGGCCCACACGATCAGCATGGGCGCCTTCCGCGGTCGCCAGACGCTGCTCGCCCGGTGGAACATCGCCGACACGGCGAACGCGTTCTACTCCTGTGTGGACCTGAACATCGGCGGTGGCGGCGGCACCCCACCGCCCACCACGCCGCCGCCGACGAACCCGCCCACCACGCCCCCGACGAACCCGCCGACCAGCCCGCCGGCCGGTGGCACGTGGGCCGCGTACACGTCGTACGCGGTGGGCAGCGTCGTCACCTACGGGGGCGCGTCGTACCGGTGCCGGCAGGCGCACACCTCGCTCCCGGGCTGGGAGCCGCCGAACGTGCCGGCGCTGTGGGAGCGGACCTAGCGTGTGGCGGCTGTTCGCCTTGCTCGCGGTACTCGTGGTCGCCGGCTGCGGCGAGCCGGCGGCGCCCGTCGCCACCACCGGGTTCAACGACGTCGACGTCATGTTCCTGCAGATGGGCCTCGAGCAGATCAAGGAAGGCGACCAGGTCGCCGCGCTCGCCGAACGGCGCGCCACCGCGTCCGAGATCCGCGCGCTCGCCACCGAACTGCGTGACCAGTGGCGCGCGGAGTCCGGCATCATGCAGCGCTGGCTGCTCGGGTGGCGGCGGCCCCTGGCGCCGGACCCGGACGCGAGCGCGCACGCGGGCCACGGCGACCTCCACTCGCTGAGGCCGTCCGACATCGCCGAGCTGCGCGCGGCCCGCGGCGCCGACTTCGACCGTACGGCGCTCAGCCTGTTGCTGGGCCACCTGCACAACTGTGTCGCGACCACCCGGATGGAGTCCGCGGGTGGGGCGTATCCGCCGGCGAAGAGCCTGGCCGAGTCCATGACGGCGGCCCGGAAGCAGCAGATTCGAAAGATGCTCGTGCTGGTGGCGTGACGGTCAGCCGACCAGGCGACGCTCCCACGCCCAGGCGGCGATCTCGACCCGGTTCCGCGCGCCCAGCTTCGTCTGCACGCTGCCCAGGTGGGTCTTTACCGTGCCGACCGAGATGAACAGCTGGGTGGCGATCTCCGCATTGGTCAGGCCGCGCGCCGCCAGCTTCACCACGTCCAGCTCGCGCGGCGACAGACCGCCGTCGTCGCGGGCCGGCGCCGGGCGACTGAGGTGCTCCAGCAGCCGTACCGTGATCGATGGGCTGATCAGCGCGTCGCCCGAGACGGCCGCGCGGACCGCCTCGATCAGCAGCGCCGGGCCCGAGTCCTTGAGCAGGAAGCCGACCGCGCCGCCGCGCAGCGCCTGGTGCACGTACTCGTCGAGGTCGAAGGTCGTGACCACCACGACCTTGATGGGATCGGCGACGCCAGGCCCGGCGAGCAGCCGCAGCGCCTCCAGGCCGTCCATCTTGGGCATCCGGATGTCGAGCAGCGCCACGTCCGGCTGGAGCCTGCGGGCCAGCGCCACCGCATCGACTCCGTCCGCCGCTTCGCCCACGACCTCCATGTCCGGCTGCGCCCCGATGATCATGCCGAAGCCGGTCCGGACCATCGCCTGGTCGTCGGCGATCATCACCCGGATCACCGTGGCACCGCCGTCAGCCGGACCGCCGCCACCGGCGCGTCACCCTCTGTCAACGAGCCACCTCCACGTCCAGCGGCAGGGCAGCGTCGACCACCCAGCCGCCCTCGATGCCCGGCCCGGCGGTGATGCGTCCGCCGACCGCGCGGACCCGTTCGGTCAGGCCCACGAGACCGTACCCCGGGCGTTCGCGCACGGTGGCGGTGCGCGGCGGCGTGCCGTCGTTGGCGACCCGGACGAGCAGCCAGTCCGCGGTACGGCGGATCCAGACATCGGCGACCCGCGCTCCGGCGGCGTGCTGGCGGATGTTGGTCAGCGCCTCCATCACCACCCGGTACGCCGATGTGGACACCTCGACCGGCAGCCCCATGATGTCTCCGTCGACATGCAGCCGCGCGATCGGGCCGCCGGCGTTGCTGAACTGCTCGAGCAGCGGGGCCAGCTCGGGCAGCCCGGCCAGCGGCGCCAGCGGCGCGTCGGGCCGCGCCTGCGGGTCGCGCAGCACGCCCACCATGCGGCGCATCGACGCCATCGTCTCCGCGCCGGCCTCCTCGATCTGCTGGAGCGCCAGCAGCACCCGCTGTGGATCCTGCTCGGCGATGAACCGCGCGCCCTGTGCCTGCACCACGATCCCGGTGACGTGGTGGGCGATGAAGTCGTGCAGGTCACGGGCGAACTCGGCGCGCTGCTCGGCCCGTACCGCGGCCATCGCGCGCTCCCGGCCGGACTCGATGGTCCGCAGGTAGACACCCGCGCCGATCGCGGCCGCCGCGCCGAGCCCGAGCACCAGGCCGGAGATGACATAGACGTTATTGACGCCGCCGCGCAGCGGCAGGAAACCCACCGCGACCACGGTCGCGATCACCGCACCCACCGACCACGGCGGGGCGCCGCGCCGGCTGACCACGAAGAGCACGCCGAGCAGACCCAGCGCTTCCGCGGTGCCGAAGCTGCCTCGGGTCGGACCGGCGGCCGCCACCATGATCGTCAGGAGTAGCGAGGCGCAGGCGAGCAGGAATGCGACTTTCGGCAGACGGGTCGAGCCCTGCTCGTACCGCGGCAGCCACACGGCCGCCGTCGCCATGGCCGACAGGACCTGCAGCAACGCCAGGGCCGGTCCCGCGCCGGCGAGGCCCGTGCTGATGTCCCAGAGGCCCAGCACGGCCATCACCGCCAGGGCACCCAGCTGGCCCAAGCGGAACAGCAGGTTCCGGCCCGTCCTCGTCAACATCGTGACCCAGCGTAGTTGCTGACCAACCGGTCCCCATCGGCCGAAAGACAGATCCACATCGCACCACATCCTGGCTGCGGGCCGATGTGGGGCGGCACCGACCGCCCTCAGGATTCTCCCAGTTTCCCGACGCTCCCGACCCGGAGGACAACACGATGAGAACGCAGTTCGCGGCGCCCGCGTCGCCCGACACCATGGCCGCGGTCGCCGCCGTGGATCTCGTGAAGGTGTACGGAAATGGCGACACCGCCGTACGGGCGCTCGACGGGGTGACGGTCGGCTTCGCCCGGGCCGCGTTCACCGCCATCATGGGCCCCTCGGGGTCCGGCAAGTCGACGCTCATGCACTGCCTCGCCGGCCTCGACACGGCCACGTCCGGCCGGGCCCTGCTCGGCGGCACCGACCTCACCGTGCAGTCCGACAAGGTGCTGACCAAGGTGCGCCGCGAGCGGATCGGCTTCGTATTCCAGTCCTTCAACCTGCTGCCGCAGCTCACCGCCGCGCGGAACATCACGCTGCCGCTCGACCTTGCCGGCAAGCGCGCCGAGCGCGGGCTCTTCGCCCACCTCGCCGACGCCCTGGGCATCACGTCCCGGCTCGACCACCGTCCCAGCGAGCTCTCCGGCGGCCAGCAGCAGCGGGTCGCGGTGGCCCGCGCGCTGGTCGCCCGGCCGGAGGTGGTGTTCGCCGATGAACCGACCGGCAACCTCGACTCGCGCTCCGGCGCCGAGGTCCTGTCGTTCCTGCGCAACTCCGTTCGCGAGCTGGGCCAGACGGTCGTCATGGTCACCCACGACCCGGGTGCCGCCGCGTACGCGGACCGGGTCGTGTTGCTGGCCGACGGCCGGGTCGCGGGCGAGATCGACCGCCCCGACCGGGCGTCGGTCACCGCGGCACTGCAGGACCTGGCGGCGGAACGGTGAGCGAGGGAGTTGGCGCGGCGGCGTCTGGACCGGAGCGAAGCGGAGGGAAGACGTCGCCTCTCGGCGCCGCACGACCGAGCGAATCATCACCACTGAGCGAGGGAGTTGGCGCGGCGGCGTCTAGCCCTGCGCTTCGCGGAGGGAAGACATCGTCTCTCGGCGCCGCACGACCGAGCGAATCGTCACCACTGAGGGGCGTGCTGCGCACCCAGCTGAGCGGCGTCGCGCGGCGACCGGCGCGGCTGCTGCTGACCGGCCTCGCCATGCTCGTCGCGTCGTTCGTGGTCTACGCGACCGTGCTCGCCCAGCAGATCACCGAGCGGACCATGCTGGCCGACGTCAGCGGCACGCCGGCCGCCGTCGACCTCGTCGTGAAGGGCAGCGCCACCACGGACGAGCTAGCGAAGATCAAGGCGCTCCCGGGCGTCGCCGAGGCGATCGGCCGGGTCGACGCCGGCGGCGAGGTGGGCGGCGAGTACCTGGGCCTGACCGCCGACCCCGGCAGCGGTCCGCTCGCGGTGGCGCACGCGGTGCAGGGACGCTACCCGTCCGGACCGGACGAGATCGCGGTGAGCCCGCGGACGGCCGAGCGGATGGGCCTGCCGATCGGTACCACCATCTCCATGAGCACCAGCTGGAGCGACGACGGCAAGCCGGCCCACCCGGTGAGGCTCACCGTGGTCGGGTTGGTCGAGGCCCGTGACGATTACGGCGCCACCGCGTACGCGCCGCAGGGCACGGTCTCCGCCTTGATCCGGGGCAAGTCCCTGACCCAGATCGACCTGCGGCTCGCGCCCGGTGCCTCGGCGGAGTCCGTACGGGCAGCGGTGGAGGGGATCGTCGCCGCCGGGCCCAAGCCGGCCGACGGGGCGGACCGACCATCGGTGGTCACCGGAGCCGCCGTGCGCCATGAGGAGGCGGTAGCGGCGGTGAGCGACATCGACGACCTGTTCGCCGTGGTCGCCACGTTCGTGGCCATCGCGGTCGTCGCCGCCGGCCTGGTCGCCACGTCGACGTTCCGGATCGTGTTCGCCCAGCGGATGCGCCAGCTCGCCCTGCTCCGTACGGTCGGCGCCGGCCGGGGCTCGATCACCCGCGCGCTCGCGACCGAAGGGGCGCTCACCGGCTTGGTGGCCGGCGTCGTCGGCGTGCTGGCCGCGCTGGCCGCCGGGCACGTCGCCGGACCGATCGGCCGTGCCTTCGGGGTGTCGCTGGTCGCGCCCGGCTTCCCGGTGCAGGCCGGGCTCGCAGTAGTGGCGCTGTCCGTCGTCATCACGCTGCTGGCCGTGGTCGCGCCGGCCGCCTCGGCCGCCAGGGTGTCGCCGCTGGAGGCATTGCGCGCGTCGAGCACGACCGGCGGCCGCCGCGACATCGGCAAGCTGCGCTGGGCGTCCGGGCTGGTCCTGGCGGCGGGCGCGAGCCTGGTCGCCGCGTACGTGGTCACCCGGCTACCCGGCCGCGATCCGGAGAACTACGACCCGCTGCCGCTCTTGCTCAGCGTCGTGGCCTCCGGCGCGCTGGCGTTCTTCGCCCTGATCGCGCTCGGGCCGGCGCTGGTCCGCCCGGTGCTGGCCACGGTGGGCTGGCCACTGCGCCGGTCGGGGCCGGTCGGCCGGCTCGCGGTCGGCGGTGTCGGGGGCGCCCCGCGCCGCGCCGCCGCGGTGTCCGTGGTCGTGGCGCTGGGCGTCACCCTGATCGCCGGCATGATCGTCGGCGGCGCCTCGGTACGGGTGCTGGCCGACCGCGAGCTGGCCACGTCCGCGCCGGCCGACTTCGAGGTGACCGCGGCCGACGACAGCCGGCTGTCCGCGGCGATGGTCGAGCAGGCGCGGTCGCGGCCCGAGCTGGCGCATGTGACGCCGTACCGGCGGCTCACCGACGTGACCGTGGGCGGTTCGGTGACCAAGTTGGACGCCAACGATCTCAAGATGTCGGCGCTGCCTACGCTCGGCAAGCTAGACGTGGCCGCGGGCTCGACCGCGGTGCTCGGCCCCGGAACGGTGGTCATCTCCGGGTTCACCTCCGATTTCACCGGCCTCAAGGTCGGCGACCAGGCGGTCGTCTCGTCCGGCAAGCGCAGCGTGCGGCTCACCGTGGCGGCGCTGCTGCCGGCCTCGGCGCCGCTGGGCTCCGGCATGGTGATGGACGCGGTCGACCTGACCCGGCTCGGCGCGCCCGCGGCGTACTCGGGCCTGCTCGCCGACGCGGCGACGAGCGGCGAGGACGGTCGTACCGCGGGGCGCAAGGCGCTGCGGCAGGTCACCGGCGGGGAAGCGGGTCTCGGGATCGACGTGCTCGCCGACCAGCGCGACCAGCTCAACGGCGCCCTGAACGCGCTGCTCGCCGTGGGCATCGGGCTGGTCGGGCTCACCGTGCTCATCGCGGTGGTGGGCGTCGGCACCACGACTGCGCTGTCGGTGGTGGAACGGGTACGCGAGTCGGGGCTGCTGCGCGCGGTCGGCCTTTCCCGCCGCGGCCTGCGGACGATGTTGACGGCCGAGTCCAGCTTGTACGGGGTGGTCGGTGCCACCATCGGGCTGGTACTCGGCGTGCCGTACGCCTGGCTGGCGATCGAGGTACTCGGCCAGAGCATGCCGCTGAGCCTGCCGATCGGCCAGCTCGCCGTGGTATTCGTGGTGCTGGTCGCGTGCACCGCGCTGGCCGGCGTGTTGCCGGCCCGGCGCGCGGCCAGGGTCAGCCCGGTCGCGGCGCTCGCCACGGACGGCTAGCCGCACTATCGCGTAGTCATGGTTTCGTGGTTGGTGAACACCCGCCGTCACCGCCCGACCAACCCCGGCCGTGACACGGAAGATCGGTGGTGCTCCAAAGCCACCGATCTTCCGCACAGCCGAGGCACCGCGGTAGCGGTCGCGGAACGTCGTCACAGCCGGGGGCGAAGCCCCATCAGTCGCGACGCATCTCGCAAAACATTGCCTCGACAGTCAATCGGGACATGACAACCCCTCAGGGGCAGCCACAGGAGCCGGATGCGCCACGCGACCTCGCTGACCACAACCGCCTCAGCCGGCGGTGGCGGCGCGCACCAGATGCGCAGCCACCGTCGCGGCGCCGTCGCCGGCGAGGATCGAGTAGTGGTTCGTGTCCGGCACCCGTTCTGCTGGCACGCGGAGGCCGCCCGTGCCGTCGGCCGTGTATGCTCCCGGGCTCTGATCCTGCAACCCGCGATCGGCCCAGAGCAGCACGGCGGGCACCGCCAACCGGTGGAACGCCGCGGTCGCCTCGGGCCCGGCCAGCATGTCGGCGCCGTCGACTCGGATCGCCTCGGCCACGCACGACGATCGGTACGGGCCGTCGCCGATCAGGTCGTGCTGCAGGTACGCATCCAGTGCCGGGGTCCAGGCGAATCCGAAGGCCGGGTGCTGGCGCCAGAACTCCCGGTACTCCTCGCGCGACGGGAACGTGATGTCCAGCCGCTCGATCGCCGGCCCGAGCGCCGCGGCGAGCAGCGCCTGGACGTCGGTGCCGGGCGGCAGCGGCGCCGCGAGCCCGCCGTCGACCATGACCACGGCCGTCACGCGATCCGGGTGCCGTACGGCGGCGAGCGCGGCGACGTAGGCGCCCATCGAGTGCCCGGCCAGCACGGCCTTGTCGATGCCCCGCTCGTCCAGGATGGCGACCAGGTCGTCGGCGTGCCGGGCCAGGCCGTACGGGCCGGGCTCGTCGCGGCTGCCCGCGCGGCCACGCAGGTCCGGGGCCAGCAGCGTCACCGCTCCGCCCAGGTGCTCGGCCACCGGGCCCCAGGACAGGCCGTTGGCGGTGATGCCGTGCGCGGCGAGGACCACCGGAGCGCCCTGTGTGCTGGCGGGCCATTCGTGCACTTCAAGCGTCACCGGATGCTCCATCCGCCGTCGATCATGAGGGACGAGCCGGTGACGAACGACGCCTCCGGCGAGCACAGGTACGCTACGGCCGCCGCGACCTCATCCGGCTCGAGCAGCCGTTTCAGCGCCGCCGGAGCGAGCATGATCTTCTCGACGACTTCGCCGGGACCGATGCCGTGCGCCTCGGCCTGCGCCGCGATCTGCTTGTCCACCAGGGGCGTCCGGACGTACGCCGGGTTGACGCAGTTCGATGTGACGCCGTGCGCCGCGCCCTCCAGCGCGATCACCTTGGACAGGCCCTCGAGCGCGTGCTTGGCCGTGACGTAGCCGACCTTGAACTCGGACGCGCGCACGCCATGTACCGAGGAGATGTTGACGATCCGGCCCCAGCCGCGTGCGTACATGCCCGGGAGCAACCGTCGTACCAGCCGGAACGGCGCCTCCACCATGAGCCGCATCATCACCGAGAACGTCTCGGGCGGGAAGT
>DASYTU010000029.1:0-18489 GCA_036001925.1 Actinoplanes sp.
ATCTCGCCGCGGTGGATGGAGCGCTCCTGCAGCAGCGAAATCGCGGCGATGTCGGTGAGCGCCTGCATGACCTGCACGTCCGCGCTGTCGAACGTGATGCCCGGCTCGGGGCCGAAGACGTTCAGCGCACCGATCACCTCGCGGCGTAGCCGCAGCGGGAACGCGTGGACCGATCGGAAACCGGCGGCGGTGGCGTGGGGCGCGAACTGCGGCCAGCGACCGGCAGACTTGCGGAGGTCGGCGTCGATCACTGGTGCGGCCGTACGGAAGGAGTCCATGCACGGCCCTTCCTTGTACTGCACCTGGAACAACTCGAGGAGCTTCGTGGTCTCGTCGGAGGCGGCCATGAACCTCAGCGCTCCGTTTTGGTCGGCCAGGAGGATGCCGACCGTGGAGCCTTCCACCAGGTCGGACGCCCGGGTCACCAACATGTGCAAGAAGTCGAGCAGGTCGAACTCGTCGATGAGGGTGTCGGCGACCTCCACAAAGATTTTGGCGAGTCGCTCAGCGGAAACGGTGGTCATGACTGCCTTCCGACCTGGAATGATGTGTTTGGTGCGCGGTCACGGTTGGTCCCGGTCGAAGCGCAAACGGCGCTCGACGATGTCCACGGCCACGTCATGCAGGCTGCGGTTGTCCGCGAAGGCGAAGGCCCTGATCCGGGTCAACGCTTCGGCCAGGCTAACCCCGAGCTGCACCATCACCATGCCCTGCGCCTGAAACAACTCGGCGCGGTGCTCGACCTCTTCGGCCGGGCCAGCGCCAGCCCCCGCAGGGGCGTCCTGCCCGTTGAGGAGTATTGTGACAGCGACTTCGGCGAAGGCCAGGGCATGACCGAGTTCCTCCGCCGACAACCCGCCCGGCTCGGTGCGGAACACATCCATCGCGCCCAGACGCGCCGCTCCGACCTGCAACGGGAACGCGAAGACCGCCCTCGCCCCGCAATCCTGGACGGCCGGTGTATATCCCGGCCACCGCATCATCGCGGCGGCGTCGAAGTCGGGGACCAACACGGGTCGACGGGTCGCCACAGCGTCGATGCACGGTCCCTCACCGAGGACGAATTGCAGCTCCTCGAGGCGTTCGCTGGCGACGTCCGAGGCGGCGGAGATCCCGTGTACCCCGTTCTCGGCCAGCACGCTGATCCCTACGCCGGCCGCCGACAGCGCGCCGGCTGCGGCGCCGCACAGGCGCCGCAGCCGCCCGCCGACGCCGAGGTCTGTCGCGAGCGCGGGCTGCTGGCCGATGAGGTCCATGACCAGGGCATACGGATCCCGGGGCTCTCTCACCTGGAAGGCCGGTGGCGGCCACGCGTGGCAAAGGAGCGGATCGCCGGTTCGCGGAAGGAGGTAGCCATCAAAGAACTCCCTGGCGACGAAGATGTCACGTGCCGCCGAGGGCTGGAGCGACAGGGCACGAGGATGCCTCGCGTCGCCTACAACGCTACGACATGGCAAGGCCTGCCGATAGGTGCCGCGCTTCAGCTCGGTGGGGTCGGCGCAGCCAGCCAGCGCAGCCAGCCGCCGTGGAGTGCGCTGAACCCGACCGGATGTCGATCGAGCGCGAGGACATAGGTGGTGGTGTGCTCCGGCGGCCGCTGCCGGAGGCAGGCGTCGATGCTCGGCAGGACGCCCACCCCTTCCTGGGATATCACATGGCAGTCGAGCTGCTCGACCTGGTCCACGAACGTGGCTCGCTCGGCGGCCGACACGTAGTAGAGCACTGCGGTGTGGACCACGACGAGCGTGGCGTACGCGGGTGCAAGAGCAGCCACCTCGCCGAGGCGCACGTTGAGGTCACCCGGCACGATGCGGGGTGGATCTGCTTGCGCCACGGCAATCGCGGTGTTGAGGCGATGCAGCCGGTCATGCTGTTCCGGCCACACCAAGGTCCGCAGCCACCGGACGTCGTCCGGATCGGTGACGTCGAGGGGGTTGAGGTCGATGCCGGCCCGCCACACGACGGTGACCGCTCCCGGCTCCGCCCGGTGGGGATCCCCCTCGACGTGGCAGTGCAGCCTCAACGGGCTGTCCACGGCCCCGGCGATGCTTCCGTCGTAGTCGTAACAGTAGCGATCGGGCATCAGGCACAGCCCGGCCGACGCGCCGACCTCCAGCAACGCCAGCGGCTGCGGAAGCGACGCAAGCAGCGGATACACCGCGGCGCACCGAGCCGGTTCGTTGGTCTGCGTGCGGCGGGCGAGCATCGTGGCGACGATCGCCTGCCGGTTGTCGAGGACGAACTGCCGAAACTGTGGGTAGCCGGCGGGCGTTCCGGCGACATGCCGGGCGGCCGCGAACAACAGGTTGGGCTGCCGCTTGGCCGGCGGAAGCTGGGACAGCATCTCGATCAGGTCGCGATCACCGGCCACCCCGTAGGCCAACTCCTCGTAGAGCGGCGACCTGCCGTGCGCCTCCATGGATGCGAAGCTCCGGTACTGTTCCGCGGTCGTCATCCGCTCCAGCATGACCGGACTTTAGCGGTCCGGTCGGGCCCACTGCCGCACGCGCGGTGGATGATAGCCACATGACCGCCATCCGCGACCGCAGCGCCGAGCTGCGCCTCGCCGGGCGGCGGCTCGCCGTGGTCGGGACCGCGCGGATGTACGTCTGCGGGATCACCCCGTACGACGTGACCCATCTCGGTCACGCGTCCACGTTCGTGTGGGCCGATGTCGCCGCATCCGTGCTGCGGCGGGCCGGCGTCCAGGTCGCCATGTGCCGCAATGTCACCGACGTCGACGACGTGCTCACCGATGCGGCCGGATCGCGCGGTCGCGCCTACGACGAGTTCGCGCTGCACCAGGCGTACCTGTTCGACCACGACATGGCCGCGCTCGGTGTGCACGCGCCGACGTTCGAGCCGCGGGCACGGCACCACGTGAACCACGTCCAACAGCTTGCTGCCGCCCTGCTCGCGGCCGGGCAGGCGTACGAGCGCGGCGGGCACGTCTATTTCCGCGGCGCCCCGGCCGCCGCCCGGGCCGGGTTGAGCCGCGACCGCGCGCTCGCGCTGGCGACCGAGCACGGCGACCAGCCCGACGACCCGAACCGAGAGGACCCGTTCGACGTGCCGGTCTGGCGCCCGTCCGCCGACGGCCAGCCGGCGTGGCCCAGTCCGTGGGGTCCGGGCCGGCCGGGTTGGCACGCGAGCTGCGCCGCTATGGCGTTGTCCGTGCTCGGAACGGGTGTCGACGTCCTCGCCGGGGGATCCGACCTGACGTTCCCGCACCACGCGTATCAGGGCGCCATGGTGGAGGCCGCCACCGCGGTCACGCCGTTCGCGCGCCGCCACCTGCACATCGGCGCCGTACACCGGGACGGCGCCAAGATGGCCAAGAGCACCGGCAACCTCACGCTCGTCAGCGACCTGCTGCGCGAGTACCCCGCCGCCGCGATCCGCCTGCTCATCCTCGACCGCGCGTGGTCCGAACCATGGACGTACGAGATCGGCGGCCTCGACCGCGCCGCCGCCGCGCTGGACGAGCTGTACGCGGCGGCCGGGCGGCCCGGCGGGACAAGCACCGCCACCGACGCGGTGACCGGCGCCCTGCTAGACGACCTCGACGTGCCGCGAGCGCTGGTCATCGCCCGGGAGAGCGGCGGCGAAGCCGCCCGGCACCTGCTCCGCGTCCTGTCCCTGTCCTAGCCGCCGGCCGTTCGCGCGGTACTCGGGCGGTTGCCGGACCCACCTGGCCGGGCAAGGTCGCCCGAGGCCGGTGCGCCCCGGCACCGGCCGCGTGGAACCTGAGCTGCGAGTCTGGCGGCGGGGCGGCTAGGGTATCGGTGGCGCGCCGGGAAGCCTGGTCGGCATAGTCGTGTTCGGCCGGAAAGGGTCCAGGTGCGCGTCGTCGAGATCATGCTGCTGCTGGTGGTGCTGGGCACCGCGGTGGCCGCGTCCGCCCGCTGGCTGCGGGTGCCGGCGCCCTCGCTGCTGGTGCTTGCCGGCCTGCTGGTCGCGTTCATCCCCGGCGTGCCGACCGTGGAGATCCCGCCCGAGATCGTCAGCCTGGTCGTGCTGCCCCCGCTGCTGTACGCCGCCGGCCAGGATCTGTCCTGGCGCGAGCTGAAGCCGGTGTGGCGCCCGGTCACCGTCCTGGCGGTCGGCCTGGTGATCGCTTCGGCCGCCGCGGTGGGCGCCGTCGCCGTGGCCGTCGCGCCGCTGCCGGCATCGATGGCATTCGTCCTGGGGGCGGTGCTGGCCAGCACCGACCCGGTCGCCGTTACCGCGTTGGGCCGCCGGCTGGCGCTGCCCGCCCGGCTGCAGGCCCTGATCCAGGCCGAGAGCCTGTTCAACGACGCGACCAGCCTGGTGCTGGTCCGGGTAGCGGTCTCGGCCGCGGTGGCCGGCGGCGCGATCTCCTTGGCCCGTGGCGTCGGCCAGTTCGCGCTGCTGGCCGGTGGCGGGGCGCTCGTGGGTGTGGTGGTGGCCGGGGGCGTCGCGCTGATCCGGCGGCGCACCGAGGACCCGGTGTTGGAGACCGTCATCTCGCTGGTCACCCCGTACGCGGCTTACGTCGCCGCCGAGGTGATGCACGTGTCCGGCGTCACCGCGGTCGTGGTGGCCAGCGTGATCCTGGCCGGTCAGGCCACCCGGCTGACCAACGCGCAGATCCGCCTGCAAGTGAACGCCGTGTACGACACCGTGGTGTTTCTGCTGGAGAGCGTCGTGTTCAGCCTGATCGGGCTCCATCTGCCGGCCCTGATTCGCACGGTGGACGGCGACACCCGGGCATGGATCGGTCAGGCGGCGGCCATCACCGCGACGCTGCTGGCCGTCCGCGCGCTGTGGGTGTTCCCGTTGTGGCTGGTCGTGCGGACCCGTCGCGGCGAACCGAGATCCTGGCGGATCCCCGCCGTCGTGTCCTGGGCCGGCGCCCGTGGCGTACTGCCCCTGGCCGCCGCCCTGTCCATCCCGCTGACCACCAGCGACAGCGAACCTCTGGCCGGCCGCGACGAGGTGCTGTTGCTGACCACCGCGGTCATCGTCATCACCCTGGTCGTGCAGGGGCTCACGCTCGGCCCGCTGGTGCGCCGCTCGGGGGTTGCCGTGCCGTCTTCCCACGCCCGTAGCGAGGAGGCGGCCGCCTTGCTGGCCATGTCTCGGGCCGCGTTGGACCATCTCGAGGAGCTGGAGAATCTCGAAGCCCCACCCGAGGCGGTGGTGGCCCAACTCCGCGACATCCTGCAGTCCCGGCTGGACCGCTCGGACGGCGAATCCGAGAACGCGATCGAGCCGGTACTGCGCCAGCTGCGCCGGGATCTGATCGCCGTCGAGGCCAACGAGCTGACCCGGCTGTACGAGGAAGGTGTCATCGGCGCGAAGACCCGACGCCACCTCCAGCGCCGTCTCGACCTGGAGGAGGCCAGCCTCGACGAGTGAGGCCAGGCTGGCAAGCGGCATCGACGCCTAAAGGCTGCTCAACCCTTCTGCTCGGCGGCCTCGGCCGGTTCGACGTGCGCCTCCGGGCCGGGGAAGACAAGCGCCTCCTGGCCCGAGTCCAGCCACCGCACCTCGTACGGCGGGGTGCCGTCCGGATGCCGCAGTGCGATGACAATGCCGACGCGGCGGACGTCGCCGACGTGGATTCCCTGGACGACCAGCCGGTCGCCGACCTGCGCGATCATCGCGTCCTCCCGCCTTTCGTGTCCCTTGCCACATTCTGTGCCCTTCTCGTGGAAGTTCAAGCCACTCAGGCCAGGGATGCGCATGGCGCGGATGTGCCGGGCCTGGCACCGGGTGCGCGTCAACGCTCAGAGCCTGACCTCGCGGCACGTGTCGATACCGGTGCCGTAGACCGGGTCGCGCCCCGGGATGTGCAGCTCGTGGCGGGTCGCGCGAGCGCGGTAGAGGCGAAGGACGGCATCGCCGCGAAGCTCGTCCGGCTCGAAGCGCCTGGCGTCCGGGTCGACGCGGGCGAACGCTTCTTCGCAACGCTGCGGCAGCTCGTCGTCGGCCACAGCCGACGCCTGGGCGTTGATGTAGACCGCCCGCCCGTGACCGATCGGCGCTGTCGAGTCGAAGATGACGAGCGCGATCTCCGGCCTGGCGGCGATGTTCGTGGAATGGTGGGCGGTAGGCGAGGACACCCAGTAGAAGTCGCGGTAGTCGACGTGGGTGAAGTACACGGGTGACAGCCGCGGCCGGTGGTCGGGCTCGGTCGTGCCGAGCGTGAGATACCGGTTCGTGTCGATCACCCGACGCGCCATCTCGCCCAGTTCGTCGGTTGGACTCATGGTCTGCCTCCCCATCCGCGGCCGAGATCGTCCATCCTGAGACGATCCCGCACGACGCCGACTCGCGAAAACCGGTTGACGGAGGGCCGATGGAGACGACACGCATCGACGAGCAGGCCGTCGTCCCGATGATCGCCTACGAGGACGGCGTGGCGGCCATGGAATGGCTGGCCCGGGCGTTCGGATTCACCGAGCGCACGCGCTGGCTCGGCGACGACGGGTCACTCGCGCACGGCGAGATGGTTGCCGGTGGGGGTTTGATCATGCTGGCCACGCCGTCGACGGCCTACGAGGCGCCGCGCCGGCACCGTGCCCACTGCGCCCAGGCCGAGCAGTGGTCCCGCACGCCGTACGTCGTCGACGGCGTGCTCGTCTACGTCGACGACGTCGACGCCCATGCCGAGCAGGCCCGCGCCGCCGGAGCGGTCATCCTGTCGGAGCCCGAGGACAGCGGCGTGGGCAAGCTGTATCGGACCGAGGACGTCGAGGGCCACCGGTGGATGTTCATGCAGCGGCGATAGCTCCGGTCAATCCGGGGTGCGGATCGCGGCGCGGCGGTCGTCAGAGCACCGGCTGCCGCCCGCTGAAGCTGCTGGCGAGCAGGACCTTGGCCCGCAACGCGCTACCCGTACCGGCAAAGAGATAGAGGCAGTTGTCGGCAGTACGCACCGCGGCCAGGTCGGTGTACCCGTCGCGGTTGAAGTCGCCGACGCCCAGCAGGTCGCGCATGCCGTTCCAGCCCGTACCGAGCTGCTTGCGGGCGGCGAAGCCGGTGGAACGTCCGGGGTAGAGGTACAACGTCCCGTCCGTCGACCGGGCGACGAAGTCCCGGTACCCGTCCCGATTGAAATCGCCGACTCCGGCCAGCTCGCTCATCGAGCCCCAGCCGGTGCCGATCTGCATGCGGGACCCCAGCCGCACCCCGGACCGACCGGGGTAGATGTACAGGGTATTGGTGCTGGTCTGCACGGCCATGACGTCGGGGAAGCCGTCGCGGTTGTAGTCGCCGATCGCGGTGATCTCGCGCATGCTGTTCCAGCCGGAGCCGATCTGTACGCGGGTGCCGAACCCGGTGCCGGTGCCGGGATAGAACCACAGGGCGCCGTTCGAACTCTGCCGGGCGATGACGTCCTCGCGTCCGTCGCGGTTCAGGTCGCCGATGCGGACTATCGCGTTCATGGATTGCCAGCCGGTGCCGATCCGGCGCCGTGCGGCGTTGTCCACGAACGTGCCGTTGCCCGGGTAGATGAACAGCTCCCCGGTGCTGGTGGTCCGCGCCAGCACGTCCGACCACCCGTTTCCGGTGAAGTCGCCGAACTGGGCACCTGGCAGCGGCGCGACGTCGAGGTAGTCGTTGTCGATGTTGATCGTTACGCCGCCCCAGGTCTCCGGGTGGCCACCCCGGTACTGTTTCATCCTCCGGTGCGGCGACCAGTACCCGGCGGGGATGGCCGCGTCGCTGACGGTGGCGACCCCGTCCCAGCGCGCGAAGTCGATGTAGTCCGGGCGTGCGTACCCCACCTTGTTGTAGTTCGCGACCTGATCGGCCATTCCGGAACTCATGCTGCTGTAGAAGCCCGACAGGTAGCTGAGATCGTGCAGCCGGGCGGTCCAGGCGCTCATGAAGGACAGCACACCGTTGCGGCAGGTGGCGTCATCGGTCCGGTACGCCTCCATGTCGTAGATCAGCACGCTCTCTCTGGATAGGCCGAGCGCGGCGGCTTGTTGTGCGGCGTCCTCCGCGGCGGCCCGGCCCTGGGCCGCAGCCTGCGTGTTGTCGATCAGGTATCGCTTGTTCGAGGTGGTGCAGGATGCCTGCGGGCCGAGGTAGATCGGCATCAAATGCCAGCCGGCCGCCTGCTGCTCGGCGACCCACGCGGGGGTGAGCGCCGGCTGGGCGCAGGCCCGGTTGTTGCCGCCGAAGTAGATACCGATCGCCCGGTACGGCGAGGCGAGCCAGGCCTGCATCGCCGCGCTCGACGGTGCGGTGCAGGCGTCGAAGCCGTACCCCACGAACGTGCCCGGCGCGGCCACGGCTGCCGCCTGGCTCGCTACGGTCGCCGGCGCGCCGGCCATCCACACCGCGACGACCGACAGGACGGCGACGACGGCACGGACGTAGACGCGCGCGTTACGTCGGCGGCGTGGTGCACCCGGGACCGGATCCATGACGCTCTCTTTCGGCAATGATTTCGCACAGGAAAGCATGGAGATCCGGTTTTCGACAGCACCCGAAAGTCTCGATCCTAGTGTCAGATTCCTGCAGGTCGCGCTCGTCTACCGACCGGCGCGCCGTCCCCAGCCCAGGTACGCCATGGGCCCGATCGGCTGGACCAGGATGATCAGCCACCAGAGCGCCTTCGGTCCGTGGATCTGTCGTCGCGGCCGCCGGGCGAGATCGCGCGCCGCCATCGTGGTGAGCACCACCTCGACCGGAGCCAGGACAGCGGTGCTCGTCCGCTGCCAGCGCGGCAGATCCTGCCATTTTCGTTGAGTCATCGCGCCTTCCTCTCCGTCGTGCCACCGCCTCATGGTGGACCCCGATCACCCGTCGTGGGCGGCCATCCGCCGAGTTCTGCCGGCGAGCCAGACCGCCGCGCCCACGGCGAAGACGGCCAGACCGGCGAGCACGGACGGGAAGGGCAGCGTCGCGGCCAGCAGCAGGCAGCCGGCGAGGCCGAGCACCGGGATCGGCCGCCAGGGTGCACTCTCGTCGCGCCGGAGGGTGAGCGCGGACGCGTTCGCGATCGCGTAGTAGACGAGCACGCCGAACGACGAGAACCCGATCGCGCCGCGCAAGTCCACGGCGAGGACCAGGGCTGCGACCGCGACGCCGACCGCCGCCTCGGCGCGGTGCGGCACCCGGGTACGCTCGCCGACCGCATCGAGGACGGCTGGCAGGTGCCGGTCCCGCGCCATCGCGAAGACGGTCCGGGACACGCCCAGGATGAGCGCGAGCAGCGAGCCCAGCGCGGCGAGCGCCGCTCCGGCGCGGACCACGGGCGCCAGCCAGCCGGCGCCGGCCGCGGTCACCGCGTCGGCCAGCGGCGCCGTCGCGGCCGCGAGCCGCGCCGGGCCCAGAGTGTGCAGCAGGGTCACCGCGACCGCGGCGTAGATGACCAGCGTGGTGGTCAGCGCGATCGGAATGGCACGGGGGATGGTGCGGGCCGGGTCGCGGACCTCTTCGCCGAGCGTGGCGATGCGCGCGTACCCGGCGAACGCGAAGAACAGCAGCCCGCCGGCCTGCAGGACGTCCCAGACGGTCACGGCCGGCCCGCCGCCGGCTCGCGTGCCGGCATGTCCGAACGCCCCGGCGACCACGACCGCCAGCAGCACGGCGATCACGGCAATGACCAGCACACGGGCCGCGAACGCGGACCTCTGCACGCCGGCCAGATTCAGCGCCGTCAGCGCGACCACCGCCACGACCGCGAGAAGCCGAGCGTGCCCCGGCGCCACATAGGCGCCGAACGTCAGCGCCATCGCCGCACACGACGCGGTCTTGCCGACGACGAAGCCCCAGCCGGCAAGGAATCCCCACAGATCGCCGAGGCGGCGCCGGCCGTACACGTAGGTGCCGCCGGACGACGGATACCGCGTGGCCAGCCGCGCGGAGGACACCGCGTTGCAGTAGGCCACCACGGCGGCGATCGCCAGGGCAACCAGCAGCCAACGGCCCGCCGCGGCCGCGGCGGGCGCGAAGGCCGCGAACACCCCGGCGCCGATCATCGCGCTGAGACCGACGAACACCGCGTCCGTCGTGGTCAGGCGGCGTTCCAGTGCGGGCGTGCGGCGGTTCGCCTGATCGCCGTTCGGCGTCATGGGGCCGCCCTCCGTCCCAGGTCCCGGTCGCCGCCAGGCTACTGATGCGTCGCGCATCAGTCGTGCCTCTGTCCCGGATCCGCCGGCGCCGAGCGGACGGTGCCCGTCCAGGCGGCCTTCGAGCCGGAGTCGCCGATGCGGTAGATGCCGTACACGCCCGCCGCGGTTCGCCGATCGAACGACGTTCGTCTACGCCATGTCCGGCCTGACATGGCGATTCCCGGAGTGAACGAGGACGGGTGGCTGATTGTCCGTTGAACCGTCCTCCGCTACGAATGGTACAAGCTGGTAACGCCCGACCAGCACGAGGAGACTCGCATGACTGCCGTGACTCAGCGCCAGCCACGTTCAGCCACACCTCCCGCGCTGGTGGCGCGGGTCGTCCTCTGGACGTACGTCGTCGTGAACCTCGCGATCGTCGAGGCGATGTACCTCACCGCCAGTCCGCCGGCGCACAACACGCTGACCGCGATCGGCCGGTTCTTCGGCCTCCACCTCGCGTTCATCATGACCCTGCAACTGCTGCTGATCGCCCGGCTGCCGTTCCTGGACCGGCGGATCGGCATGGATCGCCTCACCACGTGGCACCGGTGGACCGGCTTCACGCTGTTCTGGCTGGTCCTGCTGCATCCGACGTTCGTCCTGCTGGGGTATTCCCAACTGGACCGCATCTCGTTCTTCGCGGAGATCCCGCACCTGGCCGGCCAGACCCCAGTGCTCCTCGGGATGACCGCCGCCAGCATCCTGATCATCGTCGCGCTGCTGTCGACCCGATTCGCCCGGCGGCGGCTGTCGTACGAGACCTGGCACACCATCCATCTCGGCATGTACGTCGTGGTCGTCCTGGCACTGATCCACCAGGCGTACGAGGGCAGCGCCTTCAAGACCAACGCGCTGACCCAGGCGTACTGGTGGGCGCTGTGGGCGTTCGCCATCACCGCCCTGATCGTCGGGCGGCTCGTGCTGCCGTTCTGGCGCAACGCCCGGCACCAACTGCGTGTCGCGGCCGTCGTGCCGGAGTCGGACAACACCGTCTCGGTCTACATGACCGGCAAGGAGCTCGACCGGCTGCCGGCCCGCCCGGGCCAGTTCTTCCTCTGGCGCTTTCTCGGCCACAACGGCTGGTGGCAGGTGAACCCGTGGTCGCTGTCCGCGGCGCCCGACGGCCGGTCGCTGCGCGTCACGGCCAAGGCGATCGGGACGACGAGCGCAGGGCTGCGTAACCTGCCGGTGGGCACGCGCGTCTTCGCTGAGGGACCGTACGGCGCGTTCACCAGCACGCAGCGGACGAGGAACGCGACGCTGCTCATCGCGGGCGGCATCGGCATCACGCCGATCCGGTCCCTGCTCGAGGACAACACGTTGACCGGCGACGTCGTCGTCCTTTACCGGGTGCGCAGCGAGGCCGACGCGGTCCTGCTCGGAGAGTTGGAGAACTTGGCGACGACACGCGGCGCCCACCTGCACGTCCTCGCCGGCCGTACCGGCGCCGGCTCCCCGCCGAACAACCCGTTCAGCCCGGAGAACCTCGCCGCCCTGGTGCCCGACATCGCCGACCGCGACGTGTTCGCCTGCGGCCCGGCCGCGATGATGTCCGCGGTCCTGCACAGCCTGCGCGCCCTGAAGGTTCCGGCGCGGCAGATCCACGACGAGCGTTTCCGGCTGGCCAGCTAGGTCCGGTCGGATACGCGGGCGAACTCCCGGACGATCCGCGCGAATTGCGCCGGCTGATCCAGGGGGATGAGGGTGTAGCTGTCGTCCACCTCGACCAGCCGTCCCTGTGGGAGGAGGCCGGCAAGGCGCCGGCCGTGCTCGAGTGGCATCACGCGGTCTCCGCTTGCCCAGACCACGAGCGCGGGACGGTCGAATCCCGGCAGGCGTTCCGCCGCCTCGACCAGCAGCCCGCGATCTGCCGCGGCCGCGCGCAGCATGCGCACGGCATCGCGGCGGATCTCGGGTTGCGTCATGACCGGCATCGCCCATCGGGCGGTCGTGGCGTCTCCGCGCTTGGTGAGCCATCCGAACGCGATCGGGAGCCGCCGGACCGGCCGGAGCCGCATCTGCTGCATGAACAGCCCGAACATCCGCGGCGGCAGCTTGCCGGTGAGCACCAGCGTCTTGCCGGTGAGCCCGGGTGGGAAATTGTCGAACGCCTCGCAGGAGGCGAGCACGACGCGTCCCATGCGGGCGACGCCGTCGCGGATGAGCAGCTGCACCAGCGCCCCGCCGGTGTCGTTGCCGACCAGGGTCACGTCATGCAGGTCGAGCCGGTCGAGGAACTCCTCGACCAGGCGGGCGATGCCGCGAAGCGACAGGTCGGCGTCGGCGTGCATGCCGTGGCGATGCGCGCCCAGCGGTAGCGTCGGTGCCACGCATCGGTGATCGACAGAAAGATGGGCGACCGCTCCGTCCCACAGCGAGAAGTCCATCATCAACCCGTGCAGCAGTACGATCACGGGCCCGTTGCCGCCGGTGTCCTGGTATTCGATCGTCCCGGTGGACAGCTCAACCCGCTTCATGGCCGTCCGCCTCGGTGCGGTAGGGAGTCCACGGTGGCCGGGGCTGAGCGGGCCGCGCGCGCGGGATCGAGCAGGTGCCGGCGCAGGAACGACAGCTGGGCCTCGACGGCCTGCTCGTGGCCTCCCAGGAACGGCTCGTAGTGCCCGCCGGGTATCCGGACGAGCTCCGCGCGGGGCGCTCGCTGCGTCGCGCGGATCGTGGGGCCGGCCGGCGTTGTCCGATCCTGGTCGCACACGAGGACCAGAAGCGGGCTCCGCACCCGGGACGCCGAGCGGCCGGGCCGGTAGAACACGAGGCGTAGCGCGGAGCGGGCAGCGACCATCCGCTGCCAATCCGGGTACCGGCCCGCGCGGAGCGCGCGGTCGCCGTCGAGGGAGTCCGGCGTCGTGAGCATCGCGACGGTCCCCGGCTCACCTGCCAGTGGCACCAGCCGCGGCCGGCGACCGGCGAGACCGCCGAGGGCATCGACGATGCCCCGGCCGGCAAAGCGCAGCATCGCGAGCGGCTTCTGGTAACGGGACGCGTTGCGCGTGCCGGCCAGACCGCCGACGTACGGCGTCTGCGCGATCACCGCACCAAGCTCGGGGATGCCCGCCGCGACGCGGAGGACATGACCGCCGGAGGCGGAGAAGGCCCAGACCGCGAGCCTCGCCGCATCGACGCCCGGCAGGGTCCGGGCGAACGCGATCGCGGCCTGCCAGTCGGCAAGCTGATCTCGGACGGGCAGCACCTGGCGTGGCTGTCCGCCACTCTCGCCGATCCGGCGGTAGTCGAAGGCGAGGACGGCGAAGCCGGCGTCGTGGAACCGCTTCGCGAACATGTCGGTGCCCGGCTCCTTGGTCACGGCGAAGCCACCGGCCATGACGACGCAAGCCCCGTTGGTTCCCGGATAGTGCCAGGCGACGCACTCGGTGTCGCCGCTGGCGAATCGAACTTTCTCCCGCTTCACGGACGCCTGCATGCCGACCTCCACAAGGTCAGAGTTGTTCTTCAAGAGTGAACCACGCGGTTCACTTGCAGTCCAGAGGGTTGTGACGGCGCTCTCGTCCACGCGGTGCCGGCGTGAGAACGTCCCGTTCCGGTTTGCGGCGTCCTCCGGGATCGACGCGGTCGAACAACCGCCCGACCGCCTCGGACGCGTACGCCGTTCTGTACCTACGAGTCAAGAATTTCGGCAGGGGTTTACCTGACGTGGCGCAAGGCGGTCAGCCCCTCGACGGGCACCCTGCCCCGCAGTGTGCCGGAGCCGGCATCGAGCCAGACGACCTCATCGGCGCCGCCGGCGTACAGGCGGGTTGCGTCGGGGCTCAGCGCCAGGCCACGGATCGGGTCGGGGACAGGCCAGCGGGCGGTCACCGTGTCGGTGCCGCCGTCGAGCACGGTCACAGTCGTGCCGGCACCGACGAACACCCGCCGCCCGTCCGGCGCGAGCGTGAGGCTCGCGGCGCCGTCCGCGGCCGGGACCGGGACCACCCGCTCGATCGTGAGCGCGGCCGTATCGGCGTACGCCAGCGAACCCGACGTCACGTCGACGACGGCGAGCCGGTGCCCGTCGGCGCTGACCGCGACGGCGTGCCCCTCGGCCGGACCCTCCCCGAACGGGTGCGGCAGGTCCAGGCAGTACGCCCACCGCTCGGCCAGCTGCAGCACGTGGACGAACGCGTGGGCGCCGCCCGGACGGCCGGCGATCAGGTCGCGGGTGTGCCGGTGGTCGGGTTGGTGGGTGTACAGCGTGTAGAGGACCTGCCGGTCGGGTGACAGCACCGCCTGCCGCCCGTCGCCGCGCATCTCCTCCTCCGCCCCGACCGGCACCGGCACCTTGTTGCGGGTCAGCAATGGCTGCACCGCCCCCGAGGCCAGTTCGAGCAGCCGGACCCGGTACCGGTCGGGTGCCTGCGGCGGTAACCATTCCAGGACGAAGAGCCCGGCGCCGTCCTGGGTGAAAGCGTCCGGCTCGACCACGCCGCCGAGGTCGTACCGTCGCTGCCGCCCGTCCGCCGTGACCAACAGCGGCGTCCCGGCGCGTGCCGCCGGGCGGGTCGAGGCCGGCGTCGCGGTCAGCGCACACGATCGGCCGTCGCCGGAGACCACGCGCGGCACCCAACGGCCCGCGAGCACGGTCCGGCCCGCGGGTTCGCCGTCCGCCGGGTCGAGCCGCACCAGGATGGACCCGCCAGACCCGTCGCGAGTCACGGCGTAGACGACGCCACCGTCGCGGCTCACGACCGCCTCCGCGCCGAAACCATGCAGGCCCGCGCCGCCGAGCACCACGAGGCCGTGCCGGGTCTCGGCCAACACCACATCGGGTACGGCCACGGCGGCGCGGCCGCGGTCGCGGCAGCCGGCCAGCGCCGCCGTACCGCCCGCGGCGGCGGCACCGCCTGCGATGATGAGAACGTTCCGCCGGGTTGTCATGCCCTGTCGACACCGTGCAGGCTCGCCCGGTTCCCGCCGGCAGTGCCGGGAACCTTTCCGTCCTCGACGGTGTCAATGCGGTGACGGTGCCGATTCCACCGCGCGGAGGTGTCGAGGCTGGACCGGGCCACCGAATGGGACGATGCGGCCGCCGTGACGCGCGCCCGCGCCGGCGACCTGGACGCGTACGAAGTCCTCGTCGCCCGCTACACCGCGCCCGCGCATCGGGCCGCCGTGCTTCTCGGAGCCGGTGCCGACGCCGACGACGTGGTCCAGGATGCGTTCGTGAAGGCCCACCGGCAGATCTCGCGATACCGGGGAGAGTCCGGATTCCGGCCGTGGCTGCTCGCGATCGTCGCCAACGAGACCCGTAACCTGCACCGTTCCCGCCGCCGCCGCGACGGCCTGGTGCTGCGCGCCGCCGCCCGCGAAGACCCGGCGCCGAGCAGCCCCGATCCCGCCGAGTCGGCGATGGCGGCCGAACGCCGGCAGCGTCTGGTCGACCAGATCCGGCTGCTCGACGCGCCCGAACGGGAGGTGCTCGTATGCCGGTACCTCCTGGACCTGTCGGAGGCGGAGACCGCCACGACACTCGGGGTGCCGAAGGGCACGGTCAAGTCCCGCACGGCACGGGCACTGGCGAAACTGCGCAACCGGTTGCTCGTCGAGGAGGTGCCCGGTGGCTGACCACGTCGAAGACGCCCTCGTCGCCGAGCTTCGCGCGCTCGGCGACTGGTTGGACGTCCCGGAACCGGCGGATCAGCGCGCTGCGGTCCGGGCTCGCCTCGCACGGCTGGACCATAGGCGGCGTCGCGTACGCCGGTGGATCGTCGCCACTGTGGCCGCGATCGTGGGCACGGTCGCCGTCGTCCCGCCGGCGCGGGCGGCCGTGGTGGACGGCGTCGGCGACCTGCTGCGGGTGGCCGGGATCGAGGTACGGCGGGAGGCCGCTCCCGGCGGCCTGCCGGCCCGACCCAGCCGGCTGCCCTCGGTACGTCCGTCCACCCTGGACGAAGCCCGCCGCGTCGCGCGGTTCCCGGTACGGGTGCCGGCCGCTCTCGGTGTCCCCGATCGAGTACTGCTCGCCGACCCCGACGACGCCGGCGCGCCCCGCGTGGTGACACTGACCTACCGCGGCGGCACGGTGCGCTTCGACCAGTTCGACGGTGCCGTGTCGCCGGCGTTCTTCAAGTCCGCACCCGCTGCGCAATGGGTCGACATCGGCGCCGGCCCGGGCATCTGGCTGCCCGGCCCGCACCCCGTCACGTACGTCGACCGCAAGGGCATTGAACGTACCGAGACGGCCCGGCTGGCCGGACCCACCCTGATCTGGGTCGCCGGTACGGTGACCTACCGCCTGGAAGGACTGTCGACGCTGAAGGAGGCCCGCGCGGTAGCCCTGTCGTTGGACTGAGCCCGAATCAAACCGGCTACGGGTCACGGTGTCGTTATCGAATCCCGTTTGCCGTCTATTGGCCGGGCCCAGCCCTAGTCGCATTCGGCGCATGAGCCGAATGCGAATTGACCTCCGCCGTTCTGGCGGCGGCGAGCGCTCCGGGTGGCAAGCCAGGCGGTGCGGTTGTCCTGTACCGCGAGGATCCCGGCCAAGACCAGGCTGGCGAGGATGAGCGCGATAAAGGCCACCCCGAGGTACGGCGTCTCCTGGGGTGCTGCGCGTGGGCCAACTACTGATGTCGAGCTGCGGTGAACAACGAGGTCCCCAGGACTAGCGCGGAACGGTGCCGAGCGAGCAAAGGTCCCAGACCCACATGCCCTCTACCACCTGGCCCGGCCCGACAAGCGCATCCGTCGTCGCGCGGACCTCGGGGCCGTGCAGTTGCCGCTCCGGCATCACGACGAGCGCCACCCCCCGTGCGCGCAACTCGTTGCGCACGGCAGCCCGGTCCTCGTCCGTGATCGCCGGCGCCATCCCCTGGGCGACCGCCTGTCCGGTGAGGTTCCCAAGGTGCGTGGGGGGCTGGGTGAGTGTGCCCTCCTTGTCGGGTGCGCCGGGAATAGGAGCCAGGAAGCGGCCCTCGGTGATCCGAAAGTCGACATGTTTGGTCGCCGCCCACCGCATCATCGCGAGTTGGTTCGGCCGCGCCGGCGGCACCACGGAGATCGCCCGATCGTCGCCAACGTAGGGCCGGTATGCCCCGCTAGCGAAGAACCTTGGCAGCTGGGGTGCACCGACGGCCGTCAACGGTCGCGGTGCCAACGGTAGCAGGACGGCCATGATCAGGGCTCCCCATGCCCAGGCCAATCGCGGCACGCCCAGCAGCCGGCGCCCGGGGATGCGGATTGCCCGATCCACCGTGAGCGCGAGCAGCACGCCGATGGCGACGGCGGTCACCAGCGCGAACCGTGTGGGGATCACGACCTTGAACAGCGGTACCGATTCAAGAACGCGCCACAGGCCGGGCACGCCGGTCGCCGTTCCTCTGACGTTGATCTCTGTGCCCAGCGAGAAAGCAGCGAAGACCACGCCGACGATGGCCGCCGTCCATGCCGCCACCGAGCGCCGTAGCCATACCAGCATGACCGGGACGAGCAGCAGCAGCGGCCACCCGAAGGATGCGTTCATCTCCGCGACGATCTGCCCACGCGGGTCGTGGTGGATGGCCGGATTGCCGGCGAGTGTCAGTTCCGAGAACCTGGTGAACGCCGCCAGGTCGCCGTGGAAGTTCGGGACCCAGGGCAAGTACCCGTAGCTGCGCGGGCCGAAGAACTGCACGTAGAGCGGGTACGCCAGCAGGACGGCCGCGACGGCGGCGGCAACCGCCAACCCCGTCAGGGGCGGGCGGAGTTGCGCGAGCACCTCACGCCGCCGAGCGACGGCGTACACAAGTCCGCACACGACTACTGCCATTGCCGTGATGAACAGCGTCTCCTCGCCGATGAACACCTGAAGGGCGATGAGCAGCCCGAGCACGATTCCGTCACGTACCGGGCAGGTTGCCTGGCGGAGCCGAAAACTCCGCCACGCGATGATGGGAAGCAGAAACTGCGCCTGGATGTGGGGGTGCCCGCTGCCCTGGGAGAGCATCCCTGGCGAGAATGCGCAGAATCCAGCCCCTACGAAGGCGGCCAGCCGCGACAGGCCGCCGTACCGGGAAAGTACGAAATACCACGCGACGGCGGTGGCGGCAAAACCGAAGGTGATCATCGTTGCGTATGCCACGCCCGATCCCCAGATCAATGTGACCGGCGTGAGGGGGATGGCCAGGCCCAGTACCGAGGTGTTGGCCATGATGTTCGCGCCCTCGGGAGCACCCAACCGGTCGCTGAACAGCGGGTTCTGCAAGTGGGTGAGAGACCAGGCGGCATGCGAGAGCATCCACTCGAACAGCGTCTGATCCGGGTAGTTGCCCCCGACGCGGTCGGCCGGGTCCATCCAGTAGTGGCCGGTGACACCCACGGCGAACAGCCCGAACAGGCTTACGGCCAGCAAATCATCCAGCCGGACGCGTCGCGACAGCGGCGGACGGCCACGCGG
>DASYTU010000030.1:0-21618 GCA_036001925.1 Actinoplanes sp.
GCGGCGGTCGTCACCCATCATCCAGGGAGCGGTGAAGGCATGACGGCAACCGTCACGACCACGGCGACCCGATCGAGCGGCGGGCCGGCCCCGGACACCGGCCGCGTGCATGACACCAGCCGGATCGAATACCTCGACGGACACCTGCGGGCCTGCCACGACGCGATTTCCCGTGGGGTGGATCTCAGGGGATACTTCGTCTGGTCATTGATGGACAATTGTGAATGGGCCGGGGGCTACGCCAAGCGTTTCGGCATCGTGTACGTCGACTACCGCACGCAGCAACGGGTGGCGAAGGACAGCGCGCGGTGGTATCAGGACGTGATCCGGCGGGGCGGTCTGGAGAGCCATGGCCGGGCGGAGGAGTGATCTGATGGTCACGCGGGAGCGGCCGACCCTGGAGGCAGTGGCGCGACGCGCTGGTGTCTCGCGGGCGACCGTCTCCCGAGTCGTGAACGGGTCGACCACGGTCGCGGTCGCGATCCGGGAGGCGGTCAATCAGGCCGTCGAGGAGCTCGGATACGTACCCAACCAGGCGGCGCGGAGCTTGGTGACGCAGCGTACGGAGTCGATCGCGCTGATCCTGCCCGAGACGGCGAACCGTGTCTTCTCCGACGACATGTTCTTCCCGGCCGTGATCCGCGGCGTGAGTTCGGAGCTGGAGGCGGCCGACAAGCAGCTCGTGCTCATGATGGCGGGCTCCGCGGCCAGCCACGACCGGGTCGAGCGGTACGCGATGGCCGGTCACGTCGACGGCGTCATGTTCGCCTCGATGCATGGCGCCGACCCGCTGCCCGGCACGCTCGCGCGCCTCGGCATGCCGGTGGTGTGCAGCGGCCGCCCGATGTCGCCGCCCGAGACCCCGATCCCGTACGTGGATGTGGACCACTTCGGCGGGGTCACGGCCGCCGTTCGGCACCTGCTCGTCACCGGCCACCGCCGGATCGCGACGATCGCGGGCCCGCAGGACATGGTCGCCGGCGTCGACCGGCTGAACGGCTACCGCGCCGCGATGACGGACGCCGGGCTACCCGAGCACACCGCCATCGGCGATTTCACCCGCGAGTCCGGGGTTCGCGCGATGCTCCAGCTGGTCGCGGACGACCCGAGGCTGGACGCTGTCTTCGTCGCGTCGGACATGATGGCGCACGGCGCGCTGCAGGCGCTGCGGGACGCCGGCCGCCGGGTGCCGGAGGACGTGGCGGTGATCGGCTTCGACGACTTCGAGATCAGCCGCTACAGCGATCCGCCGCTGACCACGGTCCGCCAGCCGATCGTGGACATGGGCCGCACCATGGCACGCCAGATGCTCGGCCTGGTCGAGGGCAAGACCGACGTGCCGGAGGCGGTCGTCCTCCCCACGGAGCTGGTGGTTCGCGGCTCCGCCTGATCGTCGTCAGAGGCTGGTCGCCACCGTGACGATGTCGATCGGCTGATTCAGCGCCTTGCGGGTGAGTAACGCCGCGCCGGCCACCGCCGCCGGCATGAGCAGGATCGCGCCCAGCGGGATGAGGAAGCTGAGGAACACGGCGACGCCGAAGCCGAGCGCCAGCGGCCGGTTCGCCCACAGCACCGCGCGCCGCTCACGCAGCCGCCGCCCGCGGCGCTGGAACGGTACGCCGGTGAGCTCGACCGCGAGCAGCCAGCCGCCGATCGCGGCGCCGAGCACCGGCACGACGGTCTGGCCGACCACCGGAACGAAACCCAGCGCGAACAGCGGGATTCCGAACAGGATGGACAGACCGATCAGCCGCACCGAGTCGACCAGGTTACGGCCGAGCGAGCGCCACCAGACGATCTCGACTTCGTCCGGCACGCCGCCGTACCGAGCCTCGACCCTGGAGGAGATGCGCTCGTAGAACGGGTCACCGATGAGCAGCGTGACCGCGGTGAACGTGAGCACGCCGAGCGTGACGGAGGCGCCGAGCAACGCCAATCCGGCGAGCACCCGCATCAGGTCGCGCCACGCCGTGGCCCAGTCGCCGGCGAACCAGGTCACCGCGTGGGACAACTCGGGCAGGAACGCGATCAACGTGGCCAGGGCCGCCGCGTAGAGCAAACCGGAGATCAGCGCTGGCACCAAGCCCAAGCCGAGCAGGCGCGGGGTCCGGAGCACCAGGCCCAGGCCGCGGCCGAGCAGGCTCGCGCCAAGGACGAATTGACGTACGGTGCCGCCCGTCGCAGCGACGCCGCGGCCGGCCGCGGCACGAAGTTGACCCCGATCTCCCACGACCCGGCAGCTTATTGCCTAGGCACCACCCCCGCCGCCCCGTGCCGGGCGTCGGCGCGTCGCGCCGGCACGCTCCAATCCCGCAAACCGATCTTGCGCGATTTACCCCGGATTTCGAGGGCGTCCCGCACAAGATCGCGAGGTCCCGGGCGGGGTCGGGCGGTTCAGGAACGCCGAGATGCGATCGCGAAGCTCCCGGCGATTGTTCCAGAGCACCGCGGGACGGTCGTAGACGTGCAGCCGCGCGCCCGGCAGCAGGCCAGCCAGCCGTTCGGCCACGGCGACCGGATGCACGTCATCGCCGAGGCAGCCGATGACCATGGCGTCGCCCCGGAACGCGCGGAGGACGGACTCGTCCGGCACGGCCGGCGCGCGCCACAGCGTGTCGAGCTGCGGCGCAAGTCCGTCGCGGAGGAGTTGCTCGACGCGCTGCCGCAGGTAACTCCAGCCGGTCGGGGTGTTGCGGACCGATGGCGGCAGCTCCGGCTCGACCGCCTCGGCGACCAGCGCGGCCTCGCCCGACTCGATGGCCGCGAGCAGCCGCTCGAACCGGGCCCGGGCCACCGGTGGGCGGACGCCGTCCAGCGGCGCGGGCAGGTAGAGGACGACCCGCTCGAAACGGTCCGGGGTCGAGGCCAGCAGCCGGCACAGTGCCCCGGAGCCCATACTCACGCCCAGCGCCCGTGTCGCGCCGGACTGGTCGGCGATCGCGCGCAGGTCGGCGGCTAGGTCGGCGAAGCTCCATGGCCCGGGTGGCGCGTCGGAACGGCCGTGGCCGCGGAAGTGGAAGAACACGCGCCGGCCGGACACCGCGCTGCCGAGCGGCCGGGTGCTCGTGATGTCCGAGCCCAGCCCGTGCGCGAACACGGTCACGGGCTCCCCGACGCCCGTGACGAGCTGCTCCAGCCGTACGCCATGGGGTGTCTCGATGAGCTCGGTGGGCGGACCCGGTAGCGTCGGACGGCCCGCTCGCGGCCCGGTCGGGCCGGGACCGTAGGTTCGCGGGCCGCCGTCCGGGGGCGGCGGCCAGCGGAAGTCCTTCACCGCTACCAGAAGCCCTTGCCGTCGGAGAGGTCCCGTAGACCGGGCCGGACGTCGAGCAGGTAGATCGCGGCCGCGGCCACGCCGATCAGGCCGAAGATGCCGATGGGCCCGCTGACCAGCAGCGTCAACACGATGGAGACGGCCAGGATGGCCACCCAGGCGCCCTTGGGCAGGGTGCCGATCGCCGCGAAACCGTCGCCGCGCTGCGTGAGGCAATGCACGAGCGCCACGCCCTGCACGACCAACGAAAGGATGAGGACGAGCAGGTTGATGTAGCTGACGACGTCGCGGTAGAAGATCGGCGCGGTGTAGGCCATGAGAACGAGTCTATGCCGCAGGCCCCAGCATCAGCCGGGGCCCGCGGATCAACGGTTGGTTAGCGGTTGCCGCTGCTTACTTGGCGACCGGGCGGGTGGTGCGCTTGCGCGGCTTCGGCTCGGACGCGGCCGGGGCACCCTCGATGACCTTGGGCTCCTCGGTGGCCTCGATGTCGGCGTTGACCACGTCGGCGGCCTCGACCACGCCGGTACCCACCACGCGCTCGCCGTGGGCGACGAGGGCGGTGTAGACCGCGATGGCGCGCTCCTGGGCGGCCTGGGCGAGCGCGACCGCACTGCTGGCAGCGGTGCTGCGGAGCCGGTCCAGGTCGGTCGTGGCGGCCTTCTCCCGCAGCGTTGTAGCACGGGTGGTCGCGGTCTCGTTGGCGGTACGCAGCGTCGCGGCGGCGCGGTCGCTGAGCTCGTTGATCACCGCGGGCAGCTTGCGGAGCTGCTGGTACGCCAGGTCACCAGCGCCAGCGGCGGCGTACAGTGGCGCGGGAAAGCGGGTCTTGGTCTGCTCGGTCATTTCGTCTCCTCGGGTGTGGTTGTGGTCTTGGGTGCGGGCGCTTTGCCGTCTTCCACGACGGCGACGTCCTCGATGACGGCCGCGAGCTCGTCCCCCTCGTCGGCTTCGGGGGCCGGCGGCGCGTGGCGGGCGTTCTCGTTGCGGAATGTCTCGTAGATCTGCGACAGCGACTGCTTCTGCGCGAGTGTCAGCTCGGGATCGACGGCGATCGCGGCCAGCACCCCCTGCTGGCCCTCGCTGTCGAGCAGGCCGGCGCGCAGGTACATCGCGGGTGTCGACACCCGCAGCGCGCTGGCCAGTTGCTGCAGCACCTCGGCGCTGGGCTTGCGCAGGCCCCGCTCGATCTGGCTGAGGTACGGGTTACTCACCCCAGCTCGCTCGGCGAGCTGCCGGAGCGAGATCTTCGCGGTCTGCCGCAGGTCGCGGATGAACTCGCCGATGTCCTGGGGTAGATCCTTCGGTGTGGCCACGCGTTCGACACTAGCGCCGGGTGCTAGCTGTTGCAAGCGAACGCTTGCTCTAGTTAGCGTGAGTCATCTCACCAGACCGTGCGGACCTCGCCGACCGGCTCGCCGCCGCCCAGAACCGGTTCGTCGCTCGGAGGAGCGAGCACGTCGAGCCGGCGGAGCGCCGACCGCAGGACCGGCATGCGCGCACGCTTCGCACCGTCTTCGATCTTGATTGCGACCGCTCCGGTTCCGGGTACGGCTACGGCCACGACCCCCTCGGCCCCGCCCTTGGCGAGCAGGCCGGGCACGCCGTCCATGAGCACCGTGTCGGGAGCGCCGGTGCCCGCCACCATCTCCGGGTACGCGCGCATCGCGTCGGAGACCCGCCGCTCCGGCGTGCCCGGGTCCGCTTCGACGAGGCGCTGGAACGCCCGCGCCAGCCCGGTCAGCGAGAACGCGAACACCGGGGCGCCGCAGCCGTCCACGCCCGTTGCGGCGATGGGCTCGCCGGCCAGGTCCGCCACCGTCGCCGCGAGCGAGACCTGCAACGGATGCTTCGCGTCGAGGTAGGTATCCAGCGGCCAGCCATTGGCCACGCACGTCGCGAGCATGCCGGCGTGCTTGCCGGAGCAGTTCATGATGATCGGCTCGGCGCCGCCGCCCGAACGCAGCAGCGCATCGCTGTCGGCCGCGGACAGGGGCAGTTCCGGCGGGCACCGCAGCACATCCGACTCCAGCCCGGTCGCGCGCAGGATCTTACGTACGCGCCGGATGTGGAACGGCTCGCCGTAGTGGCTGCCGCTGATCAGCGCCAGGTCAGCCGGGTCGACGAGCTCGAGGCCGGCGTGCAGCATGCCGACGGTCTGGAGCGGCTTGTTGGACGAACGCGGGAAGATCGCCGCAGTCACATCGCCCGCTTTGGCGAGCACACCGCCCTCGGCGTCCAGCACGACCACCGAGCCGTGGTGCCGGCTCTCGACGAAACCCGAGCGCACGACCTCCGCGACGATCATGCCGGGATGCCCAGCAGCGTACGGGCCTCGGCGGCGGTCAGCGGCGGCCGCTGGGCCAGCTGGGCGAACCCCACCGCCCGCGCCACCAGCTGCATGTTCGATTCGACGGGACGGCCCTTCGCGTACGTGAGGGTGTCCTCCATGCCGACCCGCAGGTGGCCGCCGGCGGAGAGCGAGGCGAGCATGACCGGGATGGTGCTGCGCCCGATGCCGGTGGCCGAGAACGTGGTGCCCTCGGGCAGATCCCGGATGGCCTGATGACACGCGACCAGCGCGGCGGCCGTGCCCGGCATCCCGCCGGGTACGCCCATGACCAGGTCGACGTGCACGTGCTCGCCGGCCGGCAGCCCGTACGTGTTCAGCAGGCGCTGCAGCGCGGTGAGGTGGCCCAGATCGAAGATCTCGTACTCGGGCACGATGGCCCGTTCCTGCATCCGGGCGTGCAGGTCGACGATGAACTCCCAGCGGTTCAGGAACACCGCGTCGCCGAAGTTGACCGTGCCCATCGTGCAGGACGCCATCTCGGGACCCGCGTCGAGCACCGCGAGGCGGTCCGCCTCCGGGTCGGTCACCGCGCCACCGGACGAGAGCTGGACGATCAGGTCGGTGGACTGCTTCAGGGCCGCCACGGTCGCCCGCAGCCGGCCCGGGTCCAGCGTCGGCTCGGCGGCGGCGTCGCGGATGTGCACATGGATGATCGCGGCGCCGAGGGCCTCGCACTCCTTGGCGGTGGAGACCAGCTCGTCGAGGGTGACGGGTAGGACGGGCACGGCCGCCTTGCTGCTTTCCGCGCCGGTCGGAGCGACGGTGATCACGGTCCCGGTCGTCATGGCCCTGATCCTGCCATGCGAGACGGTCAGTCCGGGTCGATGGCCGCCACCGACTCCGCCACCTGTAGCCGGGCGTCGTCCGGCACGTTGCGCTTGACGATCGCCAACGCGATCATGCCGAGCTCGAAGTGGCGTACGGCCGTACCGACGAAGCCGACCTCGCGCCCGTCCAGCGTGACCGGGGTGCCCTGCGCCGGGGGCTGATCCGTGGCGACGCCGTCGAGGTGCAGCAACACGAGCCGGCGGGGCGGCCGGCCGAGGTGGTGCACCCGTGCCACCGTCTCCTGCCCGCGGTAGCAGCCCTTCTCGAGGTGCACGGCGGTCGCCATGAATCCCGCTTCGGCCGGGATCGTCTTGTGATCCGACTCCCAGCCGAGCCGCGGGATGCGGTGCGCGACCCGGATCGCCTCGTACGCCCACAGCCCCGCCGCCGGTACGTCCAGCTTCCGGCGGACGTCGTCGACTGCCGGCCGCGGCACGAGCAGGTCCACGCCCAGGGGCACCCGGCGGGCCAGCCCGTTCTCGAACTCGCGCACGTCGTACACCGACGTCGGGTGTGCGGGGACGGCGCCGGCGCGGAACTTCGGCCCCGGCACGGCGCTGATCCGGGGTTCGGCGAGACCGAGTTCCGTTACCGCGGCAGCCGCGTCCGGGCCCACCAGCGAGAGCACCGCCATCTCTGCCGTGGCGTCGCGCGGCTCGACCCGGGTGAAGAAGCGCATGGTCTCGAGGTACTTGAGTAAGCCCTCGCCCGCGCCCGGCTCGGTGTCCAGCCACGCGGTGGTGCCGTCCTCGGTGACGTACGCGTGCTGCTCGAGGTGGCCGTGCGGGGACAGCACGAGCAACTCGCTGCCCTGCCCCACCTTGAGATCGGACAGGTGCTGGGTGGTCAGGGTGTGCAGCCAGCTCGCGCGTTCCTCGCCGGGCACGGCGATGACCTCACGGTTGGAACGGTCGACCAGGCCCACCGCGGTCGCAAGCGTCCGCTGCTCGCGCATCGGGTCGCCGTAGTGCGCGGCGACGCCCGCGTCCGCCGAATCCGGCGTCAGGTCTTCGATAAGAATCACTGGAGCTCCTTGCAATCCCCGCAGACGCCGAACAGCGACACGTGGCCGACGTCGACCCGGAAGCCCTGCTCCTCGCGCAACCGCTCGGTGACCGGCCGCAGCACGGACGGGTCGACTCCCCGGATCGAGCCGCAGCCGCGGCACACGAGATGGACGTGCTGGTCCTCGCCCGCGGCGTGGTAGGTCGGGGAGCCGTGCGACAGGTGGGTGTGGTTGACGAGGCCGAGTTCCTCGAGCAGCTCGAGCGTGCGGTAGACGGTGGTGATGTTGACGCCGGCCGCGCGTTCGCGCACGTGGTGGTGCACCTGCTCGGGCGTCGCGTGGTCCAGCTCATGCACCGCCTCCAGGATCAGCTGGCGCTGCGGCGTCAGGCGCAGGCCGCGCTCCCGGAGCATGGCGGCTAGGGATGTAGCGGACACATAACGAGCATAGTTCGGCCGCAGCGGTCAGCCGCCGACGCGGATCAGGCGGGCGGAAAGGTGCGGCTCCAGGCCACGACCCTGGGCCGCCATCTCGTGGGCGTACAGCAGCGCGCCCTCGACGATGCCGAACAGGCGGTGACCTGCGGTGACCTCCTTGGCCGTCGGGGAACGCACGATGGCGTCCGCCTCCATCTCCAGCCTGGTACCGCTCACCTTGCCCAGGTAGAGCTCCATGATGCCGGTGGGCGTGCACATGGTGGCTTCCATGTCGTCCGTCGCCCGGCCCTGGTCGTCGGTGACGGGACGCCACCAGCCGACCTCGCGACTCGCCGGGCGCGCCGGCTTCGACTCGTCGTCCAGGATCCACGCCCGCGACTCGTAGAACAGGAACGGCCGGCCGTCGTGGCTGATGGTGATCTCCTGAGCGAAGTTGAAGTCCTCGACCCCGGGATATCCGCCCTGGCCGCGGCCCCGCCAGAAGCCGATGAACGGCAGCAGACCGAGCAACGCCGGGTGCAGATCCGGCCCGGACCGCAGGTCGTACGTTTCCTCGTACGGGTACGGCTCGACCGGCGGGGCGTTCAGCCAGGGCGGAGGGCCCAGCGGGTTTTCCGACTGACCGCTCACCAGCGCCCCCTCGATATGCGCATCGCCAGATAGCCCAAGCCGCCCGCCAGCGCACCCAAACCGGCGACCAGCAGGCTCACGAACCCGATCTCGGTAACCATGACTCGGCCATCGTAGTCAGGCCGGACCTATGCTGACGGGTATGGCTCGCCTGCTCGTAGTCAAGGCAACCGCCGGCATGGACGCTCCGGAGCGCTGCTCCCAGGCGTTCACCGTGGCCAGCACGGCGGCCGCGTCCGGCGTGGACGTCTCGTTCTGGCTCACCGGCGAGTCGACGTGGTTCGCGCTCCCCGGCAAGGCCGAGGAGTTCGAACTGCCGCACGCCGCTCCCCTGCCCGACCTGCTGGCGCTCCTGCTCGACGCCGGACGCGTCACGGCCTGTACGCAATGCGCGGCCCGCCGCAACATCACCCCCGACAACGTGCTCCCGGGCATCCGGATCGCGGGCGCCCCGGTCTTCGTCGAGGAGATCATGACCGAGGGTGCCCAGGCGCTGGTGTACTAGCCGCTCAACCGGGGATGATCCGCCAGCGCTGGTTGGCGAGCCCCAGGTCGGCCCACTGGCCGACGTTGGCGCCGTCCGCCGTGGACTGGCCCTGCACCTCCAGCACCTTCCCGCTGTGCCTCGCAACCAGGGCGAACACCCCGGCCGACGACCACGCGAGTCGCCACTGCTGATTGGCTCCGCCCCAGTAGTCCCACTGTGTCGCCTTGGCGCCGTCCGCCGTCGAGATGCCGGCGATGTCCACGACCTTGCCGTCGTAGTTACTGATGATCCGGAAGTAGCCGCCGCCCACGTCTTCGAACCTCCACACGTGGTCGGCCGTGCCGGTCGGCGGCCACTGGGTCAGCTGGGCGCCGTTGTCGCGCGACATGTTCGAGATGGCCAGCACCTTGTTGGTGTGGGTGACCTGCAGCTTCACCGTGCCGTCCGGGATGAACCGCCAGTTGTGATCCGCCGTCCCGTTGTCGCTGAACTGGACCACGTTCGCCGAGTCGGCCGTGGACATCCCGGCGACGCCCAGCACCTTGCCGGAGTTCCGGTTCCGGATCCGCGCGTAACCCGTCCCGTTGTCGAGCACCTGCCACAGGTGGTCGTACGTCCCGTTGTCGTCGAACTGCACCACCTGCGCCGAGTCCGCCGTGGACATCAGGTCGACGCCGAGCAGCTTGCCCGAGTTCACGTTGCGGATCTTGATCCAGCCGTCGCCGTTGTCGACGATCTGCCACAGGTGGTCGGCCGTGCCGTTGTCGGCGAACTGCACCACCCGGGCGCTGTTGTTCAGCGACATCTGGTCGACGCCGAGGACCTTGCCGGAGTTCTGGT
Source organism: Actinoplanes sp. (assembly GCA_036001925.1). GTDB lineage: Bacteria > Actinomycetota > Actinomycetes > Mycobacteriales > Micromonosporaceae > Actinoplanes. Next base: position 9,856 of record DASYTU010000030.1, read on the forward strand.
TCTGGATCTTGAACGCTGCGCCCGGCGGCACCCACGGTCTGCCGGCGCCGATCCGCGGGAATGAGGTGATGCGCAGCCGTGCCGCGCCCATCGGGATCAGCGTCACGGTCTCGGCGGGCTCGCTCGACGGCGTCGGGCTGTCCTGCAGCGGGGTGATGATCGCGTCCCGGTCGGCCTGCCACGCCGGGATCTTCTGCGCGCCCGTGGTGATCTTGATGGGTGCGTTCGCCGGCGTGAAGGGGTCGTTCGCGGATCCGAGCCCGGTCGTCACCGCGAAGCCGTTCAGGGACAGGCCGTAGTTCCACGCCGATCCCGGCCGCACCTCGCTTGTGGGCCAGGCGTCGGTGCCGCCGATCTTCGCCCAGTTCTCGGTGATCGCCAGCGAGAATGTCAGCGCCCCGAAATCGACCGACACGGCGTTGTGGTTGGCGGTCCAGGTCCGCACGCGGGCCTGCGTGGGCAGGCGGAGCACGACGCGGTCCCCGTTGCTCCAGGTCCGTGCGATTTTCCCGTACGAGGGTCCGGGCGACACAGACGCAGCGGCGCCGTTGACCGCCACGGCCGGCTGCGTGCACCACCCTGGTATCCGCAGATAGAGCGGGAAGGCGAGGGTCTTCGGCGTGCTCACGGTCAGCGTGATGGTGTCGCTGAACGGGTAGGTGGTGTCGGCGGTGACCGTCACGGCCGTACCGTCGCCGACCTTGGCGGTGACCCGCGACGGGCCGTGCAGTTGCGCGACCAGGCCGTTGTCCGGGGTGGCCGCCCACATCTCCTCGACGTAATAAGGCCAGCCCTGACCGTAGTTGTGCGGGCAGCACCGGTAGTTGTCGATCCCCAGCATGTACGCCTGCATGGCGAAGCCGTTCTGGAACTGGGCCTGGCTGCCGGGGCGGTCGAGCTGCGCGATGCTGTTCGCGCTGGTGATGTAGTGGATGCCCGTCTGCTTCTGATCGAGCGACGCGGGCAGCGAGTTGAACGCGAGATCCTCGACACGGTCGGCCCAGATCGGGTCGCCGGTGATCCGGCCGAGGATCTCGTGGCTGGCCATGAACTCGACGATGCCGCACGTCTCGAAGCCCTGGCGCGGATCGCCGAAACCGGGACGGGCGTTCTCGTCGCCGGCGAACCCGCCGCCGGGGAACTGCCCGTAGCTACTCATGATCGTGTTGTAGACGTTGTAGCTGGCCTGCCGGTGAGCGGGATCGCCGGAGAGCGTCGAATAGACGGCCGGCTCGCGGAAGCCCTGCGCGAGGTTGACGTTGTGCAGCGTCGGCAGGTTGTTCATGTAGTTCGCCGAATTGGCGTGGATCTTGCGCGCCAGATCGAGCAGGAACGCGTCGCCGGTCCGGTTGTACGTCCAGAAGACGGTGTCCAGCGTGTCGGCCCAGCGGAAGCTGCCCCAGCTCTGCGAGAACGCGCCCGGACCCTGGGCGTTCATGAATGTGAAGAATCTCGTGAAGAACGGCACGACTCGCGAGTCGCCGGTGAACTCACCGTGCGCGCGGATGGCGTGCAGCATCGGCATGTGCGGCCAGAAGTCCGGACCGTTGTTGAGCGAGGTACGCAGCGAGGATGGTCCGAAGAACCCGTCGCTCGCTTGGGTCGCCAGTACCCCGTTGATCCACTTCGTGGTCTCCGCCTGCACCCGCGAGTCGCCGGTCACGTAGCCTAGGCTGCCGAAGCCCTTGAGCCAGTACGGAACCTCCTCCCAGCCGCCGAGGTTCGGGTGGATCCAGCCGGTGTTGTCGTACTGGAGGAAGTGCGAGATCTCGGTCATCCGGCCGTTGATCCCGTTGAGCTGGTAGGCGAGCTGGGTGGCGAGCCAGCCGGTGGCCTTGGTCGCGCCGGGCGGCAGCCGGAGGAACGCGTCGGGTTGCAGCGGCGCCCGGTTCGTGACGTAGCCGGGGACCGCGGCCGCGGCCGGGCCGGTAGTGATCGCGTCCGCCGCGAGCGCGACGGCGGGGACGGCGACGGTGCCGGCGAGGAAGGTGCGACGTTCCATTGTGGCCTCCGTGGCTAACCCGGCGTGTAGTTTTGAGCGATAATGTGCGGGCCCTTTCGTTACGGGATCGTAAGCCATCGATTCATGGCTGTAAATGAAAAGCCCGGGATTGCTGATCCGGTGCGGAATTCGGGCGGCCGCGCGTCAGGAGCAGGCCGTGGTCACGCTGACGCGAAGCCGCGGGCCGTCCGCGACAACCACCACCGAGTCGTTTCCTGTGCGGTACGCCCAGCCCTCCGGATCGGCGCGTACCACCGTCGCGCCGCCGGTCACCGGCTCAAGGCTGCGCCCCAGATCCTTGGTCCGCGGCACACCATCCACTGTGTACGTGCCCGCGGCGCCACCGCCGGGACAGGCGACCGCGCGAACGCCCGGCGACCGATCTCCCGCCGCGCCGAGCGCCCGGAGCACCGCCGCGAACGCCAGCGGCGGGTTGCCGGCCCGCGGGTCGGCCGAGTCCAGTGTGGTCCCTGCGGTCGGGCGGCAGCCCGTCGAAGCCTCCAGCGTCAGCACCTGCGCGTCGGCCAGCGTGTCCGCGTCGATCGCGACGTACGAGCCGGCGTCCGCGTGCAGCCCGACCCGCGAGCCGCCACGCGCCTGCGCCACCCGGGCCCGGTAGCCGGGCGGCAGTCCCCCGGCGACGGCGTCGAGCGCACGCCGGGCCTGGTCGGCCTGGACGTAGACGGTGACGTCCCGGGTCGCCTCGACGCCGTGCCGGACCGGGGTGATCCGGCACCCGTGCGCGAAGCGCAGCTCGCCGAGGACGACGGCCCGACCCGGCCCTTCGGCGGCGGCCAGCATGGCGCCGGTGGCCCGTTCGAGGACGAGCAGCGCGTCGGCGATGTCCCGCTGCTCGGGCACGGTGGGCGCATCGTTGCGGACGGACCAGACGGCGAGCACAGCCAGCACGAGCGCCCAGGCCACGACGATCCCGACGAGCCACCGCCGCCGCTTCCGCCGCGGCGGCGGCCCGACGGGCGGCGCCGCATACTGATACCCAGGCAAGCTCACGGAGCAATCGTGACACGCGTGAGCCGCCGCAATGAGCTCAGATCTCGACGATGGGTCCGTTGTCGGCAATACCGCGATACAGCCCCGGACGCGCCGTCAAGACGTAGCACCCTTCATCGATCGCCGACAACATCGCCGCAGTCGCATCGAGGGTTCCGGTGACGTCGTGGATGGCGGCGAGGGCCTGCCAATCATCGGATCCGGGCACTATCACCGTGGCATGGTGATCGAGCAACAGGTTGAGACGGTCAACGTCGTCGACCATCCATCGAGCCTCGGCCAAGCATTCGGCAGGAAGTCCGGCGACGCCGCCCTCATCGGCCACCTCGCTGAGCGGCTCGCCGACGTGGATGGAGCCGCGCGTGAACGCGAGGATTGCGGACGTGTCGAGGACGAGCCGGATGGGGGCGCTTTCGACGGTCATGCGGCCGCCTCCGGCAGGCCCAGTTGCCTGCGCAATTCAGCGCGCCGCTCCGGAGTCCATTTGGCATCGGCCTCCTCCAGGCGCCTCCGGAATCGTGCCTTACCTTCTTCCGTCACGTTGATCCCGGCGGCACGGAGGATCGCGTCCCCGTCCTTCCCGGCATCCGGCTCAGGTGTAGTCACAGGACTAGGGTAGCAATGTGGGGCGCCACTGTCAGCCCCCGATGAAATAGACATGCGACTACTATACCAACGACTAGTATGGATGTCAGCCCCGAACAACGTCGGAACATAAACCAAGGGCGGGACCATTACGGTCCCGCCCTTGGGTGACAGAGCGTGGGTCAGTTGGCGACGCTGAGGCCTACCTCGTTGACGCCACGGGTGGCGTCGAGTGTCAGGTCGCCGTTGCCGTGCCGGGACAGGGCGCGCAGCGTCCACGAGCCTGGTGCGGCGAAGAAGCGGAAGACGCCTTGGGCAGACGTCACCACCTCGGCCGTGAACTCGCCGGTGGCGTCGAGCAGGCGGACGTACGCGCCACCCACGGCCGCACCGTCGGCGTTGCGCACGATGCCGGTGATCACCGTCTCTTTCTCCAGGTCCACGCTGGCGGGGATCGGAGCCGACTGGTCGGGCGCGGCGCAGCCGTCCGCGATGTTGGAAGGCGACGTCATGATCACGCCTTCCCGGGCTCGTCGCCGAGCGCGATCGGCACGCCGATCAGCGAGCCGTACTCGGTCCAGGAGCCGTCGTAGTTCTTCACGTTCCGGTGGCCGAGCAGCTCCTTGAGCACGAACCAGGTGTGCGAAGAGCGCTCGCCGATCCGGCAGTACGCGATCGTGTCCTTGCTGTCGTCGATGCCGGCCTCCGCGTACAGCTTGGCCAGCTCGTCGTCCGACTTGAACGTGCCGTCCTCGTTGGCCGCCTTGCTCCACGGCACGTTGATCGCGGTCGGGATGTGCCCGGCGCGCTGGGCCTGCTCCTGCGGCAGGTGTGCGGGCGCGAGCAGCCGGCCGGCGAACTCGTCGGGGCTGCGCACGTCGACGAGGTTCTCCACGCCGATAGCCTGGATCACCTCGTCGCGGAACGCGCGGATGGACAGGTCGGGGGCCTTGGCCTGGTACTGCGTGGCCGGCCGCTGGGGGGTGTCGGTCGAGTACGGGCGGGCGTCGAGCTCCCACTTCTTGCGGCCGCCGTCGAGCAGCTTCACGTCGCGGTGACCGTACAGCTTGAAGTACCAGTACGCGTACGCGGCGAACCAGTTGTTGTTGCCGCCGTACAGGATCACGGTGTCGTCGTTGCTGATACCGCGCTCGGAGAGAAGCGCGGAGAGCTGTTCCTTGTTCACGAAGTCCCGGCGGACCGGGTCCTGCAGGTCCTTCTTCCAGTCCAGCTTGATGGCTCCCGGGATGTGCCCGCCGTCGTAGGCGGTGGTGTCCTCGTCGACCTCGACGAAGACGATGCCCGGGGTTTCGAGATTCTTCTCGGCCCAGTCGGCAGAGACGAGCGCGGTGTCGCGACTCATCGGATGACTCCCTAAGTGAGATGGCAGGTGGAGAGTCAGCGCGCGGGAGCGGATCGCACGCGCGCAGAACCCTTGGGGGAAATGCGGATCGGTGCGAACGGCGCCACTGCCGGGCGAAAGAAAAGCGCGAGTGGCCCCGTCAGACGACAGGGCGACACAGGCAGGCGGCCACACGGCACAGGTCGACCGCGCGCCTCTTGGTGAGCAATGGGCTCATGGGGACAGACCCTACCAGCGGTTCCAACCCACGGAACACTGTCGACCACGATCCGGGAACGAGGCCGCCGTCACAGGCCGCTGGCGTTGAGCGAGACGTCCTTCGCGCCCAACGTCACCGCTAGCCCGTCCGGCTGGGGCTCGACCTTCTGGATGGCCAGCTTCAGCGGCAGCTGCGGTGGCTTGAGGTCGAGCGCGAGTTGCTGCACGTACGAGTTGATGATGTTCCGGACCAGCGACACGTTTGGCAGGCCCTCGGCGGTCACGTCCGCGAAGCGCACCTGCACGACGCCGTTCTTGACGGTGAGGCTCGCGGTGCCCGTCACGGTGAACGTCTGCCCCAGCGCCGTCACCGGGGCGGTCCCGACCAGCTTGCCGCCGCGCTCGCTGAGCTTCAGATCCTTCTGCCCGATCAATTGGGCGACCTGCGGATAGTCGATGATGCCCGAGCCGCTCACGGTGGTGGCGACGATGTCGCCCTGCCGGGTGCGCAGCGTCTCCAGCGGCGCGCGCACGTCCTTGGCACGGATGTCCAGCAGCGGCAGCTTGATCGTCTTGTTGTTTCCGGCCGGAGCGGTGAAGTCGACCAACTCGATCTTGATTTCCTGGTACCGGCCCTTCGCCACCTGGGTCAGGAACGGCACGCCCTCGATGGTGACGTCGGGCTTCTCCGAGGTGGCCTTCTGGTTCGCGACCTGTTCGGCGACGCGGTCGCTGATGACCCGCTCGGCGTACGACGCGCCCAACCGGTCCAGCACGGCCAGCCCCGCGACGATGATGATCAGTAGCACGATGAAGGTGATCAGCACGCGCCCCCCGCGCCGGCGTGGCTTCTGCGAGCCGTACACCTCGGCCACTGTTCCTCCTGGGTATTCCCGCATCCGACGATGGGGACCGTATATGCCCGCATCCACTCATGGGCGAAACAGGTCAGGAGAGGAAGAACACGGTCAGCGCGTACGCCGCCGGTGAGGCCAGCGCAAACGCGCCCAACGGCCCCTGCATGTGCCGGGCCAACCAGAACGTCGGCGCGTCGCCGGCCATGCTGCGGCTCGCCTCGGTGTAGTTGGCGGCCAAGTCGACCAACCCGGCGAGACCGGCCGCCACCACGCCCAGGATGGCGCCCTTCCCCGGGTTGAACGGCAACACCAGCACGCTGCCCAGCCCGGCCGCGGCGAGCGTGCCCAGCATCGCGCCCAGGATGATGCCGGTGGCGCCGCGCGGCACCTGCGGGGCGATCCGCGGCTTGGCGAAGATCGCGTCGGTGAGCCGGGCCACCACCAGCGAGACGCCGGCCGCGGCCAGGCAGACCATGACGGCCTGGGTGCCGATCGGCTTGCGGGTCAGCACGATCAGCGATGCGAACGCGACCACGCCCAGCACGAGCAGCAGCGTCGCGCCGAGCGAGTCGGTCGCGCGCTGCCGGTCGGCTGCCCGGATCGACTGGCCGATGATCGCCGCCACGAACGCGGCCATGGCGACATAGAGCAGGGGCAGCAGGTGCGCGGTCTCCGTGGTCACGGCGGCGTAGTCGGCGACCAGCCCGGCCACCACGCAGACGCCGGCCACCGTCGCGGCCGCCGGCGGCCGCATCGCCATGGTCCAGGCGAGCACGAACAAGAGCTGGACCCCGAAGATCACGATCGCGTACGGCGTGCGAGCGTCGGGTCCGGAGGTCTGCGCGCCGAGGATCAGTCCCGCGGCGAGCAGCGCGGCGAACCCGGCGATCGCCACCGAGAGCTGCCGGCGTACCGGGACGACCTCGATCTCGTGGTGGTGCTCGTCCTCGACCTCCTCGAGGCTCTCCGGCCGGCCGAATCCCAGGCCGGCGGCGCCGGGCTCACGCTCGGGAGCCCCCGCGTAGAACCCGGAAGACGACCGGCCGGCGCCCGACCGCGCGATCTCGCGAGACAGCTCGGGGCCCCAGGGATCGCGGTCGCCGTCCTGCGGCGTGGAGGAGAACACCCATGCGATGGTGCCAGACGCGGGCCGGGCGGGGTGCGCCACGCGGGCTGACCGTGCGTGCGACCAGTGCACCACCGGGTAAAAAGCCGGTTACGATTCGGCCGCTTGGCCACCTTCGCGGCGTTCGCTGCGTCACTTCATGATCCGACCAGCGCAGTTACGGCTATGCATCGGTTAAGGTAACCCCAGCCCACCCGTCGGTGACGCCGGGACCAGACCGTCCGGTGGCGAAGCCATGAGCTGCGTATACCGGGTCACCCGAGCGGCGCGAGCGCCGCGAGGATGCGAGGTGAGTGTGGAAATTCTCCTCTTGGTGACGGCCCGGGCCGGCGAACCCTCCGCCGTGCTGCCCGCGCTGGACCTGCTGCCCCACTCCGTGCGGACGGCACCCCGCGACGTCCGCACACTGGTGTCCGGGCCCAGCCCCGACGCGGTGATGGTGGACGCCCGTTCCGAGCTCTCCGAGGCTCGCGCGACGTGCCGCATGCTGCACGCGACCGGCCTTGGTGTGCCGCTCGTCGCGGTGGTCACCGAGGCCGGGCTGATCGCGCTGAACGCGGACTGGGGCGTCGACGACGTCATCCTGGCCAGCGCCGGACCCGCCGAGGTCGAGGCCCGCCTGCGCCTGAGCGTCGGCCGGTTGAACAGCGCCACGGCCGGTGCCGGCGGTTCGATCCGGGCCGGCGAGCTGAACATCGACCCGGACACGTACGCGGCCAAGCTCAAAGGCCGGCCGCTCGACCTCACCTACAAGGAGTTCGAGCTGCTGAAGTTCCTGGCCCAGCACCCGGGGCGGGTGTTCACCCGGGACCAGCTGCTGCGCGAGGTCTGGGGCTACGACTACTTCGGCGGTACGCGCACGGTAGACGTGCACGTACGGCGGCTGCGCGCCAAGCTCGGCTCCGAGTACGAGTCGATGATCGGCACCGTGCGCCAGGTGGGCTACAAGTTCGTGGTCCCGCCGACGGGCCGCCAGCTGCCCGACAACGAGCCGGTTTCGCTCCCGGTCTGACGGGGCACACGCACCCCCATGACGACGGAACAGCCGGTCCGCACGGCCGATCGGCTGTCCGCCATGGAGATCGCCGATGTGCTGGCGCTGGCCGACGCGGCCGAGGCGGCGGACGGGGTCTATCCACTGTCCGAGGACGTGGTGCTGCGGGTGCGCCACGCCGGCGACGCTGCTGCTTCCGGGGACGCTGCGCCCGTACATCTGCTCTCTGAATCGGACGGCGGCCTGGCCGGATACGCCTACCTGGACCGGTCTGATCCGGAAGGACCCGCGGGCGAGCTCGTGGTGCATCCGCGGTACCGCCGGCGGGGCCACGGCACGGCCTTGCTGGTCGCCGCGAAGGAGGCCGCCGGGGACCGCGGTCTGCGGTTCTGGGCGCATGGCGACGAGCCCGGTGCGCGCGCCTTCGCCGAGAAGAACGGCCTGGTCCGGACGCGTGTGCTGTGGCAGATGCGCCGCTCGCTCGCCGAGCCGCTACCCGAGGCGCCGCTGCCGGCCGGCGTGACGCTGCGGTGGTTCCGGCCCGGCCATGACGATCAGGCCTGGCTGCGCGTCAACTCGCGGGCCTTCGCGCACCATCCCGAACAGGGTCGCTGGACCGAGAACGACCTCCGGATGCGGATCGCCGAGCCATGGTTCGACGCCAAGGGCTTCCTGCTTGCCGTGGACATCGAGGACACGCTGCTCGGATTCCACTGGACCAAGGTGCACCCGGCGGCCGGTGACGAGCCCGCGATCGGCGAGATCTACGTCCTGGGCGTGGATCCGGACGGTCACCGCAAGGGGCTCGGCAGCGCGTTGAGCGTGGCGGGGCTCGAGTACCTCGCCGGGCTCGGCCTGAGCCAGGCGATGCTGTACGTCGATGAGTCGAACACGGCTGCGGTGGGGCTGTACCGGCGGCTCGGATTCGAGATCTGGTCCGCCGATGTGAGCTATCAAACTGCGCGCTAGGCCGTGCCACGCGTCACGGGACGGTCAAGGATGCGTCTCAGGGCCGTAAAGTCCGCCCGGATATATCCGGCATTCCGGTCCTTGGACCCCCGGTTCATGTAGCGGACAACTTGCCCTCAGTCCACGGCTACCGGCGCGGACAGACGTGTTCACCCCTCGTTCACTTGAGGCCGTCCGGCAGGTCACCTCGTGCTCCTAGTTTGCGGGTGAGCCGGTGAGATGCCGGCTGCCGGGACTACGGAGCCCGGAGATGAATCCATTCGAAGGGAAAACCGTGAAGCTCCAGCGGTCCGGCTACGTGGCCGGTATTGCCTTTTCCGCGATGCTCGCGCTCACCGCGTGTGGCTCGGACAACACCCCGGCGGGCGGCGCCGACGCCTCCGCCGCCAGCAACTGTGCCGGCGGCAGCCTGACGGCGCAGGGCTCGAGCGCTCAGAAGAACGCCATGGACGAGTGGATCAAGACCTACCAGGGCCAGTGCTCGGACGCCAAGATCAGCTACGAACCCACCGGCTCCGGCGCCGGCATCCAGGCTTTCCTCTCGGGAACCGCCGACTTCGCCGGCTCGGACTCCGCCCTGAAGGACACCGAGCAGCCGCAGGCCGACGCCAAGTGCGCCGGCGGCCAGGCGCTCAACCTGCCGATGGTGGTCGGCCCCATCGCCGTCGTCTACAACGTGGACGGCGTGGACAGCCTGCAGCTCGACGCCTCGACGCTGGCCAAGATCTTCTCCGGCAAGGTCACCAAGTGGAACGACCCGGCGATCGCCGCGCAGAACAGCGGCGCGAAGCTGCCGTCGACCGCGATCCAGACCGTGCACCGCTCGGACGAGTCGGGTACGACTGACAACTTCACCAAGTACCTGAGCAAGGCCGCCGAGAAGGACTGGACGTTCAGCAACGCCAAGGCCTGGAAGGCTCCGGGCGGCACCGGCGCGAAGGGCTCGGACGGTGTGGCCAGTGCCGTGAAGAGCTCGCCCGGCTCGATCGCGTACGTCGAGCTGTCCTTCGCGGAGAACGGCGACCTGAAGATGGCGAAGATCAAGAACGGCGCGGGCGAGTACACCGAGCTGACCGGTGAGAGCGCTGGCAAGACCGTCGCGGGTGCCAAGATCGTCGGTACCGGCAACGATCTCAAGATGTCCATCGACTACAACACCACCGAGCCGGGCGCGTACCCGATCGTCCTCGTCACGTACGAGATCGCCTGCAGCAAGGGCAGCCCGAAGGCGGCGGCCATCAAGGGTTTCCTGACCTACACGTCGAGCACCGGCGGCCAGTCGGCGCTGTCCGACCTCGGCTACGGGCCGCTGCCGGACTCGGTCCGCACCAAGGTCGCGGCGTCCGTCGCCGCGATCTCCTAGTACCTGAGCCCTACCCCTCTAGACGACAGCGAGCGAGCCGATGGGTGATAACCCCTCCCGCTCGGCCGACGCCAACGCCGGCGGCTCGGGTGTGACAGGACGTCACGCCCGGGGCGCCGGCCTCGGCGTTCCGCCGATCCCTCCGGACGACCTCACACCCCTCGGCGGTGGCGGTGCGCTGCCCAGGAAGACCCGCTTCTCGATGGAGTCGGGTTTTCGTGGTGTCACCGTCGCGGCCGGCGCGATGGTGCTGGTCATCATCGTCGCCATCGCGATCTTCCTGATCTCGAAGGCAGTGCCGGCGCTGCGCGCCAACACGGTGAGCTTCCTGACCACCACGGAGTGGTTCCCGAACGACACCCCGCCCCACTTCGGCGTCGCCGCGCTGGCGTTCGGCACCGTGCTGACGTCGATCCTCGCGCTCATCGTCGCGGTGCCTGTCGCGCTGGGCATCGCGCTCTTCCTGTCGCACTACGCCCCGCGGCGGCTCGCCACCCCGCTCTCATTCACCATCGATCTACTCGCCGCCGTGCCGAGTGTCGTCTTCGGCCTCTGGGGCCGGGACGTGTTCCTCGAGCCGGTACGCGACTTCTCGGTGTGGCTCAACGAGTACTTCGGCTGGATCCCGCTGTTCGGCGGCGACGGCCCGTTCGGCCGCTCGATCATGCTGGGCAGCCTGGTTCTGGCGATCATGATCTTGCCGATCATCACGTCGCTGTCCCGCGAGGTCTTCCTGCAGACGCCCGGCATGAACGAGGAGGCGGCGCTCGCCCTCGGCGCCACCAAGTGGGAGATGGTCCGCACCGCGGTGCTGCCGTACGGCAAGCCCGGCGTGATCGCCGCCGTGATCCTGGGCTTGGGCCGCGCACTCGGCGAGACGATCGCGCTGGCGATGACGCTCGGCATCACCTTCAGCATCTCGTTCAACCTGATCGAGAACGGCGGTAACACCATCGCGGCCAACATCGCCAACACCTTCGGCGAGGCGAACGCCACCGGCCGAGGCGCGCTGATCGCGTCCGGCCTGCTGCTCTTCGGCATCACGCTGGTGGTCAACATGGCAGCACGGGCGATCATCTACCGCCGCCGCGAGTTCCGGGAGACCGCGGCATGAGCGAGCGCACCGAGCGAAGCGAGGGCCACGAGCGCATGCCAAGGATGAGGACAGCATGAGCGAGCGCACCGAGCGAAGCGAGGGCCACGAGCGCATGCCAAGGATGAGGACAGCATGAGCGAGCGCACCGAGCGAAGCGAGGGCCACAAGCGCATGCCAAGGATGAGGACAGCATGAGCAA
>DASYTU010000031.1:0-35822 GCA_036001925.1 Actinoplanes sp.
CGGGCCCAGGTCGGCGGCTGGCACGCGCCCGCCTCCTGGCTGTCCCTGACCGGCGCAGCTGCGCTGCTCGCCGCCTTCGCGGGGTGGCAGGCCCGGGCCGCCGCGCCGCTGCTGCCGCTGCGGGTGCTCGCCGACCGCGACCGCGCCGCCTCGATCATCGCGCTGACCCTGGCCAGCGCCGGGATCTACTCGGTGTTCCTGTTCCTGACCTACTACCTGCAGGCCGCCCAGGCCTACACCCCGGTCCGCACCGGGCTGGCGTTCCTGCCCATGATCGCCACCACCATCGCCGGCTCGGTTCTCGGCGCGAACGTGCTGCTGACCCGCATCGGGCCGCGCCTGACCCTGCCCCTGGGCATGCTCGCCAGCGCCGCCGGCATGGCCTGGCTGACCCGCCTGACCGTGACCAGCAGCTACCCCGCCGCGGTCCTCGGCCCGCTGCTGGTCCTCGGCATGGGCCTCGGCCTGATCTTCGCCCCCGCCATCAGCCTGGCCACCGCCCGGCTCCGCGGCCAGGACACCGGCGTCGGATCCGCGCTGGTCAACACCACCCAGCAAGTCGGCGGCGCCGTCGGCATCGCCCTGCTCAGCACGCTGGCCGCCAGCGCCGCCACCAGCTACCTGCGCCCCCACGCCGCCATCACCCCGGCCCTCCAGCAGCACGCCGCCGTCCACGGCTACACCACCGCCTACTGGACCGCCACCGCCATCTTCACCGCCGGCGCGCTGCTCACCGCCCTGCTCTACCGCTCCGGACGCCCCGACCCCGCCGTGCTGGCCAGCACCGTGCCCGCCTGACAACTGCGCGCCCGCAACCACCCTAGGAACCGACCTCAGCCTGGCGCCTGCCAAGACGACAGCCCCCAGGCCGAGGCCGGCGGCAATCCCCTCCAAGCGCGGACACTGACGGCGAGGGATTCGCGTGATTTCCCAGCTCCTTGCGGCTATCGAAGCCAGCGGAGCAGCGGCTGGAGAATCCTGGCCGACTACAAAGACGCCTGCCGAACAGGATTTCACACGGAGTTCTACTTCCCAGCCCAAACCAAGTCCGGGCACCGTGTCGGAACTGCGTCACGTAGCGCCCAAGGATGAGCGCAATAAAGGTGTGGAGGCCCTGCTAAGCCAGATTATTGATCCCGAATGGCGTGTCATCATCAGATCGGAAATGCTCGTTTTGACCAAGCTGGGAAACGACTTCGACATTCGGCACTATGAAACACGAGTCAAGAGCATTCCGGCGGAAGCCGAGGACTACCTCTTCGCGCGAATGGGGAGCTTGATCGTCTACCTTCTCGGCGCGAGCAATCGCCTCAAGAACGTACGGAAGGGAGCCGATGACGACCCGTTCGGGTCGTAGGCTCCGCGCGGCGGACGTCGGTGGGCGACTTCGCGACACACGCGATAAGTATTCGGGTGAGGCTGGTGTGCCGGTCGCGCACTCTTCTCGGCAGATCCGTGCGTTCAGGTCGGCCAGCAGCCACTGGCACGACGATCGCACCCCGGCGCACATCAGGTTCCGCCGCGGATCTGTTGTCGGATCACAGGCGGATGGAACGGTCCGTCGTGTGCCGGGTGATGCGCCACATATGTCCGCCAACTCAAGCAGCACAGTCTCGCGTCGTCACGGCAAAGAGTCAGTATTGCTCGGCGGTCGTCTCAGACGGTGCTAACCCACCCAACGACTTTGCCGGGGCCCTGCCCCTCAGACCAACGGCCCAGCATTCTCAGTATACTCGCACGGGGCGGGCAAAAGTTGAGCCTGGGCGCCTCTTGGGCGATCGCCGAAAGCTGGAACACCGGACAGTTCCCCGAAGCTCGACCGCAGGAGGAGCCAGATGGAGAGCCCGATCGAGGTGGTGCGGAGGTTCTGCTCGGCGTGGTCCGACGACATCGGAGCTATCGAGCTGGCTGCATTTTTCAGCGACGACGCCGTCTACCACAACATCCCGCTGACGCCGGTCACCGGCAGAGAGGACATCGCTAACACGATCTCGTCGTTCATTCGCCCTGGCCCGCCAGGCATCGAGGGCATCGAGTTCCGCGTCATCAACATTGCGGCCAATGGTCCAGTCGTGTTGACCGAGCGGGTGGACGTCTTCAGGCTCTTTGGCAAGTCGTTCGAGCTGCCCGTCATGGGGGCCTTCGAGGTCAGCGACGGCAAAATCAACGCCTGGCGGGACTATTTCGACATGAACCAATTCACTAGCCAGATGAAATAAGGCTGGACCCGCTCGACGCTCGGGTCGTCGCTCACCGCTCACCCAGGAGCGAGCGTGACCAACGCCTGACCCGCCGCGCGGATGAGGGTGGCCGGGCCCACGTGAGGGTTAGCGATCCAGCCGGCTGCGGCATCGTGCAGCCGCTGCTCGGCGCATCCACCGACGTTGTCAACCATGGCCAACATCATCGGCGGGAACGCCGTAGACCGCACCGGCATTTCGTCTCGACCAGATGCCGATGCACACGTCCTGTCGGACTCAGCAGGCCTAAAGCTGACCTCGACGCGCGACCGGTTCGCGGTAGATAAGTGTGTGTTGTCGGGAGGACAGTCTATGTCTGATCTGGCCGGTTCATTGCTTCGTATGCTTCGCGGAGTCGGTCTGTCACATCGACCGCCCCAGGAACGCCTGCAAGGATTTGGTTGACGGTGACTCTCTGGCCGGCTACCCAGGAGCTCTCACGAGCGATGGACTTGATCGAGTTCACGGGAATTTCGGTCGCCCGCTTGATGTCGTAGCTGACGCTGTTCAGCCCGACGAAGACGCAGGAATGAAAGCTCCAGCTCCGAAACGGCGAGTAGACGTGCGTACGCCGGCTGCCGGGTTCGATGACGCGGCACTTTACCTGCAGGAGGGTGCAATCCTCCGCGCGAACGTCCCAGCTCTTCTCTGACGGAGGTGCGAGCTCGCCGCGGTAGGCCTTCGCAACAAGTAATTCCGCCAGGTCGCCGGCGGGGCGTTACGCGATCTGACCACGCCACGCTCGATCAGCTCAGTGAGGATCCGGGAGTAGAGCCTGAGCGGCTGCTGAACCGTCAGCGAGCCGAGTTCGGGATCGTCAGGCGCCTGCACGACGTGACGTACACCTTGCTAACGCGACCCCGTCCGCTGAGCGTGGACAGCGGCAGCCATTAGATGAGGGCGCCGGAAATCATCGAGGGCACATTTGGGATCATCGCAAGATGGAACCGGTAGACGTAGAGATGGCGATACTCTCCCGTGCGGGCAATTGGGCCGTAGTGCACATGCCCGGCCGCAAGTTCCCTGGCATCCATGTCCAGGGCGACACGTTTGCGATTTTGCGAACGCTGCTCGCCGGCGTGGCTCGTGGGCTCCATGGCGAGCCGGGCGACCCCGATGCGCTCGACGATCTCGACGGCGTGGTGGAGGAGATCGACGCCATGCTCGCCTTCTATGAGCAGACGCTGTCCGAACAAGGATTCAAACGCCCCTACTGATCTCGCTAGGAGGCTGGCGCGCACCACGCGGCAGTTGCGTATGTTCGCGTGAATCCGAAAACGCGCCCTATGCCGTTACCGTGACATCCAGACGCGGCAGTATCGGCCAGCATTCGCTGGCCCACTGTTGCCAACTCTCGAACCTGACGGCGGTGCTGGTAACGCCGCATGGGCAAGCTCCTTCGCCGTTGGCGGCTGACACAGAGCCAGGAACCGATCATGGTCCGCGTCAGTCATCGGGAACGTTGACTCAGGGTGCTCGCGCCAGCGACGACTCGCTCGCGCCCGGCGTTCCGACTCGGCGATCTTGACGTACCTCAGCACGAAGCCCGCACCCGTGGACTCTGCGATCGTCCGGATCGCGTACCGCTCGTCGCTTGACCAGCACCCGAAGTCAAGGATGACGGAGGCCCCGCTTCGAAGTACTTCGTGCGCGGTCCAAATCATTCTGCCCTCAAGGATGTCGCGTCGACCATCCGCGTCGCTGTGTCCGAACAAAGGAGCCATCCACTCGTCTGGGGTGAGCCGCAGAATGCGTCGCTCATCCGCAAGTTGCCTCGCTAGCGTCGTCTTTCCCGCACCGGGCAGACCGACCGTCAGGAACAGCGTGGGCCGCGCAATCACGTATTCACCGTGCCATCCGCCTCCCTGATTGAGCAAACTGATTTGAACGCCCTCTCATCGGCAAAGGAGTTAAGTTCCTGCCGTCGACTTGGTCGTTCGGCAGTACGGTAGTGTCACCGTTCTCCCTGCGGATCAGGCCGCGCTTCTCCATCCGGCTGGGTGATACGACCTCCGGCTCTTCTCGTTGGTGCCTTACCCAGATCGAGGGCCCGCATCCTGCGGGTGGGTGACGGGGACAGGTTGGCCAGGATCTCGACGTCAGACGCGGATAGGGCGAACTCGCGCTGCGCGTGCCAGGCCGGGTGGGTTGCAGCGTTCGCCGCATCCGTAGTTTGCTCGGCCAAACCTTCTGCTCCTCCTGGTCGAGCGATCGGTCGTTCGCCACGTCACCCATTCTCGGCGGGTGGGGTGGACACTCGACGAACTATCCTCAGGCCGGTTGATGCATCAACCTGGGGCATCAGCGACGGGAAGGACCGAGAAGACGATGGCCGAGCTAGCCGCCGCACCTGAGCTGACTGCTGCGCATGTCCAGTACCTCGCCAGCCAATTGTTGGGCCGGCTCGCCACCGCCGGAACCGACCACAAGCCGCACGTTGTGCCCACGTCGTTCCGCTACAACGCCGACCTCGGCACGGTCGACATCGGCGGCCACCGCATGGCGAACACCAAGAAGTACCGGGACGTACAGGCCACCGGCTGGGCGGCGATCGTCGTCGATGATCTCGTGTCGATGGACCCGTGGACGCCTCGCTTTCTCGAGATCCGCGGCCGCGCCGAGGCGGTCCCGACCGGCGGCGCACACCTCGGGCCAGGATTCGGCGAGGCCTTCATCCGCATCTACCCGCAGAAGATCAACAGCTTCGGCATCGAGTAACCGCCGTTCCCCCGACCGCTTAACGGCATCCGATAGAAGGGTTCAACCGAGCCACCGTGCGGGTGGCCACCCAGGTCAGCGGCTGCATCGCCTCGTGGCTGCCGTCGGGCCCCGACGACGCATCCTCGCCGGCCTGCTCGGCCTCTTCGGCCGCGATCAACGCTGGCCTGCCCACGCTTATCACGGCATCCCACCGTTGGCCGGTCGCACAGGCACCTGGCAGCAGATCTTCCGCGAGGCGCCCCGCAACTGCTCGCCAAGTCCCTCGGCATTAGCCCCCAAAACCGCGCTCAAGCACGTCCGCCCACCGGCCACCACCGGCTGCGCGCCTTGTTGTCGGATTACGACAGGCTCCGGAGCCGGTATGACGGCACGATGACGCCCCAGGTTCGCGGGGCGCGGTTCAACGAGCTGATCGCTGACATGCTCGGGCTGTGGGGGATCAAGGCCCGCACGTCGATGGCGACGTTTCACGATGGGTGGGCGGCGCTTCATTGTCGAGGCGTAGTGGGAGCAGTCGAAGACGGACGCAGGCCCGATCGGCAAGTTGATGTTGCGGCTGGGGCAGCGTCTGCCTGATGATTTCCCCCGGCGGTCCGGCGGGTACCGATGTTGGCGGCGATACCGGCCTCGCAGCTCCTGCGTTGGCCCGGAGTGCTCCCCTGTTGCCAGATGATCTCCAAGCCGTCAGCCTCGCACAGAGCGCCACCTTTCCACGGGGACCGCGGCAGCAGGGGTACGGCGAGTGAGCGCCCTCTGGTGTGACGGCACCCCGCACGGGGGTCGGGCGCGCGGGGTGCCGTCAGCTCTGCGGTTGGCGATCAGCCGAACCGGGCCGCGATCCAGTCGGCGACCTGGTCGACCGTCGCGAAGACCGCGCCGTCGTGGTTGGCGCCGTCGACCGGCACGAAGTCCACCGGCTGGTCGTACGCGTGCAACTCGTCCAGCAGTGGGCCGGCGGTGATGTCGTACGGCACGGCTTCGTCCGCGGTGCCTTGGACGATCAGGATGGGTGCGCTGGGCGCCGACTGCGCCGGGTTGTCGTAGTGGGCAAGCGTGTCGACCACCGGCTGGGGCAGCGCGCCGCCAACCAGCAGCTGGTCGGCCGTCAGGGATGCGTACGTGTCGAGGATCTCGATGAGACAGCCGCTTTGCAGCACCGACGTGCGCTGCCTGGCTGGCTTGTTCAGCACGGTGTTCGGGTCGAACGTCGGGTCCTGCGCGTTCAGGCCGTACAGCGCCATTACCAGATAGCCCTGGCCCGGGGTCCCGGGAATGAGCGGAGCCAGCAGGTCCACGTTGGAGACCGGGGCGATGGCCGCTACGCCGCGGAGCACGAGCGAGCCGTCGTAGGAGGGCGCGAGCTGGCCGGCGAAGAGGGCGCCCTGGCCGCCCTGGGAGTGGCCATCGACGACGTACCGCGTTGTCAATGCCGGGTCCAGATTGCGGGCCGCCTTGACGCTGTCGATCATGGAACGGGCCTCGCTCAACCCGATCAGGTACGGGTGTGGCAGCGGCGTGCCCAGCCCCGGATAGTCGGGCGCCGCCACCGTCCAGCCCTTTGCGAGCAGGGCCGCGATGGCCGCTCGCGCCTCTGGCCAGAACACCGCGTCGCTCGTCGACGGTGCGCACTTGTCCGCCATGCCGGTGGTGCCGTGTCCCCAGACGACGGTCTGGTTCCTCTTGCCGGTCTTCGGGGTGAGGACGAGACCGGTGGCCGCCGTTGCGGTCCCGTCGGTGGCGGTCGTGACGTACGTGATGCGTTTACCGGTGGCCAGCGGTGAGAGCTCTGACGGCAATGTCGCCGACATGGCGCTGAGAACCGTGCCGGATGCGGTGGCCGCGGCCGTGGGACCACCGGAGAAAAGGATGGCAGCAATGCAGAGGAGAGCGACATGAATTGCGGCGACCCATCTGATCGCGGGCCGTCGCCACAGCGCAGACTTCATCCTTGGATTCCTTTCTAGGCACGGTTTTGGGCACGAGGCAGCCCGGGCGGCATTGCGGGAAGGAATTCGGATAGCCGGCGTCAGGCGAAGTGGTCGGCGACCCGGCGCAGGGCGCTGATGGTTTCCCGGTCGCGCCGCTCGTCGTCCTGGGTGGGCCAGGCGCTGCACTTGACGATCACGACGTCCGCGGTCGGGTCGACGAAGAGGTACTGACCGTGGACGCCCAGACCGGTGAAGGCGTGGAAGGCGCTGGCGCCCAGGGTCCACCACTGGTTGGAGTAGCCATAGTGGTCGTAGCCGCTCGGGCCGAGGGCGCCGACGGCGAGCTGGCGGAGGTCGCTGCCGAGGCTGCGGTGTACCCAGTCGCGGGCCACGATCTGCTTGCCGGCGACGACTCCGTCGTTCGCCATGAGCAGGCCGAGGCGGGCGACGTCCCGGGCGGTCGCGTTGAACGAGCCCGCGCCGATCGCCGTGCGGGGGTGGGCACGGGTAAGCCAGTAGTAGGCGTCGCGGTCGGCTCCAATGTGGCTCCACAGACGCTCGGAGGCGTACGCGGCAAGGGATCTGCCGGTTGCCGCCTCGAGCACCCAGCCGAGGAGTTGCGCGTCGAACGTCGAGTAATTGAAGCGCTCGCCGGCCGGTGCCGTACGGGGTGCCGAGCGGATGACCGCGGTGACGTCCCCGCCGCCCATGACGGCCCGCTCGAACCGCTTGATGCCGCTGTCCGGGACGTCCCACACATCGGCTTCGCCGACGCCGCTGGTCATGTCGAGCAGTTCGGCGATGGTGGTCTCCTCGTACGCCGTGCCGAGGAAGTCGGGGCGGTAGTCGCTGACCGGGTCTTTGATGTTGCCGATGGCGCCGTCGGCCAACGCGATGCCGACCAGCATCGACGTTACCGACTTGGAAATGGAGAACAACTGCATCCGGGTACGGGGACCGGCGAAGGCTCCGGGGTACGACTCGTGAACGATCTCGCCGCGGTGCAGGACGACGAACGCCGTCGTGAACGTCCTTCTGTGCAGTTCGGACAGGCTGTAGTCGCGGTCGTCGAACCGGTAGGTCAGGTCGAGGGGGTGCGCGTTCACCGGCAGTGGCAGGTGGGTTTCGCCGCGGGTCACGCGCTCGGCCGGCATCAGCCAGCTCATGTGGGTGAACGTCCACTCGTTGAACGGCCGACGCATGATCACGTCGCCTTGTCGCTCCCACCACGAGGGAGTTTCCGCGGCGCGGACCGTGGGCTGCTCCGTTGTGCTCGTCATGTCAGTCCCGACAGTCATCGGTGGTGCGGGGGACAGGAGACGTTGCCTTCGAGGCGCTTTCGAACTGTTCACGCAAAGTCAGTCCGCTGGGTTCATCCGCGGGCTCGAGGTAGCTGTTCATGATGCCCAGCACGGCCATGCCGACGAGGTTGTCCGCGGGGCCGTCGCCGATGATGCCGGCACCCGGGTCGCCGAGGTGGTGCACGGCGAAGCCCTCCGTGATGGCGGCGAGGATGTTCGCGAACTGCTCGATCGTGATGCCCTTGCGAAGCTGGAAGCCGCGCGCGGCGATCGTCGACTCGTAGATCTTTATCCACGGGTCGAGCGCGCCGGCGTAATTGTTGGAGATCGCTTCATGGATACCGTCGTTGCGGTCGGCGGTGGCCACCATGATCAGCTGGAGCCGGAAGAGCGGCATCCGGCAGATCGCCTGGAGTTCGTGGAAGCTGGCCCGGTCGACGGCATCGATGAAGCTGCTCTGGGTGACGAGCCAGTCTCCCCGGGTTTCCAGCCCCGCGCCGTACTGCGGGTCGTAGTTCATCGCGTGGAAGAGGAACGTGAGCAGGTCGCTGAGGTAGTCGTCGTGGCTGGCCCAGGTGGCCCGGTAGGGGCCGGCGCCCTTCTGCCGCAAGAACGGCGGTTCCAGAGCTTCCATCTCGCGCGACAGCGAACGCTCGCTCAGGAAACGCAGGCCAGACCAGTACGGCTTTCGGTCGCCCTCCCCGCTCGGTGCCGTCGAGTCCAGGGCGCCGAGGTTCCGCTCCACGAGGTTGGCGCCCGCCTTGAGGTAGGACGCGACCTTCGGCGAGTTGATGAGCGCGGCCCGGGTCGACTCCCGGACACCCTTGACCCGGGTCACGATGCCGGAAAAGTCTTCGCAATAAGGGAAAGGGAGATCCTTCTTGCCGTACGTCATGAGGCGATTGTTGTCTGATTCGGTGGCGATTCAAGTGCGCACATGCGTAGTACTCCGAGGCCAGGCCTCGCGAGGCGGAAAACGTCATCAATATGACGTTGGGTGACCACTCAATGACGTAACGAAATCGGGTAAGTCGCAGACATACATCCGTACCTTTGACTACCCGGCGGCCAGCAAGGCACGCACGGCCGCGGCGTCCGCGACATCCAGCGCCTCCGCCGCTGTCAGGGCAGCGCGGTGCAGACCGGTGGCCCGTACCGCCTCCTTGACCGCCGGGACCATCCGCGGCGCCACGCTCAGTTCGCGTACGCCGAGACCGGTCAGCAATGCCGCAGCCGCCTCATCCGCGGCCAGTTCCCCGCAGACCGACACGGACACCCGGCTCCCGGCTCCCCGGCACACAGCATCGATCAGCCGTAGCACGCCCGGATCCATGCCGTCCGCCAGCGGTGCGAGTGCGGCGTTCCCGCGTTCGGCCGCCAGCGCGTACTGGGTCAGATCATTGGTGCCGATGCTGAAGAAATCGACGTGGCGGGCGAGCGCGGCGGCCTTCAGCGCAGCAGCCGGGACCTCCACCATGATCCCTACGCGCAGGCCGGCAGGCTCGCCGGCGCCCGCCAGCTTGATCGCGTCGTCGAGCATCCTCCGCGCGCGTACCACCTCGTCGACCGTGCTCACCATCGGGAACATCAGGCTGACCGGCACGTCGTGCGCGACCCGGACCATCGCGAGCAATTGATCGGCGAACAGCGCCGGGTGTGCGAGCGAGTGCCGGACACCGCGGACACCGAGGAACGGGTTCTCCTCCGCCGCCGCCGGCAGATAGCCGAGCGGCTTGTCGCCGCCCACGTCGAGGGTGCGCAGGGTGATCCGGCGCCCGCCGAGCGCGTCCGCGATCTCCCGGTAGACGGCCTCCTGCTCGTCCACGTCCGGAGCCGCGTCGCGCCCGAGGAACAGGAATTCGGTGCGGACGAGCCCGGCCAGGTCAGCGCCGCTCTCCGCGGCGGCGCGGGCGTCCGCCAGAGAGCCGACGTTCGCGCCGACCGCGATCGGCACACCGTCAAGGGTCACGGCCGGCGCCGACGCCCGTGAGGCAGCCCGCAGCCGGCGCCGTGCCTGCTCGGCGGCCCGTTCGCGGAAGGACGCCAGGACCGGATCTGACGGTGCGACCGCCACCTCGCCGGTGCCGCCGTCCAGCGCGATCGGCGTGCCGTGGGGGATCTGGAGCACCGCCGGCCCGAGGCCGACGATCGCCGGGATACCACGGGTCCGCGCGAGGATCGCGCCGTGCGACGTGGGGCTTCCGGACGCGAGAAGCACACCCGTGACCTGCGCCGGATCGAGTTCGGCCGCCTCGGCCGGAGTGAGATCGGCGGCGATCAGCACGCCGGACCCGCGCGGCGCCGCACCGGAAACCCCGAGCAGTGCCCGCATGACCTGGTCGCCGACCGCGCGCACGTCGGCCGCGCGCGCCTGCAGGTACGGATCGGCCAGCGCGTCGAATTCTCCGGCGATCCGGCTGGTCGCGGCGGACCAGGCCTGCGGGGCGGGGACGTTGCTCCCAATCCGGGAACGCACGTCGCCGAGCAGATCGACATCGTCGAGCAACAGCAGATGCGCGTCGAAGATGGCCGCGTCGGTGTCACCGGCGTCGCGAGCGGTCCGCGCGCGGATTCGCTGCACGTCCCGCCGGACCGCGGCGAGCGCTTCCCGGATCCGGCGCCATTCCGGGGCCGGTCCCTGTGACGGGACGTCGGGAATCTCTAGCGGCGCCCCACCCGCGTACCAGGCGGGCCCGATCCCGATCCCTGGCGACGCGGGCTGTCCCGCGACGGGAAGAGGCGTCGCCGCGGGCTCGGGCGGGGCCGCCGGACCGTCGTCTGTGGACGCAACCCGGCCGGACGTTCCGGCAGCGCCGGCGCCGGCGGAACCAGCGGTTCTTGGCGCAACCATGGCCCCGATTGGCGGGCCGTCGGCAGTGGTCTCGTCGAACGCGCGGGCGGCGAGCGCGACGACATGATCGAGCGCCTCGCGCGCCTGCGCGCCGGACGCGCGGAGCTCGACCTCGTGCCCTCGCAGCGCGCCGAGGGTCGCCACCCGGGAAAGGCTGGACGCTGGCACCCACGGCGATCCGGTGCTGCGGTTGCGGATCTCCACCTGGGCGTCGAACGCCCGCACCTGCGCGACCAGCCGCGCGGCCGGGCGCGCGTGCAGGCCGTGCATGTTGATCACGGCGAACGTGGCGGACTGCCCGGCGCCGGTGCCGCCCGCTGGCTCCGCTCCGGCGGCGGGCGGCGGGCCGAAGTGGGACTGCTTGCCCGCCAGCGCCGCGGCCGCCTCCGACGCTACTTCCTCCCGGCCGGCACCGGTCGCCGCGGCCACCGCGGCGACGACCAGACCTTCGACGAGCGGAGCCGGGCAGAGGACGACGCGGTCGCGGACGCTGTCCTCCAGGAGATCGAGCGCGAGCTCGGCGGAGAGTACCGCGCTGCCCAGATCCATCAGGACCACGACGCCGTCGCCGCTGTCGGCGGCCGTGATCGCGTTCATGATCGCGACCGCGTCGGTGCCGAACGTCGTCTCGTCCAGCCCGGCGGCGACCTCGATCCGGATCGGGCGCGCGTGCACCATCTCCGCCGCGAGCCCGATCGCCGCGCGCGCCAGGGCGCGGCTGTGAGACACCACCACGATGCCGACCATCGGTCTCAGCTCCCGGCGCCGAGCGTCGTACCGGCGGCCGTGAGCAGCAGCGTCACCGAGGTCGCGCCCGGATCCTGATGGCCGACGCTGCGCTCGCCGAGATAACTGGCGCGGCCTTTGCGGGCGATCATCGGGATCGTCGCGGCCTGCCCCGCCTCGGCGGCCTGGATCGCGTCCCGCAGCGCAGTCCCGAGCGGTTTCCCGGCGGCGAGCGCGGCGTCCAGCGCGTCCACTGCGGGAGCGAACGCGTCGTACATCGTCTTGTCCCCGGCTTCGGCCTTGCCGCGCGCGACCACCCCGTCGAGGCCGGCCCGCAGCATCTTGGCGAACCCGCCCGCGTCCAGGGAGTCGGCGTCACCGACCGCCGCGGCCATCCGCAGGAACGCGGTTCCGTACAGCGGGCCGCTGGCGCCGCCGACCGTGCTGACCAGCGTCATCCCGGTACGTTTGAGCAGCGCCGCGGCGCTCGCGGGCACCTCGTCCGCCAGCGCCGCGATCACGGCGGTCATGCCGCGGTCCATGTTGATCCCATGGTCCGCATCGCCGATCGCGGAGTCGAGGCGCGTGAGCAGGTCCTTGTTGATCGCGATCAGCCTGGCGAATTCACGGATCCACGCCGCCAGCGCCCCGGCGTCCACGTTGTCGGTCATCGCCTTTTCCACCTTTCGCATGCGCTCGTGGCCCTCGCTGCGCTCGGTGCGCTCGCGCATGCCGTCAGGCTCCCCACCGCAGCGCCGGCGTCCGCACCGGCGCGTCCCACAGCCGCAGGATCTCGTCGTCGGCCTTGACCAAGGTGACCGAGCAACCGGCCATGTCAAGGCTGGTGATGTACGGGCCGACCAGCGACCGCGCGACCGTGATCCCGGCCTTGCCAAGGATCGTCGCTACTTCGTTGTACATCACGTAGAGCTCGATCAGCGGGGTAGCGCCCATGCCGTTGACGAACGCGATCACGCCGTCGCCGCCGGTGAAGTCGAGGTCGGAGAGGATCGGGTCGACGAGCATCTCGGCGATCTCGCCGGCCGGCGCGATCGGTACGCGGCGACGTCCGGGCTCGCCGTGGATCCCGATGCCGACCTCCATCTGGCCGTCGGGCAGTTCGAACGTGGGCTTGCCGGCGGCGGGAACCGTGCAGGACGTGAGGGCGACGCCCATGCTGCGTCCCAGGGAGTTGACCTTCCGGGCGACGTCGGCGACCTCGGCCAGCGACCGGCCCTGTTCCGCCGCGGCGCCGGCGATCTTCTCCACCAGGACGGTGACGCCGACCCCCCGCCGCCCGGCCGTGTAGAGGCTGTCCTGGACCGCGACGTCGTCGTTGGTGACCACGGAGGTGACGGCGACCCCGGTCTCGGCTTCGGCGATCTCGGCAGCCATCTCGAAGTTCATGACGTCGCCGGTGTAGTTCTTGACGATGTGCAGCACGCCGGCGCCGCCGTCGACGGCCGTGGTCGCGGCCGCCATCTGGTCCGGGACCGGCGAGGTGAAGACCTCGCCCGCGCACGCCGCGTCCAGCATGCCGAGGCCCACGAACCCCGCGTGCAGCGGCTCGTGGCCCGATCCGCCGCCGGAGATCAGGCCGACCTTGCCGGGGACCGGCGCGTCGCCGCGGTAGACGATCCTGTGCTCGAGGTCGACACGCAGGTCAGGGTGGGCGGCGGCGATGCCCCTCAAGGCGTCGGCGACGACGTTTGCCGGATCGTTGATGAGCTTGTTCATCATTAGCTCCTCGGTGCCTTGGCGGGCTGGGCGAAGGTGGGTTGGCCGTCGTCGGTTGACTGGTGCGGCGGACCGCCGTCGGGGCCCACCGGAACGGGTGTGGCGCCCACGCTGGCGGGGGTCGCGGTGACCGCGATGTCCGCGCGGGTGCGCGAGATGACCCCGTAAGCCAGGGCGGCGAGCACGCCGGCAAGCAGCTCGGCGCCCCAGTAGACCGGGAGTTGCTCCCACTTCACGGTGCCACCGGCGATCTGCTGCACGAGCATCGGGCCGAACGTGCGCGCGGGGTTGATCGAGGCGCCCGTCGCCGGGGCGACCGGGATGATCGCGGCGAACACCACGAGACCGATGGCCACGCCGGCGAATCCGGCGCTGGCCTTGCGGTGGATCACGCCGAAGATGGTGAACACGAGGATGAACGTACCCACGAACTCGGCGGCGAACGCTTGTCCGGCGCCCACCGGATCGCTGTACGAGGCGACGCCTAGACCGACGTCGCTGGCCTTGTGCCCGAGGACGCCGATGATCGCACCGGCGCCGATGATGGCCCCGGCCACCTGGGCGGCGAGGTACGCGGGGACCCGCGACCAGGGAAACTTGCCGGTCACGGCCAGGCCGAGCGTGACGGCGGGGTTGATGTGGTTGCCGGAGATGTGGCCGAGTGCGTAAACGGTGGCGATGACGATCGTGCCGAACGCGAGCGAGATCATGCCGAGGTCGGCCATCGTGAACGGCGCGTCGCCGTTCACGATGAGTGTCGCGGGGACCGATCCGACCCCGACGAACACGAGAAACGCCGTACCGATCAGCTCGGCGCCGAGCTTTTGGGCCAGTGTGGGCTCGTCCATGGGAACCTCCCGAATTGGCGCCCAGTAGGGCCAGCGAGCTCATGCGATCTGGCGCGGCCGGGCGTCTAGCTGAACCTCATTCGACTATGTCGAATCTCACTCGGAAGTTACGCGGCTGATTTGCAGTTAACAAGTAGGTTGCGGAAAATTATGGGACGCCGGCCCCTGGTGGGCACCGCACACCGGGATGGAAAGGGGCAAATCAGGGGTGATCCAGTCCGTTGATCGCGCGTTGCGCATCCTCACCGTGCTCCAGGGCGCCCGCAGGATGAGCCTGGGTGAGATCGCGGCCGCACTCGGCCTGCCGCCGTCGACCGTGCACGGCATCATCCGTACCCTGTTGGCGCACGGCATGGTCCAGCAAGAACGCGATTCCCTCCGCTACCGGCTCGGCCCCGCCACCCTCCGTCTCGGCAACGTCTACCTCGACACGCTCGAACTGCGCTCCCGGGTCGACAGCTGGTCCGGCGAGCTCGCGCGCCGCACCGGCTTCGCGGTCCGCACCGGTGTGCTACTCCTCGGTGACGTGGTTGTCGTCCACCACGAGCCCCGTCCGGACGGCACCCGCCAGATGCCCGAGGTGGGCATCGTGATCCCGGCGCACGCGTGTGCGCTCGGCAAGGCCGTGCTGGCCTACGACGCCGAAGCGGCCGCGCAGGTACTCGCGGGCCCGCGCCGCAGCATGACGGGGGAGACCATCACCGCGAAGGCCGCACTGAAGAACCAGCTCGCCGAGGTCCGGGCCACGGGGATCGCCGCCGAGGCCGAGGAGGCTGTCCTCGGCGAGTGCGGCCTCGCGGCCCCGCTGGCCGAGGCGGGCGGCGAGGTCGCCGGCGCGATCGGGCTTGTCGTCCCGAGCGGAGATTGGCCGGTCAAGGCGTCCGCGCTGGATGCGCTGCGGGACACCGCGCGCGCGGTGTCCCGGGAACTCGGCGCGCAGGTGTGGCCGCCGGTCGTGGAGTCCCGTTCATCGGCCGCCTCGGCGTGACGGCGGCAGTCCGCGGTTCAGGCCGTCACCACGCGGGGCGGGGCAAATCCGTTGAAACGGGAGGCGTAGACGGCCGTATAGGCTCCTGCCGATCCAATGAACAGCTCGTCGCCCTCCCGCAGGTCGCTGGAGAGTGGGACGTTCCACGCCAACGTGTCTTGGCCATCGCACGTGGGGCCGGTGATGTGGTAACGATGGCGCCGGACCGAGGCGCGGCTGTCCCAGATCGGGTACCGGAGATCGCCGCCCGATTCCAGCACCTCCATCATTCCGTTGAAGACGCCGAGGTCGGTATGTACCCACCAGCCGGACGGCCGCCGGGCTACGCCGATCACCCGGCACCGGTACGTGCCGGCCTCGGCGACCAGGCACCGGCCCGGTTCGGCGAAGACCTCGACGGCGTACGGCAGGCGCGCGACCTTTGCCATGGCGGCTCGCCCGAACGCGGCGAGCGGCGGGACGGGTTCGTCGTAGACCGCGGGGAAGCCGCCTCCGATGTCCACCATCTGCAGCCGTATCCCCGATTGCGCCAGCGTGTTCATGGCCGTGTTGACGTCGTCCAGCGGCGCGTCCAACGCGGCTGGCTCGAGTGTCTGCGATCCGATGTGGAATGTGATGCCGTACGGAACGAGAGAAAGCTCGCGAGCGAGGATGAGGAGATCCACGGCGCCGGCCACGTCGACGCCGTACTTTCCTTCGCTCGGCACGACGCTGCCTCGAGCGGTCGTGGCCAGCCGCGCGTAGACGCAGCTGCCCGGAGCCTCTTCGGCCACGCGGAGTAGCTCATCGTTCGAATCGACGGCGAACCGGTAGACGCCGGCACGCGCCGCCGCCCGGGTCTGCTCGCGCGGGCGCAGCGGATTGCTGAAAATCAAGTCCGGTCCGCGAACGCCGAGGCCGGTCAGGATTTCCACCTCATCGATCGAGGCGACCTCGAAGCGGGATCCGGCCTGGTGCAGCGCCCGGAGCACGTCGCTGTGGGGATTGCATTTCGTCGCGTAGAACGGCTGTACGGACGGAAAGGCGGTCTGGAATTCCGCCAGGGCAGCGACGGCGTCGCACTCTGGTTCCCGCTCACGTCGATGATTCCGCCGCCGGTCGACTATGACCGCCGGTTGAAAGAGACGACCGGATCGGCGTTCGATCGCGTACGCGAATTGGATGCGGCGCTCGACGCGCATCACCCGCTCGACCCGCACCACTACCTGGCGTTTCTTGCGGTCCACCCGGACCACCAGAATCGCGGTATCGGCAGCGCACTGCTCAATCGCCACCATGCCCGGCTCGACCGAGCCGGGATTCCGGCATACCTGGAAGCCAACGACCCTCGTAACCGCGACCTTTACCTCAGGCACGGGTACGCCTGCCGGTCGGTGGTCCAACTACCCGATGGACCCCCACTTTGGACGATGTGGAGGGCGCCTATGCCGTGACCCCCAAGTGAGTCGCGACAACTCCATACGTCAAGCGGCCGAAGGGAACTCGTACAACCAGAACGACTGCTGGTCGATCCGCTGGAAGCGCATGTTTTCGGTGAGGCGCCGCACCATGAGCCGGAAGATCCGCGACATGTTCCGCTCATCGTCGTTGTAATTGCAGATGTCGAGACCCACGAGGCCGTTCTGGGTCGCCGCCACCACGTACATCTCTTCGACCAGCTGCGCGAACACGTGCTGGCCCCGGGCCTGCGGATGGACCGCGACGAAGAGGATGTACCAGATCTTCCGGGCCTTGAAATGCTCGGGCCAGTGCCGCTCGAAGTACTCCGGTGCGATGAGGGGCACGGCGGTCAGATCGTTCGTGTACGTGGACATGCCGACCAGCGAGCCGCTGTCGTCCAGACACAGGTACTTCTGGACGCGTTGATCGCGCATGACCTCGTCGAACTCGTCGCGGCACATGAGGTGTCGTTGTACTGCGAGTGAGTTCAGCTCCCGGAACGCATCCGCGTACAACTGCCACGCGGATTCAAGAACCTCATTGTCGGTTACCTGGTCCAAAACCTTGATCACCATGCCTGCTCCCCGTGGCACTCAAGAGGATCGATGACCTTAGAGTTAGGGTACGGAGGGTGACGCCAAAACAACAGTCCGTACACATAGGTTTTTTGACATTCGTGTCCTAATTTGTCGTGGCTCGCGAAGAAACAATCGCCATCGACCCGGTAAATGACGCCCACAAATGGCAGCGCATAAACAAAAGGGCTGGTCCTTGGAGGACTAGCCCTTTTGTGATGTACTTATGCCGGGACGCTTACGAGGTCGCGGGCGGCGTCCAGTCGGTAGCCACGTGGCCGATTCGAACGCGTTGCGGATGGTCACCCACAGCTACGGTTGCCACCTTCTGGCCGGTGGCGAAGCTGATGGCGGTGACCTGGTCCGCGCCGGACTCGGAGATCACGCAGTCCTTCCCGTCTCCGCTGACGGTCGCCCAGTACGGTTTGTCGGCCGTAACGAGCGGTCCCTCCTGCAGGGTGGCCCGGTCGACGATGGTCGCGTACTCGTCCATGGTCCCGGCCACGCACAGCTTCGTGCCGTCGGGGCTCATCGACAGGCCGTGGTGCCGCGAGTCGTTCACGAACGTGGTGCGGTCGTCGCTCGTGTTCGGGTTCTTGGGCAGCGTCTTGATCCGGGTGATCTTGTCGGTGGCCACGTCGTACTCGACGAACCCGTTGAAGAACGAGACCTGGAAGTACAGCTTCGACTCGTCGGGGCTGAACACCGCCGGGCGGACGGCGTCCGAGAGGTCGGAACGCCCGAACGCGTCGAGCCGGGGCCGCATGTCGATGGTCCGTACAATCTGGAAGGTCTCGGCGTCCGCGACGGTGATGTGCCGGTCACCCTTGGTCCAGTCCCAGGCCGGGTCGTCGAGTGACGTGTTGACCTCGCCGATGGACATGTTCCAGAGGTACTTTCCTCCGTCGGTGAAGATGTTCTCGTGCGGCTTGTCGCCGGTGCTGAACGAGCCCAACTGGCGTCCCGTGTTGATGTCCAGCACGTGCACCGTGTTTGCTGTGGACGCCGACACCGCGACCCGGGTTCCGTCGGGCGACACCGCCATGTGGTCGGCGCGGAAGCCGGCCACCGGGAACCGCCATCGCAGGGCGCCGGTGCGCAGGTCGATCGACACCACGTCGGCGAAGCTGGGCCGGGACGCCACCAGCGCGCTGCCGTCGGGCGTGGTGTACATGTCGTCGACCAGCTGATCGTGCCCCTCGCCCGGTCCCGCCTGGATGCCCAGGTAGAACGCGAGCTTGATCGGGTTGAGGTAGATCTCCCAGAGGCGCTGGCTCTTGTCCGGGATGACGTTGACGCGGCCCAGCTTGGCGAACGTGCCACTGGACCGGATGACGTCCACCGTGCCTTCCCAGTTGTTGCCGACGAACATCACCTCCTGCAGGGTCGGCGCCGCGACGGCCGAACCGGCCGAACCGACGACGACCGTCAGCGCGGCCAGGGCTGCGGTGAACGCGCGAAGGACTTCGGTGAACGGAGACCTGAGTGTCACGGATTCTCCTGACAGAGCATGATGGCGAGATTCCGCGTCGCGGGGCGCGATGTTACTTTGCGGTAACGCACAGGAAACTGCGGATCGGCATCCGTCGATAGGGCCTGGGAGCCAAATCCGCGGACGTTCGTTGTGCGGCGCCCACAACGGCCCGGGAGGCGAAAGCCGGATGGCGGTGACGGAGCGGAGCAGCACGTTCCTGGCGTTGCTGCGGGACATGGCGGCCGACGCGCGCATCGTCGATGAGCTGGTCGAGGCGGCCCGGTCCCAGTCGCCCGACGTGGCGCGGTTGCCGGCGGCGGAGAACCGCCGGCACATCTCCGTGCTGCTGGCCGCTGGGTTGGCGTCGTTCGAGCGGCGGGGCGATCCGAGCGCGCGCGACTTCGCCGAGGCCACGCGCCTCGGGGCGGATCGTGCGGCGCAGGGTATCCCGATCAGCGGGTTGCTCAGCGGCGTACAGGCCGGGCGCACCCGCGCGCTGGAGATCGCCATCGAGCGCGGTCGGGCCGCGGACATCCCCGACGACGTGCTGCTCGAGGTTCTGCTGGAGCTCGACCGGTACACCGGGGCGCTGGAACGCCACGTGATCAACGGCTACCACGCCGCGGAGCGCGAACGTGCCCGCAATCACGGCGAAGCCCGCTCCCGGCTGCTGCGCCGGCTCCTGCTCGGCGACGATCCGGAGCCCGCGCCGGAGGAGCTGGCCCGGTGGGCGCTGAGCCGCGACGGCCGTTACCACTGCGTGGTCTCGGACGTGGCCGAGCCGGCCCGACTGCGCTCGATGGAGCACCGGCTTTCGGCGTACGGCGGAGTCTTTGGAACCGTGGAGGGCCGGCTGGCCGGCCTCTCGCCGCGACTGCCGCCGGACGACGCGATCGACGCGACCGTGCTCGTGGTCACCGCGCCCGCCTGCCCGGTGCCGCAGGTTCGCGCGGTGTACGGACTCTGCGTGACGGCGCTACGGACCGCCGCCCGGACCGCGCAAACCGGCGTACGCAGCGTGTTGGACCTCGCCGGCGAGACCGCCCTGTCGGCGCAACCGCTGCTCGCCGACCTGCTCAGCGCCGCCCTGCTCGGCGGGCTCAAGCCGGGCGACGACTTTCACCGGGAGCTGGCGTCGACCGCGGTCGCCTATCTGGACCACGGTCAGCGGTTGGACCACACCGCGGCGGCGCTACACGTGCACCCGAACACCGTGCGGTACCGGCTGCGTCGGCTCCACGAGATCACCGGGATGCCGCCGATCGGGGCCGAACCGGGGGAGCGGCTGACCGTGCTGGAGACCGTCCGCCTCTGGTGGGCGCTTCGCACCTGGCTGGGCTGAGCCGGCCCCAAGTGCGGTCAGTACGGCCGGCGCCGCGCGATCTTGCCGCCGCTGGCAAGGACTGCGGGACACCTCTGCGGGGCATAGTTGCGGTGTGGACGTTATGACGCACCCGGCTCCCCTATGCCCGACCCACACGCGGCTCTACGAGGCCGGCACCGTGGTGGCCGAGGACTTCGCGGCCGACGAGATCGCCGCGAAGATGCAGGAGTATCCCAAGGCGGTGCTCTGGCTCGACCTGTACCACCCCGACGAGAACGACCTGAGGGCCGTCGCGGCCGAGTTCTCGCTGCACCCGCTCGCCGTGGAGGACGCCGTCCAGGACCACCAGCGACCCAAGCTGGACCGCTACCCGAGTCACCTCTTCATGAACGTGTATGCCGTCAAGGCCAGCACCGACGGTCCGCTCCCGCGTCTGAGCAAGGCCGAGATGAGTGCGTTCATCACGGATCGGGCGCTGATCACGGCCCGTAAGGCGCCGATCGACACCACCCCGTTCATCGAGCGCTGGGATGCCGACGCGGAGCTCGGCGCGACCGGCGGCGTCGGCTTCCTCGTCTACGGCCTGCTCGACGTGATCGTCGACGGCCACTTCGCTGCCGCCCACGCTCTCGACGAGGCGATGGACAAGACCGAGGACATCATCCTCGAGGAGGGCGGCGCGCCGCGACCGGTCCGGAGGTACGGGTTCGGGCTCCGCAAGACGCTCGCCGAGCTGCGCCGCGCGGTCGCCCCGATGCCGGAGCTCGTCGCCGAAGTGATGCGTACCGGCACCAAGCTGGTCATCGACGAGCTCGCGCCGTACTACCGCGACGTCGATGATCACGCCCGGCGGGCGACGGACACGATCGACCACGCCCGCGACCGGATCAACGGTCTGCTGGCGGCGGATCTCACCGAGCAGAGCACTGCGCTGAACGACACCACCCGCAAGCTCGCCGCGTGGGCCGCGATCATCGCCGTGCCGACCGCGCTCACCGGGTACTACGGGCAGAACCTGCCGTACCCCGGCTACGAGAAGTGGTCGGGGTACCTGCAGAGCCTCGCCCTCCTGGTCGTCTCGGCGAGCGTCCTGTACTGGTATTTCAAGCGTCGCGACTGGCTGTGACCGGGTCTTCGATCGTACCGACCCGGCCTTTAGGCTTGACGCCGTGCGCGACATCGCTGTCTTCACCGGAAGCGCCCACCCCCGGCTCGCCGCCGAGATCTGCGAGCACCTCGGCGTACCGCTGTTGCCCACCCGGGTGTCCCGGTTCGCCAACGACTGCATCGAGGTCCAGCTCCAGGGCAACTGCCGCGAGCGCGACGTGTTCATGATCCAGCCGCTCGTCCCGCCCGTACAGGAAAATCTCGTCGAATTGCTCTTCATGCTCAACGCCGCGCGCGGGGCCTCCGCGGGGCGGATCACGGTAGTGCTTCCGCATTACGCGTACGCCCGCAGTGACAAGAAGGACGCCCCGCGCATCTCGATCGGCGGGCGTCTCGTCGCCGACCTGCTCGCCACCGCGGGCGCCGACCGGATCCTGGCCATGACGCTGCACTCGCCGCAGGTGCACGGGTTCTTCAGCGTCCCGGTCGACCATCTGCACGCGCAGCGCGAGCTGGCGCATCATTTCCGCGGTTACGACCTCAGCAACACCATCGTGGTCTCGCCCGACCTGGGCAACGCCAAGGAGGCCGCGGCGTTCGCCCGGATTCTCGGGATCGACGTGGCCGTGGGTGCGAAGCAGCGGTTCGCCGACGACAAGGTTGTGATCAGCTCCGTCATCGGCGAGGTCACCGACCGCGACGTCATCGTGCTGGACGACGAGATCGCCAAGGGCAGCACGCTCTTCGAGCTGCTCGCCCGGCTCCGCGAGCGGAACGTCCGCAGCGTCCGGGTGGCGTGCACGCACGGCCTGTTCACCGGCGACGCGATGCAGCGGCTCTCCGCCGAGAAGGACGTCGAGGAGATCGTCTGCACCAACACGGTGCCGATCCCGGAGTCGAAGCATACCGACAAGCTGACCGTGCTGTCTGTGGCGCCGGCGCTGGGCGAGGCGATGCGCCGCATCCACAACGGCGAGTCGGTAAGCGCGCTGTTCACATGACGGGTTGGGATGGCATGACCGAATGCACCGAGCGGAGCGAGGGCCATGAGGGCATGCCGAAGGTGGCGATGGCATGACCGAATGCACCGAGCGCAGCGAGGGCCATGAGGGCATGCCGAAGGTGGCGCAACCCATGACCGATCGGGTGCTCACCGCCATGCTGGCCATGCAACGGCAGTCGTGGGAGCAGGGCGTGGCCGCGCAGGCCGCCCTCGACCTCGGCCGCCATGACCTGGCGACGCTGCTGGCCGACGCCGCGGTCGTCCGCCAGGCCGCGGACGGCCGGCTGGCCGACGTCGGCGAGGACGGTTCCGTCAACGGCGCGGCGTGCGGTGAGGCCGTACTCGCCGCGGGTTTTGCCGACGCGGCCCGGCGCCAGCTCGAATGGCTCGCGCACGACGCGCCGCGGGCTGCCGACGGCACGCTGTTCCACCTGCTGTCGGGTCGGGAGATGTGGGCCGACACCATCTATATGGTGGTGCCGTTCCTCGCCATGGCCGGCCGTGAAGACCTCGCCCTGCTGCAGGTCGACGGGCATCGCAAACGGCTCTGTCGGGACGGCCTGTACTCGGCGATCTGGTCGGAGGACGCGGGTGCGCCGCGCCGCGCGGACCGGTGGGGCGGCGGCAACGGGTGGGTAGTGGCCGGCATCGCGCGGGCTCTGCGTCTGGTGCCCTCGCTACCGCGCGATGATCTTGCGGCGCACGTGCGCGAGGTGCTCGACGCGTGCCTGGCGCATCGCCGGGCGGACGGGTTGTTCCACGACGTGCTCGACGACCCGGGGACGTTCGTGGAGACCAACGCGGCGCAGATGTTCGCCTACGCGGCCCTGGTCGGCGCCGCGGACGGCTGGCTCCCGCCGTCCTATCGGGACACCGGCCGGGACCTGGCCGCAGCGGCGGGGCGGCGGGTTGACGCGCTCGGGCTGGTCACGGGCGCGTGCGGCTCGCCGACCTTCGATCGCCCCGGGACCTCCACCGAGGCGCAGGCGTTCCACCTGCTGGTGCGGGCCGAGATGGACCGGAGCTAGCGGAGCGGGCAGCGCCTTCCCCTGGTGAAATACGGTCGACCCCGGATGCCTTGCGGCCTACCGTGATCGCCACGTTCGCGCTCGGTCTGCAGCTGCCCCTGCCGGTCGCGATGGACGCCGGGCTCGGCTTCGCGGTCCGCGAGGGCGGCCACACGGTCGCCGCGGGCACGGTCACCGAGCTACTCGACTGACGGTGAGGAAGGGCCGGCGTGTGCCGGCCCTTCCGGTGTTGTGGGGTTACGAAGCGACCTTGGCGACGAACGAGGTCGTGTACGTCTTGGAGAGGTCGACGGAGTCCTTCTTGCCCTTGACGTTCGGCGAGAACTGGCTCAACACATCGAGCACGTTCTTCGCGCCCTCCGGCTTCATCAGGCCGTCGCCGTTGAACATCCCGATGCTGTCCGTCACGGCCTTGACGTAGAGCTGGCGGTTACCGGCCGCGTACTCCGCCGGCATCTCGGCCGCGATCTCCGCCGGCTTGTGCGCCTTGATCCAGCGCAGCGTCTTCACGAACGCGTTGGCCAACTTCTGTACCGTTTCCGGGTGCGCGGCGACCCAGGCGCAGTCCATGTACAGCGAGCTCGCCGGGTACAGCCCGCCGAGTGCCGCCTTCGCACCCTCCTCCGTACGCATGTCGAGCATGATCTTGCCCTTTCCGCTGCTGACCAGCTTGGCCGCGGTGGGGTCGGTGGTCATGCCGGCATCGATGCCGCCGTTGTCGATGGCCGCGATGAACGTCTGTCCGGCGCCCGCCTTGACCGTGGTGTAGTCGCCGCTCCTGAGTCCGTTCTTGGTCGCCAGGTACTGGGTGAGGAAGTCCGTCGACGAGCCCGGGCTGGTGACGCCGAGCTTCTTGCCCTTGAAGTCCGCGGGCGAGCGCAGTGAGCCCGCCTTGGCCGACGCCACGACCTCGACCTCACCCGGCACATCGGCGAACTGCACGACGCTGGTGACGCACTTGCCCTTGGTCTGCAGGTCGATGGTGTGGTCGTAGAAGCCGACCACGCCCTGCACGTCGCCCGCGATGAGCACGTTCTCCGCGGTGGCGCCGGACGGTTCGGTGAGCAGTTGGACGTCGAGGCCCTCGGCCGAGAAGTACCCGAGCTGTTCGGTGAGCTTGGCCGGCAGGTAGATGACCTTGTCGATGCCGCCGACCATGATCTTGACCTGGCTGGTGCCGCCGCCGGCCTTCGCCTCGTCGGGGCTGGTGCCGCGGCATCCGGCCGTCGTGAGGAGACCGGCGATTAGGACGGCGGAAAGGATCTTACGCATGACGGACTCTCCTAGATCTGAGCTTCGTTGAGGACGGGCGGGCGCCAGCGCAGGAGCCGGTTCTCGAGCAGCGTCAACAGCCACTCGGCCAGTAGCGCGATCACGGTCGTGATGATCATTCCGGCGTAGATGCCGGCCGCGTCGAACGTGCCCTGGGCATTGGCGATGAGCAGGCCGAGACCCTTGTCCGCGCCCGCGTACTCGCCGACGACCGCGCCGATCAGCGCGAATCCGAACGCGGCGTGCAGCGACGCGAAGATCCACGAGGTGGCGCTCGGCACGACGATCGAGGTGAGCACCTGGGTTCGCGAGGCGCCCAGGATGCGTGCGTTGTTGACCAGGTTGCGGTCGACCTCGCGGGCGCCCTGGAATGCGTTGAAGAACACCGCGAAGAAGACCAGGACGACCGCGGTGGCGACCTTCGAGGTCAGGCCGAGGCCGAACCAGATCACGAACAGCGACGCCAGGACGATGCGGGGGACCGCGTTCGCCGCCTTGATGAACGGGGCCGCCACGTCGGCCGCGAACTTTGCCCGGCCGAGCAGGATTCCCAGGACGACGCCCGCGATGGCGCCGATCACGAAGCCGATGACCGCCTCTTGCAGCGTCGTCAGGATCTGCGTCCAGACCGAGCCGAACGCGGTGCCTTCCGTGAACCAGTCGACGAGCCGGTCCCAGATCGCCGACGGCTTGGAATAGAAGAACGGGTCGATCCAATGCGTGGCGGCGAGCTCCCAGCTACCCAGCCAGATCACCAGCACCGCAAGCCGTACCGCCCACAGCTTCCGCTTGTTCCGCCGGCGGGGCGCCGTCGGCTTCGTCGCCGCGGTCACGGGCTCTTCCAGAACCAGAACGTCAGGCTGCACGACGGCTCGCCTCCTCTCGGGACCGGGCCACCTCTTCGCGGAGGCTGTCCCAGATCTCCCGGTACGTCTCGATGAACGCGGGGGTCATCCGGATCTCCTCGACGTCCCGCGGGCGCGGCAGCGGCACGTCGAAGATCGCCTTCACGGTCGCCGGACCGGACGTCATGACCACGACCCGGTCGGCCAGCGCGATGGCCTCCTCCAGGTCGTGCGTGACGAACACGACCGCTGCGCCGGTGCCGTACCAGAGCCGTAGCAGTTCGTCCTGCATGAGCGCCCGGGTCTGCACGTCCAGCGCGCTGAACGGTTCGTCCATCAGCATGATCCGCGGCTCGTTGACCAGCGTCTGGGCCAGCGCGACCCGCTTGCGCATACCGCCGGAGAGCTGATGCGGGTAGTACTTCGCGAACGCGCCCAGGCCGACGCGTTCCACCCAGACCATGGCACGCCGGCGGCCCTCGTCCCGGCCGGCGCCGCGGTAACGCGGACCGGCGGCGACGTTGTCGACGACCGAGCGCCAGGGCATGATCGCGTCGGCCTGGAACATGTAGCCGACGCCGGGCGGGATGCCGCGAACCGGCTCGCCGTCGACGTCGACCTCGCCACTGGACGGCGGCTCGAGGCCGGAGACCAGCGAGAGAGTGGTGGACTTGCCGCAGCCGGTCGGGCCGACCACGGCGACGAACTCGCCGGCGTTCACGGTGAAGGTCAGGTCCCGGACCGCGGTGTGCGGCTCACCACCGCTGCCCGGGAATCTCTTGGTGGCGTTCCGCAACGCGATGACGCTCACGATGGCGCTCCTATCGTGTTACGCGGATATTTCGGGTTGACGACCGACCGTAGGGACCGGGGCGCGCGCTGCGAACCCTTGTCGGCGTTGTGGCCTCAACCCGCGTTAGCCGCGTATTGCGCGTTCTGCTCACGGACCTGAACCAGCGGTCCCGGCGGTACGCTCCGGCCATGTTTCGCCTGCGTCACCGGCCACCCATGCCGTTCGCGCGGCAGGTCCTCGCGTTGCAGGCCGCCGTGCTGATCGTCGTGGTCGGGTTCGGATTCGGGCTCGTCGGCTGGCTCTTCGACAACGAGCTGACCCAGCAGTACGGCGCCCGCGCGCTCGCGGTCGCGCACACGGTCGCGGCCGACCCGGCGATCGCCGAGGCCGCCGCGATCGACGATCCGGGGCGGACGCTGCCGGGGCGGGCCGAGGCGGCCCGCGCGGCGAGTGGCGCGCTGTTCGTCGTCATCACCAACCGCGAGGGCATCCGGCTCGCCCACCCGAACCCGGACCGGATCCACGAGCCGGTCAGCACGGATCCGTCGGCCGTCCTCAATGGACGGGACACCATCAATGTCGAACGCGGCACGCTCGGCCTTTCCGCCCGCGGGAAGACTCCGCTGCGCGACCCGACCGGCACGATCGTCGGGGAGGTCAGCGTCGGCTTCACGGTCAGCGAGATCCGCGTGTACGTGCTCAGGACACTGGGCCTGGCCGCCATGTTCGTCGGCGGCGCGCTGCTGCTCGGCTTCGCCGGTTCGGTGTTGCTGGCCCGCCGGCTCAAGCGCCTCACGCTCGGACTCGAGCCGCACGAGCTGGCCGAGCTCGTCCAGGAACGCGAGGCCGTGCTGCACGGCGTCAGCGAGGGTGTGCTGGCCGTGGACGCCGCCGGGCGGGTGTCCGTCTGCAACACAGAGGCGGCCCGGCTGCTCGGCGTACGGCCGGCGCCCGGCGAGCCCGTCGCGGCGCTGCGGCTGCCGCCGAGCCTGCGGACCGCGCTGGACGGGCGCGGCGCCGCGAACAACCTCATCACGGTCGCGGGGGACCGGGTGCTGGTCGCGAACTATCGTGCGGTCCGCCGGGACGGCCGTGACCTCGGCGGCGTGTTGACGCTGCGGGACCGCACCGATCTGGAGAACATCACCCGCGAGCTCGACTCCGTCCGCACCCTCAGCACCGCGCTGCGCGCCCAGCGGCACGAGTTCGCCAACCGGCTGCACGTGCTGTCCGGCCTGCTGCAGGGCGGGCATCGCGGCGAAGCGCTGGAGTTTCTGCATGCGGTCTCCGGCAGCGCGGTCCCCGCCGCCGGGCCGGCCGTGGTGGACCCGTATCTGCAGGCGTTCATCGGGGCGAAGACGGCCGAGGCCGCGGAGAAGGACGTACGCCTCGCGCTGGCCGACACGAGCTGGGTCGGCACGCGTGTCACGACGCCCGTCGAGGTCACCACGGTGCTCGGCGTGCTGGTCGACAACGCACTCGACGCCGCCCGCCGCGGCGCCCGGCGGCCGGCCTGGGTCGACTTGGCGCTGCTCGAGGACGCCGACACGTTGCACATCTCCGTCGTGGACTCGGGCGACGGCGTTCCGGCGGACCTGGGCGATCGGATCTTCGACGCCGGGGTCTCGACCCGCGACGGCGACGGGCGCGGGCTGGGTCTCGCGCTGGCCCGGCAGGCCGCCCGCAGACTCGGCGGCGACGTCCGGCTCGCCGCGGCGAGCGGGGACGGCCACGGCGCGGTGTTCGAGGCGTGCCTGCGCGGTGCGTTGTCGCCCGCCGAGCCCACCCCGCCGGCCACCCCGCCGGCATCGGCTGCGCCGGCCGGCTCGGAGCGGGCCCGATGATCCGGGTACTGGTCGTGGAGGACGACTTCCGGGTCGCGAAGGTGCACGTCGAGTTCACGCATCGGGTGGACGGGTTCGAGGTTGCCGGGACGGCGCGTACCGCCGCCGAGGCGCGGCGGCTACTCGCCGAGCGGCCGATCGACCTGGTGCTGCTGGACACCTACCTGCCCGACGAGTCCGGGCTCGATCTGTTGCGGGACATCACGTCCGACACGATCATGTTGACCGCCGCCGCGGACGCCGCGACGGTCCGCGCCGCGCACGCCCGCGGCGCGTTGAACTTCCTGGTGAAGCCGTTCACCGCGGAGCAGCTGGGCGATCGGCTGGCCGCGTACCGGCGCTATCGGGCCGTGCTGTCCGGCGACCGTACGCTCACCCAGGACGAGATCGACCGTGGCTGGCGGCTGCTGCATGACGGTGACCGGCCGGTCGCGCCGAAGGGCCAGTCCGCGGTCACGGTCCGGCTGGTCAGCGACGCGCTGCGGCTGGCCGCGGAGCCGCGTACGGCCACCGAGATCGCTGACGAGCTGGGCATCTCGCGGGCGACCGCGCAGCGCTACCTGGCCGCGCTGGCTCGTGAAGGCGCCGCCGAGATGCGGTTGCGCTACGGCGCCACCGGCCGCCCCGAACACCGCTATCGCTGGGTCGCCGCCGGCTGACGCGGCCCGGCGAACACGCCGCCGGGCCGTCGTGGTCAGCTCAGTGCCGCGTTCATGGCGGGCAGGTAACCGTAGGTGTAGCCGTTCGCGGTGGGGTGGAACGAATCGGTGGGCGGGATGACGGTGAGGCCGTTGATCCACGGGCTCGCCGCGCAGATCCCGTGGCCCGCGAAGTTGTCGCGGACGTCGGCGAACAGGAACCCGGCCGCCTCCGCCCGTTCCTTGATGAGCTCGTCGAGGTCCTGCGCCCCGGAGTTGAGCGAACGCCGCTTGGCGATGCTCATGCCGCCGATGCCGCAGTAGGTCGACGTCGTGTCGAACAGGATGGGGTACGACAGCACGACGACCTGCGCCTCCGGCGCGTGCTGGCGGATCGCCCGGTAGGTCGCGTCGAGCTTGCCGGGCAGCACGCGGGTCACGTAGTCGTGGGCGGACGCGACGACCGCTGCGCACCCAGCGTCGGTGGACAGCGTGCAGGAGATGACGGCCGGCGCGAAGCCGGCGTCGTTGCCGCCGATCGTGATGCTGACCAGGTCGGTCTTCGTGGACAGATAGGGGACTTGGTACCAGTTGACGTCGTCGGTTGTCGCACCGCTGCAGGCGACGTTGCGGTACGACGCGGGGTCGTTGTTCTTCGTCCACTGTGCTGGGTAGCCGTTCGAGCCGCGCAGGCAGAGCCCACTCTGGCCGGGCGCGCCAACGCCGGACGAGTACGAGTCGCCGAGTGCCACGTAGTCGGTGTCGGAGTAGTTCGTCGCCGCTTGGGCGGGGCTGGCGGCGAACAGGGTGAACAGGGTCGAGGTGACGAGGCAGGCGAGGACGGTCGGACGTCTGCTCATCGGGCGGCCTCCGGATCCACGGGGGATAAGGGGGCCGAAGCGCTTCGGTTACCGCAGAGTAAGTCAAGACCTCAGCGAAAGAAACATAGTGACATTCGTGTTACCTCGTAGTAACATACGTCGATGTGATGCCAGGCGGTAATGTTTCATGCGCGAAGGGCGACGATCTCCGACTGGCGGCACAGCCGGTCTTCAGCGTGCCCACAGGTCGACGACCTAGCGTTGCCGGTATGGATGAGGAAAGGGCTCGTCGGGTCGTCGAGACGCTACGCACCCGCAATGTCTTCGCGCACGTGAAGCTGCCGCACGCCGGCATCACGCAGTACGGCATCAGGGTGGTGCTGCCCGACGGCCGGGAAGCGGTCTGGGACAACGACGGCACTGCGGGGCTCGAGGCGCAAATCATGCGGAACGGGATTCTGGTCGGCTTCGTCGCGTCGATCCCCGGCTCGGAGAATTTCGGCGACGACCAGATCGTCGAGGCGATCGCGAACGCCGACTACGACCAGCCGGTGTCCCGGTCGCGGCCGTCGCGGCCCACAGTCACCAGTGCCCCAGTACGCCCGCCGCTCACGCTCGCTCAGCGGCTCCGGGCCGGCTTCCGCTCCTAGCCGCCGTTCATCGGCTGCCGCACGGAAGCCGTTGCCGTCACGACGGCAGCGGCAACTCGATGCGCAGCGCGCCGCGCAGGTCGAGGAATACGCGGTCCGGTGCGCGCACGATGCGCAGCACGACCTCCTCGCATTGCGGGCAGCGGGCGACGATGCCGGGCGGGTGGCCCCACAGCCGCAACGTCGCAACCGCGCCGACCAGGCCGCAGCCGGCGCAGATCACGGTGGCCGCCGTGACGTCCATGGCGAAGATTTCCCGCAGGTCGCCGGCCATCGCGTTGCCGTCCACCATGAAGTCCGTCACGACGTCCCTCCGAACCGTTCGGTCTTGAT
This sequence comes from Actinoplanes sp., assembly GCA_036001925.1. GTDB lineage: Bacteria > Actinomycetota > Actinomycetes > Mycobacteriales > Micromonosporaceae > Actinoplanes. Next base: position 30,488 of record DASYTU010000031.1, read on the forward strand.
CTTTTGCGAGTTGTGCCCGAGTGCCACCAGGATGTCGGCCGCCGTCTCGACGAAGCTGGTCGGCCCGCAGACGAAGCAGTCCGGCTCGAATTCCGGCGGCCAACCGTACGTGTTGACCGTGGCCACGCCGATCCGCCGGGGCGGCTCGGGCCAGGCCTCCGGGGTCTTCCGCGTGTAGACGTACCGGAGGTCGAGACCGGGGTCGTCGCGGACCCGGCGGGCCAGCTCGTCGGCGAAGAGGGCGTCCTGCGGCGTGCGTACCGAGTAGATCAGCCGGAACGGCTGGCGGCCGCGGACCGCGCCACGAGCCCGGATCATCGCCATCAGCGGTGCGACGCCGGAACCGCCTCCGAGCAGAAGTACGGGAGAGTTCTGCGCCGTCCGCCAGACGAACCAGCCGCCCACCGGGCCGCGCAGCTCGATGGGGTCGCCGATCCGGTAGATGTCGGTGAGGTACGTGGACACCTCGCCGTCGGGCAGCCGCTGGATCGTCAGTTCGATCGTGCCGTCGCCGGGCCAGGCCGACGCGATCGAGTAGCTGCGCTGGGTGCTGTAGCCGTCGGGCGCGGTGAGCCGGACGTCGACGTGCTGCCCCGGCAGGTGTCCCGGCCAGTCAGGCACCTGAAGAACCAGGGTGCGCGCCGTGGGCGTCTCCATGCGCGCGCCCACCAGCGTCGCGACCCGCCAGATCAGTCGCCTTGATACCGCTGTTCCCGCCATGGGTCTCCGTAGTTGTGGTAGCCGGCCGATTCCCAGAACCCGGGCTCGTCGGAGTTCATCATCTCGATGCCGCTGACCCACTTCGCCGACTTCCAGAAGTAGAGATGCGGCACCAGGAGGCGGGCCGGGCCGCCGTGCTCCGGTTCCAGTTCCGCACCGTCGAAGCGGTACGCGATCCACGCCTTGCCGTCGAGCAGGTCCTCGAGTGGCACGTTCGTGGTGTATCCGCCGTACCCGTGCACCATCGTGTACTCGGCCGCGGTGTCCGTGTCGGCGAACAGCGTGTCCAGGGAGACGCCGCGCCAGTTGGTACCGAGTTTCGACCACTTGGTGACGCAGTGGATGTCGACCGTGACGTCCTCGGCGGGCAGCTTCTGGAACTCCTCCCATGTCCAGGTCTGGCGCGTGCCGGTCTCATTGGTGATGGTGAACCGCCAGCGATCCAGCGGAATCCGTGGTGTCGGCCCGGCCGAGAGCACCGGGAAGTCGTATGTCAGGTACTGCCCGGGTGGCAGGTCGGGCCGCGAGGAACGCCGGCGCCCGCCGAAGCCGGGAGAGATGATGCCCATAGGGGTGAAGTAAACCCCGGTTACGGCTCGGCGGACAGGCCGAGTTCGAGCTTTCTCCGGCCTTGTCGTACGGGCGTCGCCGGTCGGCCACGCGGCATCGGCGTTGCTAGTGCCAGGCCACGCGCACCCGGTCCGCCACCTCGGCCGCCTGGGTGCGTCCCGCCTCGGCCGCGGCGGCGCGGCGGGACGGGTCGAGCGGGTTGCGGCCGATGTCCGCGACCGCGGCACGGCTCGGGCTCACCACGGCCGTACGGACGCTCGGCCCGAGCGCGGCAGCCTGCGCGGCCGGCCTATCGGCGCGGCGCAGCGCCGCGGTGATCGGGGCGATCACCACGACCCGGCCGTGGCCGGCGGCGAGGTCGACGTTCGCGGCCGAGCGCATGCCGCCGTCGATGTAGCGGGTGCCGTTCACCGTCATCGGCGGCCAGACCAGCGGCACGGCGCAGCTGGCCGCGACGGCGTCGATGAGCGAGACCCCGCTTGCCGAGTCGAACACGACGAACTCGCCGGTCTCGGCCACGATCGCGGCGATGCGCAGCGGGGTGCGCGGCCATTCGTCGCCCGGCACCCGCGTCGCGATGGCGGCGCGGCGCTCCGCTTCCGGCACGGTCGCCTTCCGCAGGGCGGCGCGGCCGAGCCAGGCGCGGCCGCGCCGGCGGTCGCCCGGGTACGCCGCGGCGAGGATGTAGCGCAGCAGCACGCCGTTGCCGATGGTGGCGTTACGGTCCCCGGCCGTGTCCACGAGCTCGTGGCCGTAGAGCTTCTCCAGCGACGCGCCGCCGGTGATCTCGGCGGCGACTACCGAGCCGGCCGACGTGCCGACGAACAGGTCGGCGTCGGTGAGGTCGATGCCGTGCTCGGCCAGCCCATGCATCAGGCCGATCTCCCAGGCGACGCCCGTGACGCCGCCCCCGCCCAGGACCAGGGCCCTACCCTCGGATGCCATGTGGCGATCCAAACACGAGCGTTGCTCAGATACCAGCCTAACCTATATGTCCGGTTGAAAGGGACGACGCCGGGCCGACGTCGGACTTACGCTGCAAGGGTGCGCCTTGCCCACGTCTCCGACCTGCATCTCGGGGTGGAGGACCCGGCCGTGGTCGCGGGACTTCTCGCCGACGTGGCCGCGCAACACGTCGACCAAGTGCTGGTCAGCGGTGACCTGACGATGCGGGCGCGACGAGCCCAGTTCCGGGCGGCGCGCGCCTTGCTCGACGAACTGGGGGTGCCGTGGGTCAGCGTGCCCGGGAATCACGATCTGCCGTTGGACCGGGTGCTGACCCGAGCCTTCCGGCCGCTGCACGCGTATCTCCGGTGGATCTGTCCGGAGGCCGAGCCGCTTCGCCGGCAAGAAGGCGTGCTCGTGCTCGGGCTCAGCACGGCGCGCCGCTACTACTGGAAGGGTGGCCGCGTCGATGCCGGCCAGGTCGCCCGGATCGGCAGTGCTTTCGCGGCCTCCGTACCCCTCAAGATCTTGATGGTGCACCACCCGGTGTTCGTCCCCGCGGCGCGATCGCATCGGCTCGTCAGGGGTGTCGACCGGGCGCTGCGGGCCGCAGCCGCCGCCGGGGTCGATGTCGTCCTCTGTGGACACGATCACGTCCAGGCACATGTCGATCTCGCGCTGTCCCGGCCGGATCTCGGCCGGCACGTGGTCGGCGTCATGGCGGGAACGGCCACGTCCCGCCGGGTGCGGGCGGGCGAGGGGCAGTCCTACAACGTGCTGTCGCTGACGGACGCGGGCCGCCTCCGGCTCGAGGTCCGGCAGTTCCGTGACGGGCGATTCGCCCCATTGCTCGCCCAGGAATGGACGCGCGCCCCGGAAGGCTGGCGCGAGGCCTAGTTCTGGCGTAGCCTGTAAGTAGGTACTTACTTACACGGAATCGAGGCGGCCATGAGTGCCATCGACACGCTGGGGCGGCAGAAGTACGTCCTGCTGGAGACGCGAAAACGGGACGGTAGCTGGGTCGGTACACCGGTGAGCATCGTCGTGGACGGCGGCCGGGCGTTCTTCCGGACCTGGGACGTGTCCGGCAAGGCCAAGCGCCTACGCAACTTCCCCGAGGTACGGGTCGCGCCCAGCACGATGCGCGGCAAGCCGACCGGCCACCGCCTCGCCGGGACCGCGCGGCTGCTGGACGATACGGAGGTGGCCCCCGTCCGCGCGCTGCTCGCCGCGAAGTACCCGATCCTGCAACGCCGCCTCGTGCCCTGGATGCACGAGCGCAAGGGCTGGAAGACGCTGCACTACGAGCTCACCGTGGAACCGCGCTGAGCACCAAGGACACCATCGTGGCGGCGGCCATGGAGCTGTTCGGGCGACAGGGCTACCACGCCACGACAGTCGCGCAGATCGAGGCCGCCGCTGGTCTATCCGCCGGCGCGGGCGGGCTGTACCGGCACTTCCCGAGCAAGCGGGCGCTGCTCGAGGAAGGGCTGCGCCGGCAGGCGGAGGCGGGCCGCCCGCTGCTCGCGTACCTCGATGATCCGGACGCGCTCGCGGGACTGCCGCGCCGCGAGCGCTTCCTGGCGGTCGCGCGGGCGGGCTTGCGCCGCCTGGACGAGGAACGCGACGTGAACCGGCTGCTGCTGCGCGACCTGGCGTCGTTCCCGGATCTGCTCGAGCAGGTCCGGGCGCATGAGCTCAAGCGCGTGCACGACAGCTTCACCGCATTCCTGGCCCGAGAGGACCCGGCGGGCAGTCAGGACCATGCCGCGCTCGCGGCCGTGCTCATGGCGGCGGTGAGCCACTACTGGGTGCTGGCCGACGTCTTCGACGGACAGCATCCGCACGGCATCGATGCCGAGCGCTTCCTCGCCACGCTGGTGGATCTCGCGGTCGGTCCACCGAAGGGTTAGCACCACCGCGAACTGTCCGACATTAGACTGCGGAGACGATTGCCCGGCAACATCAAGTACGGAATTCTGGACGCATGCGCGCCACTTATCGGGTCCTCGCCCTGCTCATCGCGGTCGGTGTCGTCGTACAGGCCGCGTTCATCGCGGTCGCCTGGTTCCAGGTGCTGCACGACGCCGACTCGGGTGCCGTCTTCGACAAGAACTCCGAGCAGAACTGGGCATACGCCGGGCACGCCCTGGTCGGCAACCTGGTCATCCCGGTCATCGCGATCGCGCTGCTGATCCTGTCGTTCTTTGCCCGGATCCCCGGCGGCGTGAAGTGGGCGGCTATCACGTTCGGCGTGGTGCTGCTGCAGATCCTCTTCGCGTTCCTCGGGTTCACCGCGCCCGTCCTGGGCGCGTTGCACGGCATCAACGCCTTCGCGCTCGCCGGCGTGGCGTCCGTCGCCGCGCGCAGGGCGCGCACGGCCGAGACCACGCCCGCCGAATCGGCCGCGCCGGTCGGTTCCGCCTGACGGAAACCCTTTGCGTTCGCCGGTCCGGGTCGTCATCGCCGTCGTTGCGGCGCTCGCCGTACTCGGCCCGCTCGGGTACTTCTGGTTGACCAGCCTCGTCCCGTCGACGTACGACATGACGACGATGGGCCGCCCCGACAGCGGCGGCGGCCCGGACGCCCACCGCCACGGCGGCCTCAGCGTCGCCGACCTCAAGGGTCCGTCGGGCCGGGCGGACGTGGCGGTCACCCTCATCGCCCGCACGGAGAACGGCGGTTACACGCTCAACCACACGACGCCGGGTCCCGAGATCCGGGTACGGCAGGGCCAGCTGCTCGAGGTGACGCTGGTCAACGAGTCGGTGCCGGACGGCGTCACGCTGCATTGGCACGGCGTCGACGTGCCGAACGCGGAGGACGGCGTCGCGGGCGTCACCCAGGACGCGGTCATGCCCCGGCAGAGCCACGTCTACCGGTTCGTGGCAACGGACGCGGGCACCTACTGGTACCACTCCCACCAGGTCTCGGACGACGAGGTGCGCCGCGGCATGTTCGGCGCGCTCGTGGTGCTCCCGGCGGCGCCGCTCGCGGCGGCCGTCGACACGGTCGTCGCGGTGCACACCTATCACGGACGGCGGACCGTCAACGGTCATGCCGGGACCTCCCCGCTCGCCGCCAAACCCGGCGAACTGGT
>DASYTU010000032.1:0-12494 GCA_036001925.1 Actinoplanes sp.
CAGCAAACACGGTGGTCGGCTCGTCGTGCTCTACGGCCGAGGCGTCGCTGCGATTGAGGTTGCGCCTCGCGGCGCTGTGCTGTGACGGCCTCCTTCCCAGATGATCGGATCCTCCGCGGCGAGTTGAGTGGACAGCTCCACCGCGTGATCTTCGCCCCCAAGGACCAAACCCAAAGCTCGCTCTGTGCCGGCCGGGTCGTAACGGCCGGACAGTACTCCGTTGTAGGTTCCCGCCTGGCGACCGTGGTTGGTGTCCTGTGTGTCTGTGGGCTTCGGTCCAAGGTGGAGGCGGGCGGCGTCCGTGACAGCTGTCGGTGAGGACCCGCTGACCAGCTGGCTCGATCGCGAGCGTCGGCGGCCGTGTCGCCAGGATGGTTCGGCAGGGAAGAGGATGGCGAGCAGGAGCAGGCGCGGCACCAGGCCGGCGACGTCGTGCAGCGGCCCGGCGCCGGAGAAGACCAGAGTGACTATGGCCAGAATTGCGGCGAGGCCGACAACGCCGGCGAATAGGGTGTAGGTGGCAAGGCCCGAGACGGTCAATGAGTATGCGGCCGGGGAAGTCGTGGCAAATCCTCGCCGGGAAAACCCGGACGAGACTGTCCAGAACCGCCTTCTTGGGGCCGATTGCCCGGCCGGCCGAGTGCATCCGGGCAGATGCGTGCGCCCCCCTTGCCTGAATGCGGCGACCGGCGCAGAGTGTGTCCCAGACCACATGGCGAGGGTGGTCTGCCGGCCAGTCCCGCCTGGTACCGGCTTGCGGAGGACACGAAATGACCAGACGTCTCGCTGCTAAGACCGCGGCTGCGTTTGTCGCCGCGGCTACCGTCGTCGGAGCCGGCTCAGGGACGGCGTTCGCCGCCACCGCGCCGGCCCTGGCCTCCCAGAACCCTAGCCCGTACGCCACGCCCGGCTGTCTTGCCTTGGAACCCCAGCCCGCGTCGCTGAACTACCTGAACTCGGAGGTCGAGCCGGAGGTCGCCGTCGATCCGACCAACCCGTCACATCTGGTGGGCGCCTGGCAACAGGACCGCTGGTCCAACGGCGGAGCGCACGGCCTGGTTGCCGGGTACTCGAACAACGGGAGCGCCAGCTGGCACATCAGCCCGCAGCCGTTCAGCGCGTGCTACCACGAATCCGGGTACCCGGGGACATATCTGAACTTCCAGCGGGCCTCGGATCCCTGGGTGTCCATCGGTCCCGGCGCTCCCGGCTCGCCGTCGGGCAGCACCGCCTACTCGGTCTCCATCTCGTTCAACCAAACGCCGTACCCGGGTGATCCGAACGCCTTGCACAACGCCGTCGGCGCGGCCACGTCGTACGACGGCGGCGCGACCTGGACGAACGTCCAGACCCTCATCGAGGACCCGTGCCTCAAGGGAACGCCGCCCGGGCCTGGATACCAGTGCAACAACGCGAGGGCCTACCTGTTCAACGACAAGGAATCGGTGACGGCCGACCCGGTGCACCCCGGCGTGGCATACGCCGTCTGGGACCGGCTGGTGGCACCGCCGGCGAGTCCGGTCGGATTCCCGCACGAGCGGGCCTACTTCGGGCCGGCGCTGCTGTCGAAGACCACCGACTTCGGTAGGACGTGGAGTGCCCCTCGGGTCATCGTCGGGCTGCCGTCCCAGGATCAGACGATCGGCAACGTGATCGTCGTCGATCGCCAGACCGGGGCCCTGTACGACTTCTTCAACCTCATCCAGAACGCGTCGAACGCCGGCGGACATCGCGGATACAACGTCGCCTTCATCAAGTCTGTCGACGGCGGCGCCACGTGGACCAAGCCCAAGGTGATCGCGGCCCTGCAGACGGCCGGCGTCTCCGACCCCAACAACCTCGATCCGGCGACGAACACGCCGCCGGCGCCGTCACGTACCGGCGACATCATCCCGGAACCGGCGATCAACCCGAACAACGGCCAGCTCTACGTGGTCTGGCAGGACAGCCGCTTCAATGGGTTCGCCAACGACGAGGTCGTCATCTCCACCTCCAACAACGGTGGTGCCACCTGGAGCGCACCGGCGCTGGTGAACGTCCACACCGGACAACCGGCGTACGACCCCAGCGTTTACGTCAACGCCGCGGGCGTGGTGGGCGTCAGTTACTTCCAGTGGTCGAGCACCGTGTCCGGCAACGAGCCCACCAACCTGCTGATCCGGCACTCGACGTCGCCGGGCAGCAGCGCGGCCGGTCCGGCGTTCGGCGCCGCCACGATGTTGGACGGCCCGTTCAACAACCTCGCGGCACCGTTCGCCTTCGGTTACTTCCTCGGTGACTACATGGGGCTGGTCGCCAACACGAGCGGCTTCATCCCCTTCTATGTCAAGACCAACTGCTCGGACGGCAGCGCCACCACCCAGCCTTCCTGCCGAGCTATCCGGTCGGTACTGAGCCCTACCGACCTCACTCCGACGAGGAACAACTCCACCGACGTGTACGCGGTGTCCGGCGCGTAACCCCACAGCAAGGGCGGAGGCGGGATGGGAGCTCTCCCATCCCGCCGACCCGCCGTCCGCGACAGTCGGTCACGGATCCGCAGGCTCAGGAGTTGTCGGCCAGTAGCCCGCGCATGGCGCTGTGGATGGTCCGCTCGGACAGGTACCAGCCAGACTAGGCGGGCGCGTCTTCGGGTTCGGCCTGCCCCGCGGCCACGCCGGTCCGTCCGCCGCGATATAGCGCCCGGGCGACGATGTAGCCGAACGCGAATCCGCCGACGTGTGCGAAGAACGCAACTCCGCCACCGTTTGCGCTCGCGCTGAACATGCCGAAGTTCGCCTCGATCAGCTGGTACAGGAACCAGGCGCCGAGGAAGAACCAACCGTGCAGGGTAGAACGAAGCGTCGCTCACCGGCACGTCGAGTCGCGGTAGCTCGTAGAAAATCCACACGGCGAAGTTCGCCACGATCAGCGCGACGTTGACGATCGGGAAGCGCCGGATCGGTACGTCGTCGGACACGGGAAGCATGCGGTCACCTCGGGGAACAGGCCGGCTCGCCTCGGCGATGTCGGTGACATGTCCGATGGGGTCCGGCGGGCCAGAAGAGCGTTGGCGGGACGATCACGATCACACGGCGGCGCCGATGGCTTGCCCTGTCGTGGCGCGTGCGTTCACACGGCGACGGTAGGACGTCGGACTCTTCTGCCGAATCCTGGAAACCCCAGGCTGTGATCCGATCCACCACGTTACGGCAGGTGCGGAACTCGAGGGTCACAGCCGCGGGTCGACCGGTTCGGATTCGAGCGCCAGCACCGCGAAGACGCACTGGTGTACGCGCCACAACGGCTCACCACGCGCGACCCGGTCCAGCGCCTCGAGCCCGAGCGCGTACTCGCGCAGGGCCAGCGAGCGCTTGTGGCCGAGCCCGCGAGGGCGCAGCCGTTCCAGGTTGACAGGCTCGGTGTAGTCCGGTCCGTAGATGATCCGCAGGTACTCGCGTCCCCGCACCTTCAACCCCGGCTGGACCAGACCCTTGCGTCCGCGGGTCAGGTTTCCGGCCGGCTTGACGACCATGCCCTCGCCGCCGGGTGCGGTCAGCTCGGACCACCAGGCGGTCGCGGAGCCGACCGAATCCGGGTCGGTGGTGTCCACCGCGACGCGCCGGGTCGGCGCGATGAGGTCGGTGTCGGCGGCGACCAGCCGGTCCGCGAGGTCGAGGTGCCAGGCGTGCGGTCGCTGGTGATGGGCGGCTCCCTCGCTGGCGAGAATCTGGAAGGGCGCGATCCGCACGCCGGTCAGCCCGTCGGTAGGCCAGCAGTAGCGCCGGTAGGCATCGGCGAATGCCGCCGCGTTCATGGCGCGGGCGCGGGTGCGTTCGACGAGGTCGCCGACGTCGAGACCGGCCGCGGCGGCCTGGTCGAGCATCTCGATCGCGGCGGGCAACGCCCCGCGCGCCGCCGCCCCCACCGCGGCGTACTGGTCGCGGAGCAGCTGCCCAGCTTTGGCGCTCCACGGCATCAGCTCGGCGTCGAGCAGCATCCAGGACGTGTCAAGCTCGTCGAAGAGCCCGGCCTTCTCCGCCGCGGCGCGCAGCTGATCCACGAGCTGTGCGGTGAGGACGTCGGACAGGAAGGCTCGACCGGTACGGGTCCACACCGCACCGCACTGATCGCCGGGTACGCCGAACCGGGCCTGCGCGGCAGCCGGGGTCCGGCAGAGGAGCAGGACGGCGCGCGAGCCCATGTGCTTCTCCTCGCACAGCACCTGATCGACACCCTCGGCGCGGAAGTACTCGAAGGCCTGCTCCGGGTGTTCGAGCAGATCCGGTTGCCTGGAGGTGGCCACCGGGCTCATCGTCGGCGGCAGGTAGAGCAGCCACCGAGGGTCGATCGCGAACCGGCTCATCACCTCCAGCGCGGCAGCGGCGTTCTCCTCCCGTACCCCGATGCGCTTCAGGTACTGAGTCTCGATGACCCGCGTGCCGGTGACGTCGGTGATGTCAAGGACGTCGGGGTCGCGCCGGCCTGCGGGGTCGGAGGCGGCACCAGGGTTGGCCTGGAACGGCCTGGCCGGCTCGTAGTAGATCTCTGCCGCTGGGACCGAGACGAGCTCCCGTTCGGGATAACGTAACGCGCTCAGCCGGCCACCGAACACGCAGCCGGTGTCGAGACAGAGGGTGTTGTTGATCCACTCCGGTGTCGGGACCGGGGTGTGGCCGTAGAGCACCATCGCGGTGCCGCGGTAGTCCTGCGCCCACGGATAGCGCACCGGCAGGCCGTACTCGTCGGTCTCTCCGGTGGTCTGGCCGTACAGGCAGAACTCGCGGACCCGTCCGGAAGCGCGGCCCTGGTAGCGCTCGATCAGCCCGGCGTGCGAGACCACCAACTTCCCGCCGTCCAGGACGTAGTGGCTGACCAGGCCGTCCACGAACCGTTCGACGTCGGCGCGGAACCCGTCCGGTTCGGCGGCCAGCTGCGCCAGCGATTCGGCCAGGCCGTGGGTGACCTGCACGTTGCGTCCCCGCAACGCGCGCAGCAGTTTGTTCTCGTGGTTTCCCGGCACGCAGAGCGCGTCACCCGCGGCGACCATGCCCATCACGAGCCGCAGCACGCCGGGTGTGTCGGGGCCCCGGTCGACCAGATCGCCGACGAACACCGCGCGGCGATCGTCGTGGTGCGCACCCACGGCACGTCCCTGATCATCCCGGCTGATGTGGTAGCCGAGCTCGACCAGGAGCAGCTCCAACTCGGCCCGGCAGCCGTGGACGTCGCCGATGACGTCGAACGGGCCGGTCTCGTGCCGCAGGTCGTTGTACAGCTTCGTACGGGTGACGCTGACGTCGTCAACCTCGTCGGGACCACGCAACGTGTGGACCGTGCGGAAGCCCTCACGCTGCAGCCCTTTCAGGCCCCGGCGCAGTTGATCCCGCTGGCGGCGGATGACGTGCGCCCCGAAGTCGCGATCGGGGCGGGCCGCGTTACGTGCGAGGCACACGCTCTCCGGAACGTCGAGGACGATCGCCACCGGCAGGACGTCATGCTCGCGGGCGACGGCGACCAGTTGCTTGCGCGCGTCGGGCTGGACGTTGGTGGCGTCCACCACAGTCAACCGGCCGGCCTTCAGCCGCTTGCCGACGATGTAGTGCAGCAACTCGAACGCCGCGGGCGTGGCAGCCTGATCGTTCTCGTCGTCGGCCACCATGCCGCGGCAGACATCCGACGAGATCACTTCGGTCGGGCGGAAATGCGTCCGGCCGAACGCGGATTTCCCCGAGCCGCTGACGCCGATGAGCACGACGAGGCTCAATTCGGGAACGGTCAGCTCGCGCGTCATGCCGCCACCTTGCTGAAGATCGCCATCTGGGTGGGCGGCCCTACCTCGAGATCGTCTGCTCCGACGGGCAGGTAGCGAACCGTGTAACCGTACGCGGCCGCGACGCGCTCGGCCCAGGACTCGAACTCGCGCCGCGTCCACTCGAAGCGGTGATCGCGGTGACGCATGGTCCCGGCGGGCAGGGCGTCGAAATGCACGTTGTACTCCACGTTAGGCGTCGTAACGATCACCGTTGCCGGGGCGGCGTGGCCGAACACAGCCCGTTCCAGCGCATCCAGGCGCGGCGGATCGACGTGCTCGATGACCTCCATCAACACCGCGGCGTCCAAGCCGGCCACCCGGTCGTCGCGATAGGTCAGCGCGGACTGGAAGATCAGCAGCCGGTCGCGCTGCTGCTCAGTCATCTTCTCAAGGCGCAGCCGACGTGCAGCGATCTGCAGGGCCCGCGCCGAAACGTCGGTCGCCACGACCCGCTCGATGCCGCGCTCCGCAAGCAGGTCCCGCACCAACTCACCCTCGCCGCAGCCAAGATCGCCGACCCGACGCGCACCGGACGCCCGAACCGCCGCGAGCACGGCACCGCGGCGCTGTTCAGCGAGTAGGACCGGCCGCTCCGGAGCGTCCAGGACAACCGCGCCGTCGAGGGCGTTGTCGAACTGTTCGACCTCGGCGTCATCGACGTCCGCCAGCCGAGCAAGTGCCGACTGGGTCAGCTCCCGCCGATGGGCCAGATACCGGCGGGTGATCAGCGCCTTCTCCGGATGCGCCGCAAGCCAGCCGCCGCCGGCGCGGATCAGCTTGTCGACCTCGTCGATACTGACCCAGTAGTGCTTGGCGTCGTCCAGCACCGGTAGCAGCACGTACAGATGGTTCAGGGCGTCCGCGAGCCGTACGTCACCGGTCAGCCGAACGTCGAGGTAGCGAGAATCGCCCCACTCCGGAATGGCCGGATCCAGCGGGCTGCTCGACGCCGCGACCTGCCAACCGAGCGGCTCGAACAGGCGCCGCAGCAGGTCGGCCCCGCCGCGGCACGGGACCGCGGGAACATGAAGCTCCAGCGGGATCGGCGCGGCAGCCACCTCCGGGCGGGCAGTGCAACGGCCGGTCAGTGCGGTGCGGAACACGTCGTTGAGCGCCATGGCAAGCATGCTCGACGCCGCGTACGGGCGGTCGTTGACGTACTGCCCCAGCACGAACCCGTCCCCCGAGGGTCCCTTGCGGTCACGCACCAGACCGACCGGGTCCACCTCCAGCAGCAGCGCGGCGGTGCACCGACTCTCCATGCACTCTGGATAGAAGACGTGCGCGGTGCCGACGGACTGGGTGAACGACTGAACCCGGCCGGGATGCTTGTGCAGCAGGTAGCCCAGGTCGGTTGCGGGTTCATGAGTCGTGGAGATCGTGAGGAGCACGATCAGAGTCTTCACGAACTCAACGCTGACGTCGCGCCGATTTCGCCGGAGAGTGGAGCCGCGTCACAGCTTCCGGCAGGCGAGCAGGCTGAGCGGCGGTGTGGCCGACAACGGCTCGACCTGCACCGGACCGAATCCCGCGTCGCTCGTCCACGCCTCGTACCCGGCGAGTGGGTGCACTGTGCCGCGGGACGTACGGAGGCGAAGGCCAAGTGCGTAGAGGCTGATCGAGCGCTGGACCCCTGGTGCGGGCGGCGCCAGCACGTCGATGATCGCGAGCAGTCCGCCGGGCCGCACGGCCGGGCGCAGTCGCTGCAGCAGTGCCCGGTTGTGCGCTTCGTCGAAGAGGTGGCAGATGTTGCCGAGCAGCACCAGGTCGTACGCCGCCGGGTGCAGCCGGCACGTGAAGGCGTCGCCCGCCAGGTACTCGAAGCGGTCCCCGAGATCCGCGGCGTCGACCGCGCGCCGGGTCGAGGCGACGACGGCCGGCAGGTCGAGCGCGGTCACCCGGACGCCCGGTGAGTACGTCGCCAGCGCGGTGCTCCATGGCGCCGCCCCGGCCCCGACGTCGAGCACGTCGACACCGCTGCCGGCGAGTAGCTGCGCGGCGCGGCGCGCCGCCGGTGTGAACATTGCCGACAGCAACGGCACGACGTCCGGGTAGAGGGCCGAGGCCCCCTCGGCGGTGTCCGCCTTGGCCAGGGGCTCGCCGCTGCGAACCACGTCGACGAGCCGCGACCAGCCGCGGGCGGCTCCCGTCACCAGCGGCAGGCCGTCGACCGTCAGCTCGTACCGGCTGGACGTGTCGCGGCGCACCACGCCCAGGGCCGCAAGGGTATCGAGCAGCAGTGCGGTCATGGCCAGGTCCGTCGTGCAGGCGTGCGCGAGTTCGCTCGCGTCCCGCGGACCGGTGCTCAAGTGGTCGATGAGCCCGAGTTCGGCGGCTGCCTCGACGACGTGAGCGGTCGACACGGCGTCCGCGAGGCTCTGCAGGCTCGGTACCTCGGCGACCGGCAGCGCGCTCATCCGAGGATCTCCACGGTTCCGGTCGTCCCGTCGACGGTCACCACCTGGCCGTCGCGCAGCCGCGCCGTACCCACGTCCGTCGCGACCACGGCGGGGACGCGGAACTCACGGGCGATGATCGCCGGATGAGACAGCGTGCCGCCAGAGTCGGTGACCAGCGCACCGAGGATGGGGAAGAGTACGGACCATACCGGCGAGGTCACCGGGCACACGAGAACGTCGCCGCCGTGGAGCCGGTCGAACTCGGCCTCGGAGCGGATGATCCGTACCGGGCCGGTGTAGCGGCCCGGCGAAGCGGGGTGCCGGTGAGCATGCTGTCCCGCGAGCCGCCGTGCGCGTCTGGCGCCAGGATGCGGTCGACTGCCCACAAGAACGCCTCGTTGGCGAGCCGGGCCTCGTCGGGCAGTCCGCGCATCGGCGGCGGCGGTCCGGGGTCGCGTCCGTACGACGCTGGGCCGGGGTGCGCCACCACCCAGCCGTGCTCGCCCTTGTGGCGCGCGACAATGTGCCGGGCATCGGTCCCGTCAGCCAGCACGGTGCGAGCTTCGTCCACATGCACGAAGAAGATGTCCTCGGCAGCCGTGATCTGGCCGCGGTCCGCCAGGCGGTTGCCGAGCTCGAGCGCGGTGCGGCGCAGCAGCCCGAGGGGTGCGCTCACCGTGAAGAACTCGTTGTCCTCGCGGACCGGATAGGCCGCGAGCGCGCGCTCCAGCACTCGCTCGAAGCGCAGCAGGTCGGCGCCGCCGAGGATCTCGCGCGCCTCGTTCGCTACGGCTTCCCGCTGCCGAGCCAGCGTTTCGTCCGCGCGTGCGTCGAGGCCGCCGTCCAGCTGGTCACGCACGAGCCCAAGCACGAGCTCCGGCCGCTCCTCGAGGGGCGGGTCGGCGATCTCGTACGTCAGCGCGCGGCAGCCGTACTCGCGTACGTAGGCGTCGAACGCCGCCGCGAACTCCTCGTCGGCGCCGAGCACCTCGTCGACCGGCGCGCCCCGCGTCAACAGCGCGCGGACCGGCGGACCGGCCAGCGCGGCGAGATCGGTCAGCGCCCGAGCCGGCCGTGTCGAGGTGATCGACGTGCCGCACAGTAAGGACAGCATGCGGGTCTCGTCCCAGCCGAGCAGGTCTCGGCACGTGAAGGCGAACTCACCGACCACCACGGCGAGCGCGCCGTGCAGCCGGAAATGGACATCCACGCCGTCGGCAGCCAGCTTCACCACGCTGTCCAGATGGGCACCGAGGGCGGTATCCGACATCGCGGAAGGCCGGCTCTCGCGCAGCCTGCGGATGCGGGCGTCGAAGTCCGGCTGCCACTCCCGTGACCACCGCTGCACGAGCCGCGCCGGCGCGTCGGAGCGCATCGCCGCCACCGCTTCCCGGATCCGCCGGCGCGCCGCGGGGACCAGCCGAAACGCGAGCGGCACCAGCCAGTCGGGCAGTCGCGGCGGTTGTTTGCCGCCCAGCGGCACGATGCGCATGTACTCCCAGCCGCCGATCTGTTGCAACTCGACGCCGTCGAAGAGCAGCCCGAGTTCGCTGGCCATCCGCCGGAGCGCCGCGTTGCGCGTGTCGGCATAGGCCCGGCTGAACGGCCGCCACGGAAGCGGCGTGTGGCTGGCCTCACGCGTCCAGTACCCGGCTGGGATCTCGACTGGGACCGGCACGGGTTCGACCGGCAGCGCGGTCACACAGGGCGGCCCTGGAGCAGGATGATCTCGTCGCCGACGAGGGCCCACTCGATGTCATGCGGGCCGCCGAGCGCGGCCTCCACCCGCCGGGCCAGGTCCGCAATCGACCGGGCCTGTGGCTCGTCGATGGCCGCTTCCTCCGCGGAGTGCTGGTGCACGTCGTCGCCGCGGACGGTCCACCGATCCGGCGTCACCGCACCCGAGACCAGCCGATCGCCGAGCCCGACCACCGCGTCGATCAGCACGCAGCCGCGCTCGCCGGTCACCGGGTCGGCCGTGAACGCCACACCCGCCGCGCGGGCCGCCACCATCGGCTGTACCAGGACCGCCAGCCGCGGCGCCCGCGCTCCCGCGTACGCGGTCACGCGGGCGTTGGATGCCGAACTCCAGCACGTACGCACCGCGTCGAGCAGGGCGCCGTCCCCGCGCACGTTGAGTACCGATGTGAACAGGCCGGCGTACGAGGCGTGAGCTCCGTCCTCGTCCACTCCCGACGAGCGGACGGCCAGTGGCACGTCGCCCCATGCGCGGACCGAGCTGAGCAGATCGGCCGCGACGTCGGCCGGCAGGTCGCGTTCCCGGACGGCCGCCTGCTCCATCAGGGCCGCCGGCACAACCACGCCAGGCGGCACCGGGAAGCCTGCTGCCGCCAGGCGGGCAAGCGTGGCGGCCTTGCGACCGGCGACGCAGTGATCGGTCGCGGCGGCGAGCGGCAGCACCCTGCCGGTCGTCGGCGTTGTCGTGGTCATGGCGGGCACCTCCTGGTCGGTGCTCTCCACGGTCGTCGACTACGTAGGGGCGGCGGCATCCGTCGTCCTACATATGCACGCCGCCTCGCGACGTACCGTCCGACACAGGCGACGTTTCGAGGACATACCTGATGAGCGCCGCGCGGGACGGGACATCGAGCCGCCGGTAGATGTTCTGCAGGTGCGACGGTCCGGGTGCTGATGAACAGGCGCTGAGCGACGTCGGCGTTGGACAGGCCCTGCGCGACCAGGCGCGCCACCTCCTCCTCGCGCGCGCTGAGCCGGCGCGATCCGTCGCGGGTCGGAGGCGCGGGCCGTCTGCCCAGCTCACGCAGGAGGGCACGGGCACGGTCGGCCTGCGGCTTGGCCTGCAGCCGGTCCAGTACCCGCAGTGCACCGGCGACGTCCTGCGCGACGTCGTCGATGGGGTGGCCGGCGGCGGACCGTACCGGACCCCGGTCCAGCCGGGCGACGGCCTCCTCATAGGGCATCCCGAGGTGAGCGAACCCGGCGATCGCCGCGTCGAGCCGGTCGAGCGCGTCGACGGCGCGGGGCGGATCGTGCCGGGCTCCGGCCGCCAGGCCAGAAACCCAAGCGGCCAGGGCGGCGGGGTATGGGGCCCCGGGCCCCAGGCCGGCCAACCGCGCGGCGGTGTCGCACGCACACCCGCCACGTCGGCCGCCGCGGCCTGTGCCTCCCCGAGCAGCGCCAATGCCAACGGCGGGATTGTCGGGCTCTGCGCCGCCTTCCCGGCCACGATGTCGAGCGCGCGGTCCACGTCGTGCCGCGCCAGTGCCACCATGCCCTCGACGAGATCGACCAGGGCGAAGACGTGGCGGTCCGCCCCGGACCATCTGCCGAACAGCCGCCGGGCGTCGCTGACCCGGTCAGCGGCCTCGTCGACGTCACCTCGGTGGACGAGGAGCATGCCCTGGATGGCGAGGGCCAGGGCGGCTCCCCGCGAGGCGCCGACGCGTTGGGCGAGGTCGATGTCGTCCGACGTGCGTCGCAGGGCGGCCGGCCACTCGCCGGCAAGCTTGTCGACGAACGCAGGCTGGGCGCTGGGGAGGATCTCGAGTGCGGGTACGCCGGTCTGCCGGGCCAGGCGGATTCCCTCCTCGGCGGCCGCGCGGGCGCCGGGCAGGTCGCCCCAACATAGGCGGAGCAGGGTCAGTGGGCGCCGTAGAGCTTCCCCGACGAGCATTGACTCCTGGTCGCGGGCAAGCGGGACGAATGTATCGGCGGCGCGCAAACCGTCGGCGTACTGTCCACCGTGGATGGCAAGGCCCATCCGGGCAAGCAGCATGACCGCCCGGGGCCGGCTTGAGCCGGTGGCCTGCTCGAGCGCCGCCAGCCGCGCGATGATCTGGTCGAGAGCGCCGAAGTCACCGGCTCGACCGGCGAACCGGACTCGGGTCTCCTCGAGGCCGACATGCTCGGGGCCGGGCGCGACGGCAGCCAGCGCGCGATCCGCGGTCTCCAGGAACGCGTACGCGTCGGTGAACAGCCCGAGATCCCAGGCGACGATCGCGGCACGGGTCAGCCGCCGTGCCTGCGTCCGCGGGTCTGCGGCGCTGTCGGCCGCCTCCAGCCACGCCGTGAGTGCGTCCTGGACCCGGCCGGCGATCTCACACGCCTCGGCGTAGGCTCCGGCCAGCTCGTCGACGACGTCCCGGCGGCCCAGCCGTCGGGCGAGGTCGAGGCCGGTTCGGGCGCTCGCGCACGCCTCCTCGCCGGCCCGGCGGTCGAGGTCGGCGCGGGTCGCCGCCGCGAGTACGTCCAGGGCGTGAGCCGGATCGACCTGATCACCGGCCCCACGGATGTGGGCGGCGAGCAGCCGGACGTCATCG
>DASYTU010000033.1:0-6535 GCA_036001925.1 Actinoplanes sp.
GCTGGTCCGGACGGTTCCGGGGGTGCGCGGTGGCTGCGCGGCGTCATGTAGCTCGCGGGCCGCCTGGCCGACCCGTTCCTTGAACTCGTTCCACGCCGAAGGGTCGAGCCAGAGTTCGGCGTCGACGATGAGGTTCCCCTCGTCCGGGAAGTGGGCGCCCTGGGTCCGGCGGATGATCTCGCCCGCTACCGCCGCGTAGAGCGTTCGGTAGTACTCGTCCGGACGGCGACCGCGCGCCTTCTCCCGCGCGACGTCGCTTGCCGCGTCGTAGCGGTAACGCTTGGCGATGCCGCCGCGGATGCGCTCCTCGCCGGCCGGCACGATCATGCCGGCGGCCAGCAGAGTCCGTAGGTGGTAGCTGGCGTTGGCGTGGGTCAGGCCCAACTCGCGCGCGACCTCGGCCGCGGTGAGCGACGAGCCGGTGAGCAGGGACATGATCTGCAGCCGTACCGGGTGAGCGGTTGCCCGTAGCGCGCTCCTGCCGCCATCCCCCAAAGACATGTTGGGGAGCATAAGCATATCGATCCCCGGCTGTCCAACAGTCATTTGGGGGTGGCAGACTGCGCAGCGACCGTGTTATCGCTAGGGTTACCGGTGAGTAGGTCTGGCGCCCATTCCGAAAGGTCCACCGATGACTGATTTCAACGCCGATTCCCTCGCTTCCATCGACCCGACGGAGTTTGCGCACCTCGTCAAGTCCACCCCGGACTCGAAGATCACCGAGGTCATGGCGGGCGATGACCGCACCAAGATCCTCGAGGAGGTCTTCGACCGGATGCCCACGCTGTTCCGCGCCGACCGGGCCGGCAACACGCAGGCCGTCATCCACTGGCAGATCACGGGCGGCCCCGGCGGCAGCATCGACACCTACGAAACCGTGATCGAGAACGGCGCGTGCACGGTCACCAACCAGCCGGCACGCGATCCGAAGCTCTCGATGACCATGGACCCGGTCACGTTCCTCAAGGTCGTCTCCGGTGACGGCAACCCGATGATGATGTTCATGACCGGCAAGATCAAGGCGAAGGGTGACCTTGGCCTGGCGGCGCAGGTCGCCAAGCTCTTCGACATCCCAAAGGGCTAGTCGGCACCGCGATCCTCCCCCGAACGGCCGCGCTGTCTGACATCCCGAAGGGCTAGTCAGGCACCGCGATCTTCCCCTGGACGGCCGCCAACGCGATGTCTCTGCGGTGGTGCGAGCCGTCCAGGGTGATGCCGTCGACCAGGGCATAGGCCGCCTCGCGCGCGGCCGCGAGATCCGGCCCGGTCGCCGTCACGCTGAGCACCCGGCCGCCGGCCGAGACCAGCGCGCCGTCCTCGGGACGGCGCGCGGTCCCGGCATGGATCACGCCGGGCCGTTCGCCACCCTCGATGACATCCCCCGTACGCGGGGTGCCCGGATAGTTCTGGCTGGCCACCACCACGGTCACCGCCGCACCTTCGTACCACCGCAGCGGCGGATGCGCGGCGAGAGTCCCGGTGGCCGCGGCCCGCAGCAGCCCGCCCAGCGGCGTGGCCAGCAGCGCCAGCACGACCTGCGTCTCCGGGTCGCCGAAGCGGGCGTTGAACTCGATCACTTTCGGCCCGTCCGGCGTCAGCGCGAGCCCGACGTAGAGCAGACCGGCGAACGGCGTCCCGCGCCTGCGCATCTCGGCGAGCGTCGGCCGTACGGTCTCGGTCATCACCCGCTCGACGAGGTTGGCGGGCGCCCACGGGAGCGGGGCGTACGCGCCCATCCCGCCCGTGTTCGGCCCCTCATCGTTGTCGCCGACCCGCTTGAAGTCCTGCGCCGGCATCAGCGGTACGGCCGCCGTGCCATCCGTGACGACGAAGAGCGAGACCTCGGGGCCGGGCAGGTACTGCTCGATGACGACCCGCTCGCAGTCGGCGGCGTGCGCCAGCGCGGCATCGCGCTCACCGGTGACCACGACGCCCTTGCCGGCGGCCAGCCCGTCGTTCTTCACCACGTACGGCGGCCCGAAGTCGTCGAGCGCCCGCTGCACTTCCGCCTCGCTGGCGCACGCGTAGGACAGCGCGGTCGGCACGCCCGCGGCGGCCATGACGTCCTTGGCGAACGCCTTCGAGCCCTCGAGCCGTGCGGCCGCGGCGGACGGGCCGAAGGCGGCGATGCCCTTCGCGCGTACCGCATCGGCGACGCCCGCGACCAGCGGCGCCTCGGGTCCGATGACCACCAGGTCCGCCGCGATCTCGACGGCCAGCGCGGCAACCGCGGCCGGATCTACGGGGTCGACGTCGCGCAGCGAGGCAACGCGGGCGATACCGGGGTTGCCGGGCGCCGCCACCAGCAGCTCGACGGACGGGTCGGCGGCAAGCCCCAAGGCAAGGGCATGCTCCCGCCCCCCAGAGCCGACAAGGAGAACACGCACGGCCGGATCCTACTTTCCCCGGGTTGATCATGGGATTGGGACGGCGCTTCGTCCGTTTCGGGCGGCCCTAACCTCATGATCGACTGGACCGGCTGGAGCGGCTGGACCGGCGGAGGGCGGAGCGGACCGTTTCCGGGATGTAGCCGGAACGTAGGGTGTCCGCCCACGTGAATCGGAGGATCGTCCAGCCGGCGTTTGCCATCCGATTCTGGCGCCAGCGATCCTGATAGATCGCGTCCGGGGATCCGTGTGGCTCGCGGCCGTCGGCCTCGACCGCGACCCTCGCCGCGGGCCACGCCAGGTCGGCAACGGCGAGCAGGTAGCCGTCGGTGTCCCGGATCGGATGCTGAAGGTCGTCTGGGGGAACGCGACCGTCCGTGCATCGCAGTCGCACCCTGGTTTCCAGCGGAGACTGTGCTCGTCCGTCCGCTTCCGCGACGTACCGGCGCGCCGCCACGGCACCGCGGCGTCCTCTGATGAGAGCGGGGATCGCCCCGAGGTCCGCGGGCACGAGCAGGCCCCGATTGAGAGAGGAGTCCAGCACCGATATCGCGGCAAAGCGATCAAGCCGACAGATCAGGTCTGCGGCCGTCCGCAGCGGTGTCGTCGCGGCGATGCCACGCACAGCGGAGACTGCATCGTCCGGTAACGACAGTTGATGAACCTGCACGCGATCGTCCACGCGCACCTTCGCGACTGCGCCCGGTACCGAGACGTGAATAGTGACACCCTGCCGCAGGCCGGCGATGCCATGCAGCTCTGCAGCGGTATCGAAGACCGCGACGGCACCCGCCCCGAGCGAGAGTACCGCCGCGCGGATCGATGCCCGGCGTACGGCTGCCGGGTCGGCACCGCCCATCGCTCGGATGCGGTAGACCGCACGGCCGAGCCGCCGCCACCGCCCGCTTTCCACCGCCCGCCGTACGTCCTTCCGCGACAACCCGGCCGCGAGGACCTCGCGAAGCGTGACAACCCCGTCCTCAGCCACGCCCCCACCCTGGCGGGCTCTGGACCTCACCCTCCACCCCTGTGGATAACGCCAGTCGATCATGGGGTTTGCGCCGGACAAATGCCGTACATCGCCGCGCTAACCCCATGATCGACGGGGATAGGCGGGGGCCGGCGGGGCGCCGGTGACGCGGGAAGGCCGAGGTGGGAGAGGGGGTCGCGTAACGTGTACTGCGTGATCGGACGGAAGGCGTACTCGACGTGCCAGTGATCGTGTTGGTCGGAGCCCAATGGGGCGACGAGGGCAAGGGCAAGGCGACCGACCTGCTGGGAGACCGCCTCGACTACGTCGTCAAGTTCAACGGCGGCAACAACGCCGGGCACACCGTGGTCATAGACGGCGAGAAGTACGCGCTGCACCTTCTCCCGAGCGGCATCCTCACCCCCGGCGTCACCCCGGTCATCGGCAACGGCGTGGTGGTGGACCTCTCCGTGCTGTTCCAGGAGATCGACACGCTCGAGTCCCGCGGCATCGACACCTCCCGCCTGCGGGTGAGCGCGAACGCCCACGTCATCGCGTCGTACAACCGGTCGCTCGACAAGGTGAGCGAGCGCTACCTCGGGGCCCGGCGGATCGGCACGACCGGGCGCGGCATCGGGCCGACGTACGCGGACAAGATGAACCGCCTTGGCGTCCGCGTCCAGGACTTGTTCGACGAGTCGATCCTGCGGCAGAAGGTGGCAGCCGCGCTGTCGTTCAAGAACCAGGTGCTCACGAAGATCTACAACCGGAACGCGATCAAGCCCGACGACGTCATCGCCGAGCTGCTGTCGTACGTCGACCGGCTCCGGCCCCTGGTCGCCGACACCGCATTGGAGCTGTCCCAGGCGATCGACGCGGGCAAGGTGGTGCTCTGCGAGGGCGGCCAGGCCACGCTGCTGGACGTGGACCACGGCACGTACCCGTTCGTGACCAGCTCGAACGCCACGTCAGGTGGTGCCTCCACGGGCGCCGGCATCCCGCCGACCCGCATCGACCGCGTGGTCGCGGTCCTCAAGGCGTTCACCAGCCGGGTCGGCGAGGGTCCGTTCCCGACGGAACTGCACGACAAGACCGGCGACTACCTGCGCGAGGTCGGCCAGGAGTACGGCACCACAACCGGCCGCCCGCGGCGGATCGGCTGGCTCGACCTGGTGATCGGCCGGTACGCGCAGCGGATCAACGGGGTCACCGACTTCGTGCTGACCAAGCTGGACAACTACGACGGGCTGGAGGAGATCCCGGTCTGCGTCGCGTACGACGTCAACGGCGTACGTCACGAGGAGATGCCGCTCACCCAGTCGGACTTTCACCACGCCGTCCCAATATACGAGACGCTGCCGGGCTGGAAGCAGGACATCACCGGGGCGCGGACGTTCGATGAGCTGCCGGAGAACGCGCGCCGCTTCGTCGAGTTCGTCGAGGACCGGATCGGGGCGCGGATCTCCGTGGTGGGCGTCGGCCCCGGCCGCGACGAGGTCATCGAACGGCACTCCGTGCTGAGCGGGATCTGAGCCGTGTTCGACGTCGTACTGCTGAGCCTCGCCGAGGGTGAAGGGGCCTGCGGCTCGCCCCGGGTGCCGGTGCTGGCCTGTGCGGACGCACTGAAGGATGCGGGCGCCCGGGTCGAGACGGTGGTCGCCTCCTCCGATGCGGACATCGACGCCGTGATCGGCAGGTTCGATGCTGACCCCCGTACCGATAGGTTGGATTGGCCCGACGCGGACAGCAAGCTCAGGCTCGTGATCGCGACCGCGACCGACGGGCAGTTGCGCGCCGTCGTGCGCCGGCTGGTCCGGCGGTACGCGCCCCCGCCGAGTCGCCGGCCGTCCGACCTGGCCGACGACCGTACGGTGCCGGATCTGCCGCCGGTGGCCATCCTGCCGCTGGACGCGAGCGGCACGATGGACCTGGCCGCTCAGCTGGGGCTGCCGCGGACGCCCGCCGCGGTAGCCGGGGCTGTGCTCGGTGGCAAGGTGCGCCGGCTCGACCTGCTGCGCAACGACGGCGGATCGGTCACTGTGGACGGGGCGCTGGTCGGTGGCGCCGACGAGAACGGCCGCGCGGTGCCCTGGCGCGGCCGGGTCGAGGTCGACGACGCGGTGCTGTCCGACGGCGACGACCCGATCCTGGCCTGCGCGATCGGGAACGGTGCCGGCTACGCCCAGGTCGACGGGTTGCCGCTGCTCACCGAGGGAAACCCCACCGACGGCCGGGTCGAGGTCGCGGTGGCGGTCCCGGTGGTCGTCAAGCGGAGGTTCACAACCACGCGGGTACGGGTGGAAGTCCGTCGCGCCCGCGGCCGGGCCGTGTCGGTACTGCCTCGCGACGGCGAGCTGCAGTTCCTCGACGACGGTGTGGCCGGTGTGCTGACCCGCAAGCGTTCGTGGTGGATCGAGCCCGGGGCATGGGCGGTGTACGCGGGATGACCGGCTGTGCGAGGCTGAACTAGAACTCAGGGACTACTGCGCTACCGGGAGGATCCATCTCGTGGAGGACGAGAACGCCGACCGCGTCTACGTCCCGGGCACGAATCCCACGCCGCCCGCCCGGGACGTGGAGCCGTTCTGGCCGCCGGAGGAGTTGGAGGCTCCCGTTCACGGCGGCGCGCCCGTACCGCACTCGTCGACACCGGAGCCGGTTCTGGGGGAGCCGGGCACCTACCGTCCGGTGGACCGGGCCGTGGTGCCCCCGCCGCAGGCGCGCGTGCCGGTTCCGCCGATGCCGCAGCCACCAAGCGATGGGCAGCGGCCCCGACCGTCCACGATCGACCCGCCGACGCAGGCCTGGCCGAACATCCCGCCGCGCCCGGCGTCCGCCGGTTCTGGCGCCCACGGTCCCTTGGGGAATGGCGCCGCCGCTCCGGATTCTGGCACGCGCGGGTCGGTCTTCGGCTCTGCCGATCCGGCCGCCGGCGGTCCTGCCCACGGGTCTTCCAGCGCCACGTCCGGCCCGCCCGATCCCACCCGTGGCTCTTCCCGTCCCGCCTCCGGCCCGCCCGGTCCTGCCTCCGGCCCGTCCGGTCCCACTTCCGGACCGCCCGGTCCCGCCTCCGGCACTATCGGCGCGGCTCCCGGCTCGCCCGGCCCCGCCGGTGCCGCGGGCTCTTCCGGGCTGGGCTCGGACGCGGCCGCTCCTGCCCCGGACTCTTCCGGGCTGG
>DASYTU010000034.1:0-7158 GCA_036001925.1 Actinoplanes sp.
GTGGAGCTGTCCACTCAACTCGCCGCGGAGGATCCGATCATCTGGGAAGGAGGCCGTCACAGCACAGCGCCGCGAGGCGCAACCTCAATCGCAGCGACGCCTCGGCCGTAGAGCACGACGAGCCGACCACCGTGTTTGCTGCGCAGCGCGCCCGAGTCCTTGGCAAGCGTCAAAATTACGTGTTCAACGAGTTCGTCTTCGTCGGAGATGTCGGGCTCCGCGTACGTGATGTCCATGCGGTCGCCGCCGATGAGCCGCACGCGCAGCACGATAGTCGCCATGTCGTAGAAACTAGACTAGTCGCGCGACCGGCGGCGTGTGAGTGCACGTTCGACCGGGCAGAATCGCGTAGCCTTCGTCCGCCGGGTGCCGGACGCAGCACGGGCGGGATGGTCACCCATCCCGCCCAAGCCTGTTGCGTCATGTACGACCATCGGTCGGTCCCAGACGTCGCCGAGGCTGATCTCAGCGGGCGACGTCCAGCGGTACGAGCCTTTCGTACAGAAGGACGCGCTCGTTACGAAGGAGCACCGAGCCGTCGCTACTTATCGTCCGCCGGGGTCACCAGGACGACCCGCCGGCGCCGAGTCACCACGAACAGCACCGCGCCGATCGAGACGAGGACGGCTCCGGCGCCCGCCACGGAGGCCGCGACTGGGCCGGTGATCGGCAGGCCGCCGCCCTCGCCCGTACCGCCGCCGCTGCCGCTTGTGCCGCCGCCCGGCCGGCCCGCGACTAGTACGGCAAACCCGTCGGTGTTGTCAGAGGCGTCGACCTCAACCGCCGCCATCTGGGCCTCGGTCAGCCGGTGGAAGCTCTTCGGCAGGGCCAGGGTGGCCTTGCGGGCGAGCGTACGGGCCGCCGCGTCCGAAAGCGACTCCTGTCCGGTCGCCGCGACGGTCGCCTCTCCGCCGGTCAGCGTGACCGGACCCTTGGCGTCCGCCGACACGGTCACGGGGAAGATGAAGCCCACCATCGACGTCTCGTTGCCCCCGCCGGTTTCCCGGTCGGCCGGCGTCAGTGGCAGGTCGTCGGCGACGCAGTCCACCGTGCGCTTGTCGGCGGAGAGGGTGCAGCCCTCGACGTCGGTGAACGTGACGTCCTTCGGCAGGGCGACCGTCACGTGCAGGCCCGTGGCCAGCGTGTCTCCCCAGTTGATGATGGTGCCCTCGACCGCGCTGCTGCCGCCCGGCGGGATCGGCTTGCCGGTGGGGATCTGGTCGGCGTCCAGCATGCTCACGTCGGGCACGACGACACCGAGGTCGACGCCGTGGCCGCCGACCGAGACATCGACGGTCTTGCTGTCGTTGGCCTTGTTCGTATCGCCCACGACCACCACGGTGACCGTCAGCTGACCGGCCGCACCGGTGGCGCCCGTCTGCTTGATCAGCGGTATGGGCAGGTCGACGGTGCTGCCCGGACCGGGGATCGCGGCCGCGGGGATCGGGCAGTCGGCCACGCCTGCGGTGAACGTGCAGTCTCCGGGCTCCAGGACCGTGACCTTGGACTGGTCGAGCTTGGTGACGTCGAAGCGCACGTCCACCTTGGCCGGCGTGGTGGAGCCGTAGTTCGTGATGTTGACCAAACCCAGCTTGCCGCTGGCGTCAGTGGCGATCGTGGTGCCCTTGAAGCCGACCCCGAAGTCGACGTCGGCCGCGTACGCCGGGACCGCGGCGGCCGCGAGGGTCCCGGCGGCGATCAGTCCGGCCGCGCCGACGCGCGCGATATGGCGGAAGGTCATGAAGGATGCTCCCCGCAGACAATGATGAATAGATCGCGCACCTTAGCCAACGATCTTCATGCTCCACGACCCCCGCGTGCACCGACGGATGCATACGTCCGTTATCGCCCAGGCATCCCGCCCGTTCGGGTGATCATCCTCTGTCGTTCGGACGATACGGATCCGTCCCAGCGCTTACGTCACAGCGTGAAGAGAATTGCGATCAGTAGCAACGCCGGTACGCAGACGACCGTGGACAGGAAGATGGCGTCGCGGGCCAGTGCCAGACCGGTCTGGAAACGCTGTGCGTACAGAAAGATGTTCTGCGCGGTGGGCAGGCCCGCCAGGACCGTCACGGCATACGTTGCGTCGCGAGCCAAGCCCAGCGCGACCGCCAGCAGAAACGCGAACGCGGGCATGCCTGCCGTCTTGAGCACCACCGCCGTGATCGTCGCGACGCGGTCCGGGCCGGGCGCGAGGAGCCGTAGCCCGGACAGCGACATACCGAACGCGATCAGCACCACCGGGACCGCGGCCGATCCGATCGTGGCGATCGGGTGGGCGAGCACCGCGGGCAGCCGTAGGCCGGTCACGGACGAGACCAGGCCCAACACGACCGCGACGATCAACGGGTTGCGCACCGGCGCCGTGACCGTGGAGCGCCATGACGCGTGTCCCGCGGTGGCGAACTCGAGCAGGGTCAGCGCGACCGGCGTGACAATGAGCAGCTGCAGCATCACGATCGGCACGACCAGTGCGGCGTCGCCCAGCACATAGGTGGCGACCGGGATGCCGATGTAGTTCGCGTTCGTGTAGCCCGCGGCGAGCGCGCCCACGATCCGCGTGCCTCGGTCGCCGCGACGGACTATCAGCACATGCAACCCGAAGCATCCGAGCGCGGCCGCGGTCGAGACGACCAGCGGTTCGCTGAGCAGTACGCCCAGGTCAGCCGCCGCTACCCCGCTGAACAGCAGGCACGGGGTCATCACCGAATAGACGAGCCGGCCGAGCACGGCCTCGGCGTTTTTCGGCAGCCCGGCCCACCTCCGGGTCGCCCAACCGACCAGCACGATGACGCCGATGAGTGCGAACCCGGAAAGAGCCGAGATCATGCGTCGACACGCTAGACCAGCGGACCGCCATGATCAGCGGGCGGCGACGGGGAAGCGCGAGCGGCGGCATGGGTTGACTCGCGCACCGTCGCGGGGCCGCCGTCGTGCGTAGTCCTGAGCGCCGACCCCTCGTGGGCCGGCCGACGGGCGTCCGACCGCCTCCCCGCGCGCTGCGGAACGCCGGGATTAGCCAGTGCTCAAGCGATGAGCGTTTTCTTCGGGCGCAGGATGCAGAACTCGTTCCCCTCGGGGTCGGCGAGCACGGTCCACGATTCCGTGCCGCTCTGCCCGATGTCGACCCGGCGCGCTCCGAGCGCGAGAATCCGCTCAACTTCATCGTCGCGGCCGTCAGGGCCCGGGGTGAGGTCAAGGTGCAGACGGTTCTTCACAATCTTGCTGTCGGTCACCGGCATGAAGCAGATTCCCACCGATGCCGTTTCGTCGGCGCCGATGACGACCTCTCGTTCACGCTCAGACAGGATCTTCCAGTCCAGCACCTGAGCCCAGAACCGGGCCTGAGCCGATAGATCGTGCGCATCGATGACGATGTGGTGCAGGGATACGGTCACGCCTGCCAGTGTGCCAAGGCGCGGAGACCGACTCGCGACACGTCCGCACGATGGCTATATGGCGTCGAGGGCGTTCAGCCAAGGCGGCGTGCGGGAAGCGCCGCGGGCAGCCGTACGACGTCGGCGATCACCGCGCCGTCCTCGGTCAGCCGGACCGCGGCCGGACTGTCGTAGACCACCAGCGCCATCTTGTCCTCCGGCCGCCCGATCAGGCCTATTCCCTCGGCGTGGTCGTCGCCCTCGCCGTAGGTGAGCTCCAGCT
Source organism: Actinoplanes sp. (assembly GCA_036001925.1). Lineage (GTDB taxonomy): Bacteria > Actinomycetota > Actinomycetes > Mycobacteriales > Micromonosporaceae > Actinoplanes. The sequence continues at coordinate 3,664 of DASYTU010000034.1, forward strand.
CGCGGGTCAGCACCTCGCCGCGCACGATCGCGGGCATCTCCACCCGGCAGGCACCGTGCCACCGGTAGATCCGTACCGGGCCGTCGAGGTCCATGGTCGGACCGGCGAGCACCAGCAGGTCTTCGCCCTCCGGGCACAGGTCGCGAACCCCCAGGCCATCGAGCTCCAGGACGTGTTTGCGGTACGGCAGGCCGTCGTCGAATTCCCGCAGGCGCAGCCGGTCCGGCTCGTCGGGGTCCACGTACGGCCGCAGCTCGAGCACGAACGCCCACCCGCGCAGCACCGGACCGCGCAGGCCCAGATACACGCGGTTCCCAGTCACCGCGATGCCCTCGACGTCCAGGCCGTTGTCCTTGCCCGGGATGGCCAGGAACGGGTCCAGGTGTTCGTCGTGCCGCAGGAGCGTACGGAGCTGGTCCCGGCGGTCGAGCTGCGCGGCGCGGTGCCGTTCACCGTCCACGACGATCTCCCGCACCAGGGTGGGCAGGCCGTCCAGGTCGGCGATCGGCAGCCGTACCAGAATCTGGCGGTTGTCCTGACCCTCCACCCGGGCGAGGCGCTTCAGCGCCTTGGCCCCGGCATGGCGAGCCTTGATCTGCCTGCGCCGGAGGCTGTGCGAGCCGACCGCCCAGAGGAAATGCCCGGTACGGGCCAGCCCTTCGATGTCCGCCTCCTCGTCGGCGTCGGCGGGCAGGTCGACGAAGTCGGCCAGCCGGAACGTCTGCTCATCGGCGTACTCGCTGGGGAAGGTCGGGTCGTCGGCCACCAGGCGCTCTACCGTCGCCGTCTCGTCACCGGCGATCCAGAGCACGCGGCCGTCGACGCGCACCGCGGACAGGTTCGTGTGCGTGGTCGCGGCGCGGGAGAGGTGCCCGAAGCGCAACCGGACCGTGCGTACCAGGGTCATGGCGAACATCGTGACACTGCCCTGCTAGACGCGATCGAAAGCGTTCGGAGATGAACAAGGTGCCATCGATGAGCGAGCGCATTATCGGCCTCGACACCACGACCGTCGCTGTCCTACGCGACACGCAGGGCGGCGACGGTCCTTCAGGTACCGATTCAACAGATACCAGCCCCATTGCCAGGCCCAGTCGGTGGGAGGAGGGTGGAGATGACCGGTGGCGCCACCGGGGCGCCGCCCCGAGCGCAGAGGGGGTGGATCGTGTACGCGCGTTCCACCACGATCCAGGCGCGGGCCTCGTCCATCGACGACGGCATTGCGCACGTCCGCGACGAGGTGATGCCTGCGATTCAGGGCATCGAGGGGTGCGTCGGTTTGTCGTTGTTGGTCGACCGGCAGTCCGGCCGCTGTATCGCCACCAGCGCATGGCAGTCCGCGGAGGCCATGCGCGCGAGCGAGGAGCAGATTCGGTCGATCCGCAACCGAGCCGCGGAGATCTTCGGCGGCAGCCCGCAGGTGGAGGAATGGGAGATCGCTGTCCTGCACCGTGACCACCGGTCGCGTGAGGGCGCGTGCGTCCGGGCCACGTGGTTGCAGGTCGAGCCCGCTCAGGCCGACCGAGCCATCGATGTCTACAAGATGGGCTCCCTACCGGCGATGGAGAATCTCGAGGGATTCTGCAGCGCCAGCCTGCTGGTCGACCGCGCATCCGGCCGTGCCGTGTCCTCCGTGACGTACGACAGCCTCGAAGCGATGGAGCGCAACAGAGAACAGGCGAAGACGGTCAGGGCGGCGGGCGCTCAGGAAGCAGGCGCGCAGGTGCTCGACATCGGCGAGTTCGAGTTGGCGATCGCCCACCTGCGTGTGCCCGAGATGGCCTGACAGGAGGCGCCCAGAGAAACGGTCGACGCTCGATGCCACGTCGGCAGGCCGCCGAGGTTTCGTTCCGCTGCCGCAGGCGACCCGGGGTGTGGTGCGGGGTGCGGGCAACCGTACCCACCCCACACCGCCGTCGGGGGGACTGAAACAGTGAAGTAACCCTGAGGTCATGGTCGACTACCGAACGCCGCTCAGGGGTAGAAGCACGCCCGCTGTCGGGGCTGACGGACGCTGGTCGCGTCGTGGCGGGTCCAGGACAGACGCGGGACGGGTTCGGGTCGATCCACCAAGGTTCGACCCTGCCTCGGCTGGAGAACAACGTCCCCATGCGGATCGAGTTCACCCTGGATTGCTGTGACCTGGAGCGGGTGGCGATGTTCTGGCAGTCCGCCTTGGGATTCGCTGTGAACGGCATCATCGAGGGTAGGTACGTCTCGCTGAGCGGGCACGGTGTCGTACTCACCCTGCAGCACGTCGCCGAGCCGAAGTCCGTGAAGAATCGGATGCATATCGACGTACTCGTGGACGACGTCGAGGCGGAGGTGACTCGTCTCGAGACTTTAGGCGCGTTTCGTCTTACGCCCACAGCTCGGCAAGAGTTCGGTCAGACCTGGTTCGTTCTCGCGGACCCCGAGGGCAATGAATTTTGCGTCGCCCGTGATCGCTCGGAGAAGTGTCCGGACAGGGAAACAGATCACCGCCCGTAGACGCACCGGATCTCGGCAGATGATCAGAGTTGCGCCGGCGAACGCACCTGGTCGATACAGCGACTTGGTGTCGCAACGGCAGATCAAGCAGATCAGTACGTTGGTTCGCGGAACGTCTTCGGCGACGCGCCGGGTGTCAGGTCCGGTCAGCGACCATCACGCGGCTGTTGCGGAGCGACCTGCGGTGGCGGATCGGCATCGCGAGCGCGACCGCCGTGGCGAGCAGGTCTTCGTCCCGGGTGACGGCGTAGCCGTGCCGGGCGAGCAAGCCGGCCATCGTGGCGGGCGTCCACGTCGAGCGCCACGGCTCGTCCGCCCAGACGCTCGACCGGCCGGTGGACGCCATCAGCGCCCGCGCCACGAGGCGGCCCAGCGTCGCGGCCGGTGCGGGCGTCTGGAAGTTGACGATCAGCCGGCTGCTCGGCGCCGAGCCGGCGGCCACCGCGGTGACCGTGGCGGCCACCTCGGCCTCGGTCAGGTACGGCACGACGCCCTCCCAGATCCAGGTCGTGGCCAGGTCGGCGCGGTGCCCAGCGGCGGCCAGCGCGTCGCCCAACCGGTCGCGGGCGAAGTCCACCGGCACGAACGTCGGCGGGGTGCCGGGCAGGCCCGCGACGCGCTCGCGCTTGTCCTGCTGGGAGGCCGGCTGGTCGACCTCAAAAACCGTCACACCGGCAAGTTCCGGCATCCGCCAGGCGCGGCCGTCCAGCCCGGCGCCGAGAATCACCAACTGCGGGCTGGGCTGGGCGCGTACCGCGTCGTCGATGACGACGGTCCGCGGCACGATCAGCTCGGCGTTGGCCCGCACCGTCTCGTAGTCGACGTGCTGCTGCCACTGTCGGGGCGCCACCGCGTCGCGTACCCATTGGACGGCCGCACGCTCGTCCGGACGCAGCAGCGGCATGGCGGTCGGATCGGCGAAGCGGCCGGGAGCGATCAGGCCATCCGCGGCGGCGCGACCCTGGCAGACCAGTACCGCGGTGCGGCTCGCCCGCAGCGTCCTCG
>DASYTU010000035.1:0-6274 GCA_036001925.1 Actinoplanes sp.
CGGCTCCGCGACGGACGAGGATGCCGATCACGGTGGGGGTGAGGGTCCGCAGCAGGGCCTCGTCCACCGTGCGTCACTCCGTGATGGTCGGGGGCGCGGCCAGGAACGGGCGCACCTCGAGCCATTCGTGGATCGGCTTCCTACCCGCACCCGGAGCCGCGGACAGCTCGCCGGCCAGCTCGAGCGCCCGCTCGTAGGTCTCGACGTCGATCACCATCCAGCCGGCGATCAGGTCCTTGGTCTCCGCGAACGGGCCGTCGGTGACCGGCGGCCGTCCCTCGCCGTCGTAGCGGACGAACGTGCCCTCCGGGGAGAGCGCCTGACTGTCGACGAACTCGCCGGTGCCCTCGAGCCGAGCGGCAAAGTCCTGCATGTACTGCACGTGGGCCGAAAGCTCCTCCGGCGTCCACTGGTCCATCGGCACGTCGTTGACCGCTGCCGGCGCGCCCCGGTAGTGCTTGAGCAGCAGGTACTTGGCCATCATGTTCTCCTTAGTACGGTACGGCCCATTGTGGCTGTGTTCACCCCGGGGACGGAGCCGCGCTCGGGTTCTCGACATCCCACCGCGACATTTCCTGGCGCACTTCGATGACACCACGCACTCCGCGGCGCCACGGAGGCGGCACAGGGAGCCGCTTCGCGTCCGAGGCGCGGAGGGCACGGTGGTGAGCCAGACCCAGCCGCGTCGGATCGCCGCTGCTCGATCGGCACCCGGTGCGGCCGGCAGGAGTAGGCCTTGTCCGCGCACCGCGGTGGGGTTGAGGCGTGGGCGATCCACCCACCGCGGGCGACCGCGCGGCGCTCAGGCGCGCTGACGCTCGTCCCGCTGCCGGGCCAGCTCCTCGACCGCGCTCGGCAGAGTCGTCTCGAAGTCGATCAGCTTCGCCCACGTCGGGGTCACGACGATCCGGACCATGCCGTCGTAGAGCGAACGCACCTCCGCCTCCCACTCGACCCGTTGCTCGGGCGTCATCTCGTAGGTGCCGTTCATCTGGAGGTACTCGTCCGGGATGCCATCGACGACGTCCAGCTCGGCCCGACCGCGGATGAGCAAGATCTTGGGCGGGTGCACCTCGGTGTCGATCGTCAGGGCAACCGTCGGGTTCTTGCGCAGGGCCGGGAGCTTCGGGGCGTTCTTCGTAGTGCACATGACGATTTCCGAGCCGTTCCAGGTGAACCCGATCGGGACATTGCGGGGTGTGCCGTCCTTGGCGACGTAGGCCAAGCGGGTCAGGTCGCGGGCCAACAGTTCTTGGCTGATCGGTCGGTTCAGAACCTCGGTGATCTCGTTCGGTTGCACGGTCATCCCTCTCATTGTCGTTTTCTTGGTCCGCCCAGCGTCCCATCGGGCTTGCGCGCTCGACGGTGGTGACTGATGGCGGGAAGGAAACTCATCGTCTCCGACGGCCGGTTCGAGTAACCATGCGGCCGCTGCGGTACCGACCTCCTGCAATAGGATCCGCGTGCCGAACGCGACTCGGATCGCTCTGGTTGGTCGCGGGTCAGGCCCTTCGGCAGCCTTCATCTGAGCTGCTCGGACAGTGCGACGATGATGCCCTCCGGGCCGCGGACGTAACAGAGCCGATAGCTGTCCTCGCACTGGTCCAGCTCGCCAACGAGTTCGGCGCCGTGGGTGTGCAGGCGGGCAAGGACGTCCTCAATGTCATCGACGGCGAACATGATGCGACGTATGCCCAGCGTGTTCGCCCGTGCGTTTTCCGGCTCAGTCCTGACCGCCGTCGGCCGTGTGGAACTTCGTCGACGACGATGCCCACGTGGTCCATCCGTTCGATCATGGTGGTTCTCCCTCTTCGTCGCGCGGCCCGTCGTGGCCACCCGTGTCCCTGGGACGGAGCCGGCGCCACATTCTCGACACCCGGAAGCGTGCTGAGTTCTAGGACCTGCTTCTGGCCGTCACCGCCCTGGGGCGCCCATGCCACCGGTACCGGTGCTGCTGGTGCCGCTGAGGTCAAGGCGGGTGTCCATGTTCAGCCGGAAGCGCCCCCAACGGGTTGATGTGCGACCAGAACAGCGGGGTCAGGGCGCGGCGTTCGTCGTCGCCGATGCTGTCGTGCCCGCCGTGAATCTCGCGCCGCAGCTCCGGCGAGGCGAGGTGGTCGCAGGCGAAGATGGTGCGCACCGCGCGGCCGAGTTCTTCCAGGGCCTGGTAGGTAGGGTGTTTTGGGCCGCCACGGGTGAACCGGCGCAGGATCGACTCCGGCTCCGCGGTCCCGAGCCGCAGCGCGGTGGCGTATTTGACCATCTGGTCGTACTGCTGGGCGATCAGCTCCCACCGGATCGGGCGGGTGAGCACGTCGCCGAGCTGGCCGTAGGCCTCGGTGTCATCTGGCCGGTAGAGGCGGATGGAGCCGATGTTTTCAACCGGGGTAGCATCCGGAACCCGAGCAGTTCGGTGAAGGCGAACCCCACCAGCGACGCGCCGTGGGTGTCGACGTAGTTGGCCTCGATCTCGGCGTCGGTGCAGTGCCGCAACAGCCCTTCGATCATCGCCGCCACCTCCGACGACGAGCGGCCACAATCGCGGTGACCTCGGCCACCCCGTTGGGCGATTCCCCGGATCACACTCGACCCTACGGTGCGACAACCCGGACGCCGCAGACGACCGACTGGTCGACGTTGGCGCCCAGGCAAATGGCGACCCGCGTGAACCTGACGTGCGCACGGCGCGGGCACCGGCAGGCTGCTGTGGCGCAACGTCACCGGCATGCTGAAAGCGGAGCACCGCTGCATCGCCGTGGACCTGCCGTTGCAGGGGCGCACGCCCGCCCGGCCCGACCAGGATCTCTCGCTGACCGGGCTGGCCAAGGCGGATGCCTGACCGGGCGAGCTGCAGATCGAACGGATGGGGCTTCGCTAGGCCGGAATGGCGCCGAGTTGTTGCAGCTGCGAGAAGACGTCGACGACCCCCCAGATCTCAGCGATTCGGCCGCCGGCGAAGCGGACGATGAAGATCTCGTTGTACGTGACGGATTTGCCGGTCGGTGGAAGGCCCCTGTACTCGCCCAGGTGGGTCCCGGTAACGGTGTCCCTGCAGACGACCTTGTCGCCCTCCGCGATCAAGTCCTCGACCGCAACGTGAAGGTCGGGAAACGCGCGAAGAAGCACCGCCCACACTTGCTTGAGTGCCTGCACCCCCGTCGTATCCATCGGCACTGGCGCGTGGAACAGCACGTTCGGCTCGACGACCTCGTCGATCGTCTTCGAGATGACCTCAGCGTCGCCGGTGTTCGCGGCGTCTGCGAAGCGGCTGAACGTCGCTTTGTTGCTTGTCGCCTCGGCTGTTGACATGTGGCTTCTCCTCGGGTCGACATGAACATTCGGGTGGCTATCACTGCTCACAGCGGGGGACCTGGCTGCCGGTGTGCGGCAGCCCGTCCGGGTCGGGGTCACGTCTGGAGGACGGCCTCGATCTCGAGGCTGATCGACACCTTGTCGCCGACCACGACGCCGCCGCCGTCCATCGGGACGGTGATGTCGATGCCGAAGTCGCGCCGGTTGATCTGCGCGGTCGCGGAGAAGCCGGCCCGCTGGCCGCCGAACGGGTCCGGGCTGAACCCGTTCACCTCGACGGCCAGCGGCACCTGCCTGGTGACGCCGTGCAGCGTCAGCTCACCGTCGATGATCCAGCCGTCGTCGGTCCGGCGAATGCCGGTGGAGCGGTAGCTCATCGTCGGGTACTTCTCGACCTCGAGGTAGTCGGCGGAGCGGAGGTGGTTGTCACGTGGTTCGTTGCCGGTGTCGATGGACGCGAGGTCGATCGTCGCGGCAACCGACGAGCCCAGTGGGTCCTCGCTCGTGATGATCGTGACGTCGTAGCTGGTGAACCGGCCGCGCGCCTTGCTGACCATGAGGTGCCGGACAGAGAAGGCGATCTCGGAGTGCACCGGGTCGGCCTTCCAGGTGCCGATCAGGTAGCCCGGGATCGCGACGGTCGCGGGGGCGGAGTGCATGGCTTCCTCCATGGATGTGGTGCCGCGGTTACGCGGCGCGGGCGGTGGTGGGGACGCCGCGGCGGGCGGCGTAGGCGTACGGGTGGTCGAACAGGTAGCGTGCCCGCTCGCCGGCGAGGACCGGCAGGACGAACCCGGCGTTGGTGCGGACATCGCGTACGGCGACCCAGGTCCGACCGTCGGCGGGCGACCAGCACAGGCTGACCTGGATGCCAGCGCTGGTGCGGCTGTGCAATTCGCGCGGAAGGCACGAACGGTTGTCGCTCATATCCAGGCGACGAACGGGCACCCGCCCGGGGGACAGCCCGGGTTAAAGCTGTTCGAGCCGCCGGGTCAGGAACCGTCGCTCGGGGGTCGAGGTGGCCAGGTCGAGCGCTCGACGGTATGCCGCTCGGGCCTCGTCCTCGCGGCCGAGACGCCGCAACAGCTCGCCGCGGGTCGAGTGGAAGTAGAGGTAGCCGTCCAGGTCGAGGCGGTCGATGGCGCGCAGCGCCGCGGCCGGGTCGCCAGCTTGGGCGAGCGCCGCGGCGCGGTTGAGCTCGACCACCGGGGAGCCGGTGAGGTCGGCCAGCCGCCGGTACAGCTCGGTGACCTGCGGCCAGTCGATCCGCTCCCGCGTCTGCAGCGACGCGATCGCGGCCTGGAGGACGTAGGCGCCGCGCCCGCCCAGCGCGATCGCCCGGTCGAGTTCCGCCCGTCCCGCCGCGATCTGGCGCATGTCCCACAGCGACCGGTCCTGGTCGTCGAGCAGCACGAGATCCTCGCCGGAGAACCGGGCCCGCCGCCGGGCGTGGTGGATCATCATCAGCGCCAGCAGCCCGTGCGCCTCCGGCTCGTCCGGCATGAGCGCGGCGAGCACTCGCCCCAGCCGGATAGCTTCGGCGCCGAGGTCGACCCGGCCGCGGTAGCCCTCGTTGTAGATCAGGTAGATGACGGCAAGCACCGCATCGAGGCGGTCGGGCAGCAGGTGCGCGCCGGGAACCGCGAACGGGATCCCGGTCGCCTTGATCTTGGTCTTGGCGCGGGACAGGCGGCGCTTCATGGTCTCCTCGGAGACCAGGAAGGCCCGGGCGATCTCGGCGGTCTCCAGGCCCCCGAGGGCCCGCAGCGTGAGCGCCACCTGCCCTTCCAGCGGCAGCGCCGGGTGGCAGCAGGTGAAGATCAGCTCGAGTCGTTCGTCCTTGATCACGGTGTCGTCGAATTCGTCCATGATGGCCTCGGGCGCCGGCAGTAGGTGGATCTTCTCCGCCAGGGTGCGCTCCCGGCGGATGCGGTCAATCGACCGGTTGCGGGCCGTCGTCACCAGCCACGCACCCGGGTTGGCCGGCATGCCCGACGCGGGCCAGCGCTCCGCCGCGATCGCGAACGCCTCCTGCGCCGCTTCCTCGGCCTTGTCGAAGTCACCGAGGAACCCGACCAGCGAGGCCAGCACCCGGCCCCACTCGTCCCGGAAGACCTCCTCCAGCACGGTCAGCGCGGCACCACCGGCCTGACCTCCACAGCGCCGCCGAGCCGGGCGGCCGGAATGCGCGCCGCCAGCTCGATCGCCTCGTCCAGGTTGGCCGCCTCGACCAGGCAGAACCCGCCGAGCACCTCCTTGGTGTCCGCGAACGGGCCATCGGTCATCAGCGTCCGGCCACCGGCCACGCGCACGCTGGTCGCCGTCTCGGCGGGCTGCAGGCGCGCAGCATCGATGCATCGCGCGTCATCGGCCAACGCCAGATACTCGGCATACGCTGCCTCACGTTCCGCATCCGACAGCGCCTCGTCATAGCCGGGCTCGGCGTAGATCAGCAAGGCGTACTGCATCGCACCCTCCCGGGGCAGTGGGCTCTCACCTGCACGACGAACGAGCAGCCGCGCAAGGGACACCACCGGGATTTTCACAATTTCAGGACAGCCGAGACGCTAGTCCCCGACCCGGCACCAGTACACCGAGCCCCGCGCCGCCAGACGTCGAAGCCCAGTGGCCCCTGATTCGCCGGCCTCGGCCGGGCCGTCGTCGATATCGGCAACCGGGTCAACTCGATCCGCACCCCTGCCCGGCCGAGGGCGCCGAGCAGACTCCCGGCGTCAGCTTCAGGACTCCTAGGCCGGGTACGCAGGATCTGCGGGTTCTTGCCCAGCGCGACAAGGACGGGCGTCTGCGCCCAACACGGTGTCGCGGGTGGCAAGGCTGGACACAGCCTTGCCATGTGCGACTGGGGTAGCCGATCGGTGTCGCGGTCATGCCCGGGCCGTGACCGCTCTCAGTAGCCGCCGCCCGAGTAGCCGCCTCCGGAGGAGCCGCCGCCCGAACTGCC
>DASYTU010000036.1:0-8823 GCA_036001925.1 Actinoplanes sp.
TCCCAGACGTGCGGCGCGCGCGCGACGAGGCGCTCCGGCGGTTCGGGCATCGGCTCTGGTGCGTTGCGCCACTTGGAGATGACGACGATGCGGTGGTCGGTCGACGAGTAGACCTCGCTCGAGACGTGCTGCGGCAACACCTCGATCCTCGGCACCGCCTCGTCGCAGACCCAGGCCAGCAGCTCGTCGAATCCGCTGCCCAGGGCGCGTACCTCCCACATGCGCGCGATCATGCGTACTGCCTACCTTCCGGCAACGACGGTCGTCAATGGCATGGCCGAGTCGGCCGGCAGGTCGAGCCGGCTCGGGTCGGCGCCGGCGGCGACGAGGTGCGCCCCCAGGGCCGCGACCATCGCGCCGTTGTCGGTGCACAGCCTCGGCCGGGGTACGCGCAGCCGGACGCCCGCCTTCACGGCCCGCTCCTCGGCGAGCGCGCGCAGCCGCGAATTCGCCGCGACGCCGCCGCCGATGATCAGTGTCTCGACGCCGTACGCCCGGCACGCGTCTAGCGCCTTCGCCGTGAGTACGTCGCAGACCGCATCCTGGAAGCTCGCCGCCACGTCGGCCACCGGCACCGGTTCGCCGCTGCGCTCCCGCGCCTCCACCCAGCGCGCCACGGCGGTCTTGAGGCCCGAGAAGGAGAAGTCGAAACGGTGCGCGGCGAGGTCCTTCGGCGCGGTCAGCCCGCGCGGGAACGCGATCGCGTCGGCGGCGCCGTCCCGCGCCGTACGGTCGATGACCGGACCTCCGGGGAACCCCATGCCGAGCAGCCGCGCCACCTTGTCGAACGCCTCCCCCGCCGCGTCGTCGATCGTCGCGCCGAGCGGGGTGACGCCGGCCGTGATGTCGTCGACCAGCAGCAACGATGAGTGGCCGCCCGAGACGAGCAGGGCGACCGCCGGCTCGGGCAGGGGACCGTGTTCCAGGGTGTCGACCGCGACGTGCGCGGCGAGGTGGTTGACCCCGTAAATCGGCTTGTCGGCCGCCAACGCGTATCCCTTGGCGGCAGCGACCCCGACGAGCAGTGCGCCCGCCAAGCCGGGCCCGGCCGTCACGGCGATCGCGTCGATGTCGCCCAGGGAGACGTTCGCGTCGTCGAGCGCCCGCCGCATGGTCGGCACGATCGCCTCGAGGTGCGCGCGGCTGGCGACCTCAGGCACGACGCCACCGAACCGAGCATGCTGGTCGACGCTGGAGGCGAGCGCGTCGGCGAGCAGCGTGCGGCCGCGGACGATGCCGACGCCGGTCTCGTCGCACGAGGTCTCGATGCCGAGGACCAGGGGTTCGTCAGGCACTTCTCATCATCACCAGGGCGTCCGTGTTGCTGGGTTGGTAGTAGCCGCGGCGGATGCCGATCGGCTCGAAGTCGTACTTGGCGTAGAGGCGCTGGGCCGGGACGTTGTCGACCGCCACCTCGAGCAGGGTCTTCGCCACGCCTCTGCGTTCGACCTCGGCCAGCAGAGCCTCGAGCAGTTCGCGGCCGACGCCGTGGCGCTGGACGTCCCGCCGCACGGCGATGTTCTGCACCCACGACTCTTCCTTGTCGACCACGGCAAGTCCGGCATACCCGACGACATCGTCCGCGTCGAGCGCGACCAGGTAGAAATGCCGCTGGGCCAGCTCACTCCAGAACATGGCGGGCGACCACCGCTCCGCGCCGAACAGGTCCTCCTCGATCGGCAGCACGTCGATGATGTGCCACCAGCGGAACCGTTCCAGGCGCATCACTGCAGGACTGGCTTGCGGGCCGACGACTCCACGGCGTCGGGGCGACGCAGATAGAGCGGCGTGAGCGGTTCGCTGGGCGCCCTGTCGCGGACCCGGTCCGCGGCTAGCGACACCAGCGCCGCGCCAGGCGGATAGAGCAGGATCTCGTCGATCGGTACGCCGAAGACGTCGCTGTACTTCAGCGCGGCCTCCCCTACGGCGCGGTCGACGTCGACGATCACGTCGGCGGGCCTGGCGACGTCGGGGTTTCGGGTGCGCCTGCCGTCGGCATACGTCGCCCAGTAGACCTCACGACGCCGCGCGTCCGTGGCGACAAGCACGCGGCCCGGCCCCGCGGCGAGGCCGAGCGCGTCCAGCGAACACACGCCGTACGTCGGTATGCCCAGCGCCTGCCCCATGCTCGCCGCGGTGGCCAGACCGACGCGCAACCCGGTGAACGGGCCGGGCCCCAGCCCGGCGACGATCGCCCCGAGGTCGCCTGGCTGTATCCCGGCCTCGGCGAGCGTGGCGGCGATCTCGGGCGCGAGCAGCTCGCCGTGCGCGCGAGGATCGACGGTACGGCGTTCCGCGATGCCCCGCATGCCGCCGCCGGTCACCTCCGCGACCGCCGCGGTGGACGCGGGCGTCGCGGTGTCCAGGGCGAGTACGAGCACGTCCTGAACCCTAGCGTCCCGGATCCCAGTCGATGACGGGCCGGCCGGCGTCGGCGAGCGCCTTGTTCGCGGCGCTGAACGGCCGCGCGCCCCGGAACCCCTTCGAATTGAGTGGGCTCGGATGCCCCGCTTCCAGGACCACGTGCACCGGGTTGGTGATCAAGGCGGCCTTCTTGCGGGCGTAGCCGCCCCACAGCAGGAAGACGACCCGCTCGTCACGCGCGTTCAACGCCCGGATTGTGGCGTCGGTGAACGCCTCCCAGCCCTTGCCGGCGTGCGACGCGGCCGCGGCGGCGCGCACCGTGAGCACCGCGTTGAGCAGCAGCACACCCTGCCGCGCCCAGCCGGAGAGGTCACCGGTCGCGGGTGGCGCGACGCCGAGGTCGTCGGCGAGCTCCTTGAAGACGTTGCGCAGCGACGGCGGGACCCGCACCCCGTCGCGCACGCTGAAGCTGAGCCCGTGCGCCTGCCCGGCCCCGTGATAGGGATCCTGTCCGAGGATGAGGACGCGGGCGCACTCGGGCGGGCACAACCGGTAGGCGGCGAAGAGATCCTCGATCGGCGGGTAGACGGTGTGCGCGGCGTACTCGGCCGCGACGAACTCGCCCAGCGCCGCGGTCGCGGCCGGATCCAGCAGCGGCTCCAACGCCTCCCGCCACGCCTCCGGCAACAGCTCTGGGAGGTTCACAGTCTCTCCAGCCGCGCGGACCAGTCGCCGGCGTGCGGCACCAGATCGACGATCCGAGTGTCGTCGTCCAGGCGGTCGATCCGGATCTGCAGGTACGCCTCGCTGAGGTGCTCCACCAGGCCTTCGCCCCACTCCACCACCGTGACCGCGTCCTCCGCGGTGGCGTCCAGGTCGAGGTCGTCGATCTCGGCGCGGGGATCGGGCTTGGCGCCGAGCCGGTAGGCGTCCGCATGGAGGAGTGGCACCTCGCCCCGGTGCAGTCGCGCGATCACGAAGGTCGGCGACGTGACGTCGCCGCGTACCTTCAGGCCCGCGCCGATGCCCTGCGCCAGCGCCGTCTTCCCGGCACCGAGCGGCCCGGTCAGCAGCACGAGGTCGCCGGGGCGTAGCAGTGCGGCGAGGCGGCGGCCGAACGCCCGGGTGTCATCCACCGTGGCGAGCCGGATGCCGGTGATGATCACGACGTGGTCTCCTGATCGATCTTGTCCAGGAACGGAATCAGCGCCGCGTTGACCTCGTCGGCCTTCTCCAACATGACGACGTGCCCGCTATTGTCGATCTTGACGAGCTGAGCGTCCGGGAGGCGCTTCAGGATCTCCTCCGAATGGGTCACCGGGGTCAGGTAGTCCTTCGTGCCGACCAGCACGAGCACCGGCACGCCGCGCAGCGCGGACAGCGCCGGGAAGCGGTTGTGCGTGTACAGCGTGTGCAGGTACTTGGTCACCGTCTCCACCGAGGTCTCGGAGATCATGCTCTCCACGAACGTGACCAACGACGGACTGGGCCTCGTCTCGCCGAAGCCGTACCGGCGGGTGAGCAGCCAGGCCAGGTCGGAGGCGGCGAGCCGGGCCTTGTCGATCGCGCCGCCACCGAGCCGGGCCGCACCACCCCAGAGCGGGAAGAACGGCGCGCTCGCGCGGGCGACCAGGGACGGGAGGCCGAGCCTCGCCTTGTCGAAGAGGCCGGCCGAGGTGGATATCAGCGCCACGCCCCGCACGCGCTTGCCGAACCATTCCGGGTACTGTTCGGCGAACGCCATGATCGTCATGCCACCCATCGAGTGGCCGACCAGGACGATCGTGCCGTCCGGCACGGTCGCGTTGAGGATGGCGGCCAGGGACCTGCCCAGCGCCGCCATGTCGTAGTTTCCGGACTCGAGCCGGCTGGACCGGCCGTGGCCGGGCTGGTCGTAGAAGACGAGCCGATGGTCGCCGCGCTCGGCGAGCGCGATCCGCTGGAAGTAGAACGTGCCCATGTCCAGCGCGAAGCCGTGCACGAACACGATGGTGGGCTTCGTCGTGGGCACCTTGGGCTCGACGATCTCGACATGCAGGTGCGTGCCGTCGGCGGCGGTGACGGTCAGCTCCTCGTCGAACGGCTGGTCACCGAACGGCTCGTCCACGTACGGGTCGCCGGGCGCGCTGATGGAGCGGCGGACCAGAGCTCGCTCGACGGCGAGCGCGGTGGCCAGCCCGGCGGCGGCGACACCGACCGTGGCGCCGACGATGCCGACCTGCTTGGCCCGGCGTCGCGAGATGGAGGGCGGTTTGCGGGGGCTCACGAGGCCTCCCCGTCGACCGCGGCCTTGGCCGTGTCCGCGCCCGTGGGAGCCGTAGCGGCGTCGGGGACGCCTGCGGTTCCGTCGTATACGCGCGGCACCCGTGGACTGCCGAACCTCGTCACGATCTCGTAGTTGATCGTTCCGACCACGTCCGCCCAATCGGTGGCCGTCGGTCCGCCGTCATCGCCGGATCCGAACAGCGTCGCGACGTCGCCCGCCGCGACCGGGTCGTCCCCGCAGTCGAGCACGATCTGGTCCATGCATACCCGCCCGGCGATGGTCCGGATCTTGCCGCCCAGCTCGACCGGCCCGGCATTGGACGCGTGCCGGGGCACGCCGTCCGCGTACCCGAGCGGGATCAGCGCCAGCGTCGTCTCCCGCTGCGTGACGTAGGTGTGGCCGTAGGAGACGCCCTGACCGGCCGGTACCCGCTTGGTCAGCGCGACCCGGGCGCGGGCCGTCATGGCCGGGCGCAGACCGGTCGGATACTCACGCGGCAGCGGCGACAGCCCATACACCGCGATGCCGACCCGGACAAGGTCGTAGTGGGCGTCGGGCCGCGTGAGCGTGGCGGCCGAGTTCGCGATGTGCCGGTAGCGCGGGCTGATGCCGTACCGCTCCGCCACGGCCAGCCCGTCGGCGAACGTGCCGAGCTGACGATCGATGGTCTCGTGGCCGGGCGCGTCGGCGTACACGAAATGGCTCCAGATGCCCACGACCTCGACGTCGCCGTCGGCCTGCGCCTTCGCGGCGGCCTCGAGCAGCGCCGGCCAATCGGCCGGCGTCGCACCGCCCCGGGCGAGGCCGGTGTCGAGCTTGAGGTGCGCGCGGGCCGGGCGCCCCGCGCGGCGGGCGGCGGTGACCAGTTCGGCTAGCTGGTCGAGGCTGGCCGCGCTGAGGTCCACGTCCGCCACCACGCCGTCGTGTAACGGCAACCCGGGCGCGACCAGCCAGGCGAGTACGGGTGCGGTGATGCCGCCGCGGCGCAGCTCGAGCGCCTCGTCGAGCGTGCAGACGCCGAGCCAGGTCGCCCCGCCAGCGAGTGCCGCGCGCGCGGACGGAAGCATGCCGTGGCCGTACCCATCGCCCTTGACGACAGCCATCACCTCGGCCGTGGTCGAGGCGCGCAGCGTCGCGACGTTGTCCTGTATGGCGTCCAGATCGATCCGGACCTCGGCCTGCCACATGTCCTAAGCCTACTGAGCGGTACGACAGTTCTCAGTCGAGCAGGTCGGCCAGCACGGGGCGAAGCGCGCTCGCCACGTCCGGTGATGTGACGGGACCGTCCTCCGCTGCGCGGCGGCCGGCCAGCCCGTGCACATACGCGGCCGCGATTGCCGCCCTCTCCGGCGCGAGGCCGCCCGCGAGCAGCGAGCCGAGCAGGCCCGCGAGCACGTCGCCGCTGCCAGCTGTGGCAAGCGCCGGGGTTCCGGTCGGATTGGCCCACACCTCGCCCGCCGGGGTCGCCACGATCGTCCGGTAGCCCTTCAGCAGCACCACCCCGTTGATCCAGGCCGCCAGCTTGCAGGCCGCCGCGACCCGGTCGGCGCCGGGCGCCTCGCCGGCCAGCCGCTTGAACTCGCCATCGTGCGGCGTGATCACCAGCGGCGCGTCCCGGCGCAGATCGGCGGCGTGCTGGCCGTCGACCAGCAGGGTCAGCGCATCGGCGTCGAGCACCACCGGCAAGGAGGTGGCGAGCACGCTGCGCAGCTCGGTCCGGGCGGCGTCGTCGGTGCCGAGCCCGGAGCCGCAGACCCAGGCCTGTACGCGTCCCGCCTCGGAGACCCGTGGCACCGCGATCACGGAAGGATGCGCACGAACGACGTCCGGTGCCGCGCTCCCGGCGTAACGGACCATGCCCGTCGGCCCGGCGAGCGCACCGGAGACGGAGAGCATGGCGGCGCCCGGATACGTCGCCGAGCCGGTCGCGACGCCCACGACGCCCCGGCTGTACTTGTCCGAGGCCGGCCCGGGCCGGGGCCACCACGTGGCGATGTCGGCCGCGTCCGGCACCCGGATCGCCGGGGCAGCCCGGAGCATCGGCCCGAGCCCGATGTCGACCAGGTCCACAAGGCCCGCGCGCGTCGCGGCGGGTCCGACCACATGCGCGGGCTTGAGGCAACCGAACGTCACGGTCACGTCAGCGGTCACCGCGTCGCTGGGCACGCCACCGGTGTCGACGGCGACGCCGCTGGGCACGTCCACGGCGACCACCGGCGTACGCTGTCCGACCCGGTCGCGCAGGTCGCCGAGCGCCGCGACGATGGCGTCCGCGGGCGGTCGCAGGCCGCCACTCGCGCCGATGCCGACGATGCCGTCCAGCACCAGGTCCACGCGGTCGGGCAGGTCGCGAACGGTATACCCGCCGGCCCGCCGGAGCGCGGCAAGCCCCGCGAGGTGCACGCGTTCCGGATTGAGCAGGAGCGCGCGCACCCGAGCTCCCCGCCCGGCCAACGAGGCGCCCGCGTACAGCGTGTCCCCGCCGTTGTCACCGCTACCGACCAGAAGCAGGACGCTCGCGCCGTAGACACCGCCGGTCTCGTCGAGCAGCAGGACACACCGGCGCGCCAGGCCGGCCGCGGCGCGCTGCATCAGCGTGCCTTCGGGCAGCGTCGCCATCAGGGCCTTCTCGGCCGCCCGCACATCTGCCACCCGCCACGCCAGCCGCATACGTCGTCCCCTCCCGTGCCACGTCCCAGTTTCTATCCCCCGGGTACGACAAGTTCAGGCCTCGGCCACGACCATCGCCGATGCGATGCCACCGTCGTGCGACAGCGAGAGGTGCCAGCGAACGATGCCACGCTCCGCGGCGACCGCCGCGACCGTACCGGAAGCCGTCAACCACGGGCGCCCGTCCGGGTCCGAGACGATTTCGCAGTCGTGCCACCGCAGGCCAGCGGGAGCGCCAAGCGCCTTGGCCACCGCCTCCTTGGCCGCGAACCGGGCCGCGAGCGACTCCGCCGACCGCGGATTGCCCGACTCGGTCAGCCGCTCGCCGTCGGTGAACAGCCGGTCCAACAGCAGCGGCGTGCGGTCCAAGGCGCGGGCGAACCGTTCCACAAGCACGACGTCGATGCCGACGGACACGATCACGGCCACAACCCTAGTGGGCGCCGCAGATTAGCCGCGCGGTCCATCGTGGGCAAGGCCTGTGGACAACCCACGGGTACGGCGGAAGACGGCTGTCCACAGGCGCACATTTCTGTCGGCGGGACCCCCTAACGTCGGGCGCATCTCGTTCGCTGATGTTCGGAGGTTGCCGATGAATCCTGATCTCGAGGTCGACGCACATGAGATGCGTGCCGGCGCGTCCGCCCTCGCCGACACGGCCGCGCGCGTCACGAGCGGCGCGGCCGAGGCCCCCGCGACGGTCGCCGTGCCGCGTTGGGCGGCCAGCGACGTCGCCGCGCTGGCCGCGGAGGCGACCCGCCGGACGCTCGCGGAAACCGGTGCTGACATCGCCGCAGCGGCCCGCCAGATCGTGGCGGCCGTGGTCGACTACGAGGACGCGGACGACCGCGCCGCGTCGCGCTTGCAGGCCGCGGCATGACCGCGCCCGATCCCGCCGCCTCGGCGCCGCCCGAGTGCGCTTCATCGGCGCCGCCGCCCGGCCACACGGCGTCGGCGCCCGACCCCGCCGCGTCGAAGCCCGCGCCCAGACGCACGGCATCGGCATCGGCGCCCGACCGCACCGCATCGAAGCCCACGCCCGGGAGAACGGCCTCAGCGTCCGCGCCCGACCGCACCACATCGAAGCCCACGCCCGGGAGCACGGCCTCAGCGTCCGCGCCCGACCGCATCGCATCGCATCCCACAACGGGGCGCGCCGCCTCGACACCGCCCGGCCGCGCCGCCTCCGCGGCCCCTCCCGGTCCCGGCGCTCCGGCGCCGTCGCCCACCACACTCCACGTCCCCGGTCCACTCTCGTCGGCCGGGATATCGCGCCCGACTCCCCGGCTGGCCGCCCAAACGGCGGCACAGCGGCGACGCAAACCGCCGAACGCCCTCGGCGCCTTTGTGAGCGGTGGAACCCAATGACGGCGGTGATCTACGCACGGCTGCGGGCCACCGATCCGGGCAGGTGGCGGGCGGCGGCCGTAGCCTGGCGCACATGGGCGGCGCTGGCAGGGCGGTGGTCGGTGGAGCTCGGCCCTGTCGTCGCACGACTGCGTAGCGCCTGGTCGGGTGCGGCC